>JAGPGQ010000142.1 GCA_018055925.1 Micropruina sp.
TTCCCGGACGGGTTCGACGTGCACGCCAAGGTGCGGCCCCAGCTCCTGCGCCGGGCGAACGGGATCCGCAACGGCCCGATCGACTGGGCGACCGCCGAGCTGCTCGCCTTCGGCTCGCTGCTGCTCGAGGGACGGCCGGTGCGGCTGGTCGGCCAGGACACCCGGCGCGGCACCTTCGGCCAGCGGTTCGCCGCGGTGGTCGACCGGGTGCGCGGCGAGAGCTACGTCCCGTTGAACCACCTGAGCTCCGACCAGGGCACGTTCCACGTCTACGACTCCCTGCTCAGCGAGTACGCGGCGATGGGTTTCGAATACGGCTACTCGGTCGCGGCACCCGACGCGCTGGTCTGCTGGGAGGCCCAGTTCGGCGACTTCGCCAACGGCGCGCAGACGATCATCGACGAGTTCATCGCGTCCGGCAACGCGAAGTGGACGCAGAAGTCGGGTGTCGTGCTGCTCCTGCCGCACGGCTACGAGGGGCAGGGGCCGGACCATTCCTCGGCCCGGATCGAGCGTTGGCTGCAGCTGTGCCACGAGGGCGCGCTGGCCGTCTGCCAGCCGTCCACGCCGGCCAGCCACTTCCACCTGCTGCGGACGCACGCCTACGTGAACTGGCACCGTCCGGTCGTGGTGGCCACGCCGAAGTCGATGCTGCGCAGCAAGCTGGCCGTCTCGCAGCCGACCGACTTCACCCAGGGACGATGGGAGCCGGCGATGGGTGACCGGACGATCACCGACCCGTCCGCGGTGAAGCGCATCCTGCTGTGCTCGGGCAAGGTCCGCTGGAACCTGCAGCAGGCCAGGCACGAGGCCGGCCTGGACGGCGAGGTGGCGATCCTGTCGCTGGAGCGGCTGTACCCGCTGCCGGCCAAGGAGCTGGCCGCGCTGCTGGCCGACTTCCCCCGCGACGTCGACATCCGGTACGTGCAGGAGGAGCCCGAGAACCAGGGCCCGTGGTGGTTCATCGAGCAGCACCTGCCCGCGGCCGTGGCGGCGTTCCTGCCCGGCTACGAACTGCGGATGACGCCGGTGACCAGGCCGGCGGCCTCGGCACCGTCGGTCGGTTCGCTCAAGGTGCACCGCCTGCAGCAGGAGACCCTGCTGGAGGAGGCGTTCGCCGGCTGAACCCGGCCCGGGCAGCGACGCTCAGTCGTCCCGCCCGGACCCCTTCGGCGAGTACCGCTGCCAACCCTGCAACCGGGTCCGCTCCGAGCGGGGCGCGGGCCGCTTCAGCGCCGCCGTGGTGGACGGCAGCGCGGCCCCCACGACCGCGCCCAGGCAGGGCAGCACCAGCAGCCACAGCCAGGGCTGGCTGAGCAGGAATTCGCCGAACCCGAAACCGGCCACCAGCGCACAGCCGATGATCGGTCCGCGCGCCCAGCGCCGTCCCTGCCACAGGGCGATCGCGGCACCGGTCAGCACCACGCCGAAGCAGGCCAGCACCAGGCCGATCTGCAGGCTGAACGAGCCGTGCCCACCCAGTGCGCTCACGGCGGCGAAACCGACGAAGGCCAGGCCCAGGGCGAGGGCGCAGCCGACGGCGAGGAGTAGCCCGGCGGGACGGTTGTGGTGCACTCCCCCACCGTAAACCACACGAACCGACGGAATAGCGCGCCGGGTGGGCTGTGCCCCGGGCCGAATCGCGCGTAGAATAGCGAAGTTCGTGGATAGGGCCTTGTCCTGGAGGTCTGGCGTTGAGAGACTAGAGCCCAGACCTCGTGAACCGCCCTGTTCGAGGCGGTCGAAGCCCCTCATGGCACGAGAGATTTTTCCCTAGTAAGGAGTTGGAAACCGCATGGATTGGCGCCATCGGGCTGCCTGCCTCACCGAGGACCCGGAGCTGTTCTTCCCCGTCGGCAACACGGGTCCGGCCCTGATGCAGATTCAGGAGGCCAAGAAGGTGTGCAAGCGTTGCGAGGTCCGTGAGGCCTGCCTGCAGTGGGCACTGGACGCCGGTCAGGACCATGGGGTCTGGGGCGGACTCAGCGAGGACGAGCGGCGCGCGCTCAAGCGACGCGCGGCACGGTCCCGGCTCCGGGCCAGCTGAACCGACTCCGGGTCACCGATCCCGGGGCGCTCAGGCTCAGCCCAGCGGGATGCTCACCCGGGCGACGGTCACCCCGTCCGACTTCCGGGTGGTGAGCGAGAACTCGCCGTTCAGGTCGTCCACCAGCGTGGTCACGATCGACAGCCCCAGGCTGTGCGAGGTCTCCACCGAGAAACCCTCCGGCAGCGGCGCGCCCTGATTGGTCACCTCGACCACCAGCCGTCCGTCGGCCTGTTCGGGACGGACCCAGACCACGCCGCGGGCCTCGCCGAAGCCGTGCTCGATCGCGTTCTGGCACAGCTCGGTGAGCACCAGCGACAGGCTGGTCGCCACATCGGCGGGCACGTAGCCGAAGCTGCCCTCGCGGCGCAGCTGCACCGGGCCGCCGGTGGCGGCCACGTCGACCACCATGCGGAGCAACCGGTCGGCCACGTCGTCGAACTTCACCGACGCGTCGAACGCCTGGGACAGGATCTCGTGCACCACCGCGATCGCGCTCACCCGCTTCATCGCCGTGGTCAGCGCCGACTTCCCCTCGAGCGAGACGATCCGGCGCGCCTGCAGCCGCAGCAGGGCGGCCACCGTCTGCAGGTTGTTCTTCACCCGGTGGTGGATCTCGCGGATGGTGGCGTCCTTCGTGACCAGCTGGCGCTCCCGGCTGCGCAGCTCGGTGGTGTCGCGGCACAGCAGCAGTTGCCCGCAGGCGCCGCGGTCGTCGATCAGGTTGATGATCCGCAGCCGCAGCTGCACGTCGGCGGTCTCGAGTTCGATCTCCCGCGGGCCGCGGCCGCGCAGCACCATCGGCAGAGCCATCTCGACCGAGGCCCGGTTGCGCAGCAGCGCGGTGGTGACGCTCGCCAGGTCCTCACCCTCCAGGTCGGCCGCCAGCCCCAGGCGCCGGTAGGCGCTGACCGCGTTCGGGCTGGCGTAGGTGACCAGCCCCTCGGCGTCCACCCGGATCATGCCGTCGCCCACCCGGGGCGACACCCACGGGACGGACTTGTCGCCGCTGGTCGGGTATTCGCCCCGGTGCACCATGCCGGCCAGCACGTCGGCGGCCTCCAGGTAGGCGTCCTCGAGCGCTCCGGGGGCACGCACCCCCAGCCGGTTGGTGTGCGCCTCGACCACCGCGATCACCCGGCCGTGCAGGACCACCGGGATGGCGTGCACGTCCACCGGGATCCCGGCGTGCAGCTGGTTGTCGCTGATCCGGGCGATCTCCCCCGACAGGTAGGCCTCGGTCACCAGGTGTTCGGGGTTGTACGAGATGTCCTCGCCGACCACATCGTCCTCCAGCGCGGTCGGCCCGGTGGTCGGACGGACCTGAGCCGCCGCCCAGAACACATTGTCGTCGGCCCCCGGCACCCACAGGATCAGATCCGAGAAGGACAGGTCGGCCAACAGGTGCCATTCGGCCACCAGGTGGTCGAGCCAGGCGAAGTCCTCGGCCGCGAGATCGGTGTGCGCCGCGATCACCTCGGCCATCGTCAGCATGATCGTCACCCTATGGCAGAATGATCAGCCGCGCCGGAACCGGCGCCTCCACCGACCGGCACGACAGGAGACCAGCATGGGCAAGGGCGGACGCAAGCGGCGCGCTCGGCGCAAGAACAAGGCGAATCACGGCAAGCGCCCGAACGCCTGATCCCGCGAGACGACGAAGCCCCGGCACCCGTGGTGCCGGGGCTTTTCAGGTTCCGGTGGGCGTCAGGGTTCGCCGCGGACGATCACCGTCGTGGTGACCTGGGTGATCCGGACGCGCAGCGTGTCGGGTGCCCGGGAGCCGCCGCAGCAGCGCTTCACCATGGCCCGGATGTGCTCCTCGACGGCGAAGGCGTCCAGGCACGGTTCGCAGGCGTCCAGGTGGGCGCGGATCGCGTCCTCGTCAGCACTGCACAGCTCGTGGTCGAGGAACTCATAGAGCCGGGCCAGCGCGGCCGCGCAGTCGCGCTCAGTAATCGTCGCCACCGCGGCGTCCCAGGCCGTGCTCGCGGGCGTAGTCGGCCAGCGCCGTCCGCAACTGGTTGCGGCCCCGGTTGAGCCGCGACATCACCGTGCCGATCGGGGTGCCCATGATCTCGGCGATCTCCTTGTACGAGAAGCCCTCGACGTCGGCCAGGTAGACCGCGAGCCGGAAGTCGGGCGACAGCGCGTTCATCGCGTCCGTGACCGCCGAATCGGGCATCCGGTCGAGTGCCTCCATCTCGGCGGTGCGCAGGCCGTCCGAGGTGTGCGCCTCGGCCCGGGCGAGCTGCCAATCCTCGAGCTGGTCGCCGCCGGAGAGCTGCGGCTGGCGCTGCTTCTTGCGGTAGGTGTTGATGAAGCTGTTGGTCAGGATCCGGTACAGCCACGCCTTCAGGTTCGTGCCGGGCGTGAACTGATGGAACGAGGCGAACGCCTTGGTATAGGTGTCCTGAACCAGGTCCTCGGCGTCGGCCAGGTTGCGGGTCATCCGCAGCGCGGCCCCGTACAGCTGATCGAGGAAGACCATGGCGTCGCGCTCGAAGCGGGCGACCCGCTCCTCGGGGGTCTCGGTGGCCGGGTCGACGACGGGATCGGTGTCGGCTGAAGGGATGGTCATCGCGTACGAGAGTAGCGGGTCGGCCAGGTGGGCCGCGGGTCGCTCCGTACGCGCGCTGCCGAGGGTGCTGATCACATGCCTGGCAACGTCCGCCGGCGGGGTGCTATTCCCCCGCGGCCGCCCGGTTCGTCGTCCCGGGCTCGACCCGGGACCTCGACGGCAGGGCGTGCGCCGGTGAGATCCCGGCGTTCGCCGGGATGACGGGAGTGCCTCGTCCTCCCGGGCAGGGTTCACCGTCCCGGTTGAGGGGTTCGTCGTCCCGGGCTCGACCCGGGACCTCGACGGCAGGGCGTGCGCGGGTGAGATCCCGGCGTTCGCCGGGATGACGGGGAGTGCCTCGTCCTCCCGGGCAGGGTTCGCCGTCCCGGTTGAGGGGTTCGTCGTCCCGGTGGGGGGTTCGTCGTCCCGGGCTCGACCCGGGACCTCGGCGTCCGCCTACGAGTCGGCCAGCGGGACGATCAACTCGGGGCCGTCGTTGCCGACCGTGCTGACCAGCCGGGAGACCGCGTACGCCTCCAGGTCGGCGCCGGGTGTGGCCAGCAGGTCGACCGCGCCCTCGGTCAGGGACGGGTCGAGCCAGGCGTCCCAGTGGTCCGGGTGCACCGTCATCGGCATACGTTCGTGGATCTGCCCGACCGCGTCGGCGGCCGAGGTGGTGATGATGGTGCAGGTGCTCAGCCACTCGCCCGCCGGCGTCTTCCAGAACTCGTACAGCCCCGCCATCGCCAGCAGCGACCCGTCCGCCGGCCGGATGAAGAACGGCTGCTTCGGTGGGCGCCGGCGGGCCGGCAGGGACGGGTCGGACGGCGCCGCGTACCACTCGTAGAAGCCGTCGGCCGGCAGCAGGCAGCGGCGGGTGGCCAGCGCCCGGCGGAACGCCGGTTTGGTGGCCACCGTCTCGTAGCGCGCGTTGATCATCCGGGCGGCGCCCTTCGCGTCCGACGACCAGGACGGCACCAGCCCCCAGCGCAGCTCGACCAGCTTGCGGACGACCGTGGACGGGTCCGACTTCGGTGCCCGTTCGAGCACCGCCGGCACCGGGTCGGTGGGGGCGATGTTGTAGCGCGGCGGGGGCAGCGGGCCGGCCACCTCGTCGATCTCGAAGATCTCCTCGAGCAGTTCCGGGTCCGCCGAGGAGGCGTAACGTCCGCACATGGTTGCGAGACTAGCCCCAAGTCGCTTGGCCAACGGCCGAGCAGGCGCTAGACATAGACCATGAGTCTGCTGCGATTCGCGGCCCGCACGATGCTGGCCAGCTTCTTCGTCGTCAACGGGGTCAAGGCGCTGCGCGATCCCGAACCCCTCGTGGCGGCCACCGAGCCGATCGCGCGGACGGCGCTGCCCCTCGCCGAGAAGTCGCTGCCACCACAGGTGGCGGCCTATCTGCCCGAGGACGCCAAGGGCCTGGTCCGGTTGAGCGGGGTGGCCCAGATCGTCGGTGGGATCAGCCTGGCGACCGGCATCGGACGCCGGCTGGGCGCCGCCGCCCTGGCCGTCTCCATGCTGCCCCAGTTGCTGGCGAGCAATCCGTTCAAGGCCGAGCCGGAGGACCGTTCGGCGGCCCGCGAGCAGTTCCTGCGGAACCTGGCGCTGACCGGCGGGGTGCTGCTGGCCTCGGCCGACACCGAGGGCCGCCCGGACCTGGCGTGGCGGACGAAGGCTCGTGCCGATGCCCTGAGTCGCGAGGCGCACCACACCAAGGCGGCGCTGGCCAGGGAGGCGGCCCGCACCAAGGCGACCCTCGCGCGCGAGGGCAAGCGGGCGGCCCGCAAGGCGAAGCGCGTCGCCAAGGACGCCACCAGGACGATTGAAGGTGCGCTGAAGTGACCCTGGCGGCCCCGGAGATCTCCGGGCCGCTGCGGGCGCACATCGTGGTGCCCGGGTCGAAGTCGGCGACCGCGCGCGGCTACGTGCTGGCCGCCCTCGCCGACGCCCCCAGCCTGCTCACCGGCGTCCTGGACGCCCGGGACACCCGGCTGATGCGCGCCGCCCTGGAGGGGCTCGGCGTCGGGTTCTCCGACCGGGGCGCCGGGGTGGTCGAGGTGTGTCCGCCGGCCGCGTTCGGCGCGCACGACGTGGCGGCCGGCCTGGCCGGCACGATCATGCGGTTCCTGCCGCCACTGGCGGCGCTGGCCGACGGTCCCAGCCGGTTCGACGGCGACCCGGAGGCCAGGCTCCGTCCGGTGGCCCCGTTGCTGGACGGCCTCGTCCAGGCCGGGGTCAGGGTCGAACCCGTCGATGCGCTGCCGTTCACCGTGCATGGACGGGGCCGGGTTCCCGGTGGCCGGGCGACCATCGACGCCACCGGCTCCAGCCAGTTCGTCTCGGGACTGTTGCTGGCCGCGGCCCGGTTCGAGGACGGGCTGGAGCTCACCCATCGCGGCGGCGCCCTGCCGTCCCGGCCGCACATCGACCTCACCATCGGCATGCTGCGCGACCGCGGCGTCCGGGTGAGCGCCGATCCGGACGCCGACCGCTGGCGGGTCTCCCCCGGCCCGATCGCCGCCCGGGACGAAACCATCGAACCCGACCTGATCAACGCCGCCACCTTCCTGGCCGCCCCGCTGCTGGCCGGCGGCAGCGTCACCACCGCCTGGCCGGCGCACACCGCGCAGGCCGCCGACACCGTCCTGTCGGTGCTGGCCGCGCTCGGCGGCACCGTCGAGCAATCCCCCGGCACGGTCACCGTGCACGGCGACGGACGGGTGCGCGGCGCCGACCTCGACCTCTCCCGGGCCAGCGAGCTGACCTGCGTGGCGAGCGCGCTGCTCGCGGTGGCCGACGGTCCCGGACGGATCCGCGGGGTCGGTCACGTCCGGGGGCACGAGACCGACCGGCTGGCCGCCCTGGAGACCGAACTCAACGCCCTCGGCAGCGACGTCGCGCAGACCGCGGACGGACTGCGGATCAGGCCCACCCGGTTGCACGGCGGCACCTTCCACACCTACGCCGACCACCGGATGGCCCACGCCGGCGCCCTGCTCGGCCTGGCCGTGCCCGGTGTCACCCTGGACGACGTGACCTGCACCACCAAGACCCTGCCCGACTTCCCGGGGCTCTGGGCCCAGCTGGTGGGCCGCGGGTGAGCCGGCGGCTGCGCGGCGGGATCACCGACGACGAGCACGCCGGCTTCGGGCGTCCGGCCCGTCGCACCCGGCCGCGCACCAAGGACCGGCCCGACTACTCCGCCGCCCCGGTCGCCACCGTCACCACGATCGACCGCGGCCGGTACCGCTGCCTGCTGGACGGGGTGCCGCTGACCGCGACCAAGGCCAGGGCGCTGGGCCGCAAGGCGGTGATCGTGGGCGACCGGGTGCGGGTGGTCGGCGACCGCACCGGGGACGAGGGCACGCTGGCCCGGATCGTGGAGGTGCTGCCCCGCAGCACCGTGCTGCGCCGCACCGCGGACGACACCGACCCGTTCGAGCGGCCGATCGTGGCCAACGCCGACCAACTGGTGATCGTCACCGCCCTGGCCGACCCGCCGCCGCGCACCGGGATGATCGACCGGATCCTGGTGGCCGCCTACGACGCCGGGCTGGAGCCGGTGCTGTGCCTCACCAAGGAGGACCTGGCGCCCGCCGACGGGCTGATCGCCGCCTACGACCCGCTGGACGTCCCGATCGTCACGATGCGGCCGGGCGCCGACCTGAGCCGGCTGCGGGAACTCCTGGCCGACCGGGTCAGCGTCCTGGTGGGGCATTCGGGGGTCGGCAAGTCGACCCTGGTGAACGCCCTGATCCCCGGCGTGGACCGGGCCACCGGCGAGGTCAACGAGATCACCGGGCGGGGCCGGCACACGTCCACCTCCGCGATCGCGCTGCCCCTGCCCGAGGGCGCCGGCTGGGTGATCGACACCCCGGGCGTCCGGTCGTTCGGGCTCAGCCACGTCACCCTGGACGCCATCGTCGGGGCGTTCCCCGACCTCGCGGCGCTCACCGCCGGCTGTCCCCGCGGCTGCACCCACGTCACCGGCGCCCCCGAGTGCGCCCTGGACGAGGAGGCGGCCGCCGGGCGGCTGTCCCCGGAACGGCTGGAGTCGTTCCGCCGCATGGAGGGTGCCTGGATCGACCGGCACAGTGCCTCCTGACCCGCGTCCTGACCCGCCGGGCCGCCCGATAGCGATAGGTTGAACATCATGCGCGACCAGACCTACCTCGACGACCTCCGCCTGGCGCACGTGATGGCCGACAACGCCGACTCGATCACGACCAGCAGGTTCAAGGCGCTCGACCTGAAGGTGGACGCCAAGCCCGACCTGACCCCGGTCAGCGACGCCGACGTGGCGGTCGAGGACACCATCCGGCGCACCCTGAAGACCGCCCGGCCCCGGGACGCCGTCCGCGGCGAGGAGCGCGAGGACACCGGCTGGGGTCCCCGCCGCTGGGTGATCGACCCGATCGACGGCACCAAGAACTTCGTCCGCGGGGTGCCGGTCTGGGCCACCCTGATCGCGCTGATGGTCGAGGACAAGGTGGTCGTCGGGGTGGTCTCCGCCCCGCTGCTCGGCCGCCGCTGGTGGGCCAGTCAGGGCGGCGGCGCGTTCGCCGGCAAGACCCTGCTGCAGGGCAGCCCGTGCCGGGTGTCGGCCGTCACCGGCCTGGACGACGCCTCGCTGTCCTACGCGTCCTTGCCGGGCTGGGTGGAGAGCGGCCGGGGACAGCAGTTCGTCGACCTGATGCGCAGCTGCTGGCGGACCCGTGCCTACGGCGACTTCTGGAGCTACATGCTGCTCGCCGAGGGCGCGGTCGACGTCGCCACCGAACCCGAACTGGCCCTGCACGACATGGCCGCGCTCGACGTGATCGTCCGCGAGGCCGGCGGCCGGTTCACCAATCTGGACGGCGCGGACGGCCCGCACGGGCCGGGCGCGATCGCCACCAACGGCCTGCTGCACGACGCCGTCGTCGCCCAGCTGGCCGAGTAGTTCCCCACACCGTCATCCGGCGCACGCCGGGATCCCTCCCGGACCAAGATCCCGGATCAGGTCCGGGATGACGAGACACACCGTCATCCCGGATCAGGTCCGGGATGACCAGAACGCCGGCCGGTCACAGCCGGATCGTGGGCACCGCCTCGATCAGCGCGCGGGTGTAGGCGGCCTCCGGCTCGGCGAACACCCGCTCGGACGGCCCCTGTTCCTCGATCCGGCCCGCGCGCAGCACCACGACCGAGTCGCACAGGTGCCGGACCACCGCCAGATCGTGACTCACGAAGATCAGCGTCAGCCCGTGGGCCGCGACCAGGTCGGCCAGCAGGTTCAGCACCTGGGCCCGCACGCTCACGTCCAGCGCCGAGACCGGCTCGTCGGCGATCAGCACGCGCGGGTCGGGGGCCAGCGCCCGGGCGATCGCGATCCGTTGCCGCTGACCGCCGGAGAACTCGTGCGGGAACCGCTGCGCGGCGTCCGG
>JAGPGQ010000143.1 GCA_018055925.1 Micropruina sp.
AGCCCGATGCCGGCCAGCAACGTGTTGATCACGCCGGACTGGTCGGCGAACAGCTGGTTGAAGACCAGCGCGACCGCCACCGGGGCGACCACGTAGGGCACCAGGACGCCCATCCGCCAGAACGTCCTGGCGCGCAGGTTGGCGTCCAGCACCGAGGCGATCAGGATCGCCAGGACGATCTGCGGCACCGACGACAGCAGGAAGATGCTGAACGTGTTGACCACCGCGTCGGCGAACCGCGGCTGGGCGAGCACGTAGCCGAAATTGCCCAGCCCGATGAAGCCCTGGTTGCCGGTGATCAGGCTCCACCGGTTGAGCGCCACCCAGCCGGTGTACAGCAGCGGGAACAGGCCGACCACGGCGAACAGGACGAAGAAGGGCGCGATGTACAGGTAGGGCGCGCTGCGCACGTCCCATCGGCTGAGCCGTTGGCGCCAGGTCATGGGCGTCTCCGTTCGCGTCCACTGGGCAGGGGTGGGCGGGGTGGCCGGGACACCCCGCCCACGATTCGGTGGGCCGGCACCCTCAGCCGAGGGCGTCGAACTCCTTGATCGCCTGCGCCCAGGACGCGTCGGCGGACTGTTTCTTGGTCACGTCGACCCGGTTGATGGCGTCGGAGACGATCTGCCGGACGGCGAAGTACTGCGGCCCCTTGAACGGGTTCACGGTGACGGCCTTCGCCCGGTCGGCCAGGATCTGGCCGGTCGGCGCGTCGTTGAAGAACGGGTTCGTGACGCCCAGCAGGTCGGGGCTGCTCAGCGCCTCGACCTGGCTCGGGAAGGTGCCCTTGGCCTTGAACGCCTTGATCTGCTGCTCGGGAGCGGTCAGCCAGGCGGCCAGCTCTCGGGCCGCGGCGGTGTTCTTGCCCTGCGCGGGCACGGTCAGGTACGAGCCGCCCCAGTTGCCGCCGCCACCGGGGAAGACGTTGGCGACGTCCCAGCCCTTGACGCCCTTGGCGTTGCCCTCGATCACGCCGAGCATCCAGCCGGGGCAGAGCATGGTGGCGAACCGGCTCTTCTGGAACGCGTTCGTCCAGTCGGTGCTCCACTGCGCCAGGTTGGCCGACAGCTTGTCGTCCTTGGCAGCCTTCAGGATCGAGGTGTACATGTCCTTGACCGGCTGGTTCTGATCGAGCGGGATCAGCGTCTCCTCGGTGTCGGTGGACGAGAAGGCGTTCGGCAGCTGGTTGATCTGGCCCTGCATGATCGCGTCGGCCGAGTCGAACCAGGCGACCCCGCCGGACTTGGCGACGAATTGCCGGCCGACCTCGAAGTACTTGTTCCAGTCGCCGGTGAGCAGCTGGGCCACCTCGTTGCGGTCGGTGGGCAGGCCCGCCTTGGCGAACAGGTCGGAGCGGTAGCAGACCGCCTGCGGGCCGACGTCGGTGCCGAAGCCGACCAGCTTGCCGTCCGGTGTGGTGGCCGCGGCGGCCTTCCAGTCGAGCCAGCGGCCCTTGACGTCGTCGCCGTTCAGGTCGGTCAGCTTGTCGGCGGTCTGCATGACGTCGGGCATCCAGTCGACCTCGATCGCCTCGATGTCGCTCAGGCCCGATCCGGCGGCCAGCTTGCTGAAGTAGTTCTCGCGGGCCTCGTTCGAGGTGGCCGCCTTCTTGGGTGTGATCGTGACGTTCGGATGCAGCGTGGTGTACTCCTTGAAGAGCTCCTCGTAGCCGAACTCGTTGAACGTGGCCACCGTCAGGGTGACCGGCTCATTGGACGCCGGGGGCGGGGTCGAGGCGGTCGTGGCCGCCGGCTGCGAACAACCGGTGGCGAGCATGGCCAACACCGCGGCGGGAACCGCCACGGTGCGGATGAACGTGGTGCGCATGTGACTCCTTCGTCGCTTCAGCGGGCCGGGACGGGCGCCGCGAGGCGGGAGACTCTCCTCCCGGGATGAGAGCGCTCTCATCCTGTTTCGAATCCTGCTCGAAAGCGCTTTCACGCGCAAGCGGTTCGAGGGTTCCGAGACCGGATCGTGATCATTGGGGGAGGGTCGTCCCGAATGCGGCACGTGGTCCGGGTGTCCGTTGGGAGCGGGTCACGAGCCGGTCGGGGACGGCGGCGGAAGCAGCTTGGCGAGGTCGCTGCGGGAGTTGATCCCGAGTTTGGTGTACACCTTGCGCAGGTGGTACTCGACCGTTTTGGGGCTGAGGAACAGGGCGGCGGCGGCCTCCCGGGTGGTGCGGCCGTCAACGAGCAGCAGGCTCACCTGAAGCTCCTGCGGGGTGAGGGCGGCGACGGCGCTGGTGGCGGCGCGACGCACATGCTCACCGGTCGCGGTGAGTTCGGCCGCCGCCTGCTCGCACCACACCGTGGCGCCGAGTTCCGCGAACCCGTCGAGCGCGGGCCGCAGGTGACTCCGGGCGTCGATCCGCCGGCCGTCGCGCCGCAGGACCGATCCGTAGGCGAGCCTGGTGCGTGCGGTCTCGAAGCCGTCCAGGGTCTGCGCATGCCGTTCCAGGGCGGACGAGAACCAATCGTCGCCGGCGTCCACCGCCTCGGCCAGCCCCCGTGCCCGCTCCGCTCGCGCCAGGGCCCACGGCCGTCCCTTGGCCCTCGCGCGCGCCAGATGGTCGTCGGCGATCGCGGCGGCCTCCGCCCGCCGTCCGAGCCGGATCAGGGCGTCCACCAGCTCGGGTGCCGGTGACAGGTCCACATCGTCCAGGCCCAGCCGATCCAACTGCGCGGTGAGTTCGGTCAGCGTCCCGGCCGCCCGGGCGGCCTGTCCCAGGGACAGCTCCAGGTCGCCGAACGCGTGCGCCACCCACACGTCGCCCACGTGGATGTCCCGCGCCCGGCACAACTCGCGGGCACGTTCGCCGTGCCGGCGGCAGGCCTCCTCCCGGCCCGCCCGCGAATCCAGCCAGGCCAACCCGGCCAGCGACATGGCGAGCTCGGTGGTCTGCCCGGTCTCGGTCGCCAACCGGATCGATTCGGCGTAGTTGGCCTCGGCTCGGGCCCACTCCCGGGTCGTGGCCTGGTCGCGCGCAACGTGGAACAACACCGCGGGCAGGGCGCCGATGCCTGCGGCGCCGCGCACCTCGTCGACCAGCACCCGCAACCGGGCGCCCCCGGTGGCGTCCCGGAGGAACAGCGGGGCGAGCAGCAGCCACGAGAGCCGGCGGGGGTCGTGCCGCAGGTCGGGATCCGACTCGAGCAGGGGGACCGCCTCGCGGATGTCGTCGGCGCCGCCCGTGCCGGCGAGCGTCCGCGCCATGCCGGTCGCCATCAGGCTCAGGGCGCGGGCGCGCGGCTCGGAGACCAGCGGACGCAGCGCCTCCAAGCGGTCGGCCAGCCCGGTGGCGGCACGCGCATCGCCCAGATAGAACGTCGCATGGACGGCGTCGGCCAGCGCGATCGTGGCGCCGTCCGGACTCGCGGCGCGATCGGCGGCGGCCAGGAGGATGCCCAGGGCGTCCCGCAGCGAGCCGGTGCGGGCCGCGATCGAGGCTCGCAGTTCGATCTCCCCGGTCGACGGGGTCGTCGCGGCGCCGACGGACCGGCGATCCAGCAGGACGAGCGCCCGCTCGCCGTCCCCGGCCGCCCAGGCGGCATCGGCCGCCCGGAGCAGGCGCGCGTCCCGCCGGCCGGTGTCGGGTTCCAGCTGCGCGGATCGTTCGAACGCGGCCGCGGCCGCGGAGAAGGCGGCCCGGGAGAGCGCTCGCTCACCCGTGCGGGCGAGCCGGTCCGCGATCGCGGCGTCGGGCTGCCAGGTCGCCTCCGCGAGGTGCCAGGCCCTCCGGTCGGCGTTCGCGGCGGGCGTGGCGTTCGCGGCGGCCCGGTGCGCCGCCTGCCGCTCGCGGGTCGAGGCCCTCGAGTAGACCGCGGCCCGGAGCAGCGGGTGCCGGAACTCGACGCGCCCGTCGGCGACCGTCACCAGGTCACGATCCTCCGCCTCGCCGAGCTCGCGGACGTCGGTGCCCAGCGCCGCGCAGGCGTCCGCGACGAGCCGCAGGTCCGTCCCGCAGACGGCTGCGACCAGCAGGGCCGTGCGGCAACCGGTGCTCAACCGTGACACCCGCCGCCCGAACGCCTCGACGAGGGCGCGCGGTACCCGCAGCGGCAGATCGGTCTCCAGGCTCCGGATCACGGCTGGTTCCGCGGCGCTGAGCTCGAGCAGGGCCAGCGGGTTGCCGCCGGTGGCTCGGTGGAGCAGTTGCACGTGCTCGTCGTGCGCCGGATGCCCGCCGCTCCCGCCGAGCAGGGTGCGTGCCGAGTCGAGGTCCAGGCCGGACACGGTCAACGACGGCAGGCTGCGCACCAGCGCGTCGCCCTCGGGGGTGCGGACGCCGAACAGGACGACGACGGGATCGGCCGCCAGCCGGCGGGCGGCGAAGGTGAGGGCGTTGGCCGAGGCGGCATCCGCCGCGTGCAGGTCGTCCACCACCACGGCGACCGATCCGCCCTCGGCGTAACGGCAGAGCAGGCTCAGCACGGCCGCGCCGATGGTGAACCGGTCGCGCGGATCGTCGGCCGCGGGCGGTCCGGGCAACGCCAGCGCCGCGGCGAGCGCCTCCGCCTGGACCGGCGGGATCCCGTCCAGTTCGCCGAGCGCGGGACGGACGAGCTGCAACAGGGTCGCGAACGGGATCTCGGTCTCGGACTCCAGCCCGGTCGCGCGCAGTACCCGCATCGTCGTGAGGTTCCGGACGCTGTGGTCGAGCAGCGCCGTCTTCCCCACGCCGGCCTCGCCGGTGAGCGCGAGCACGCCGCTGGTGCCCAGGCGGGCCGCGGACACCAGCCGATCGATCGCCTGCAGCTCGGCCTGCCGACCCACCAGCATCCCCCGAGTCTAGGAACAGCTCCCGAGCTTGGCCATGGAGACTTTCGGGCCGGGCGGGGACGCTCGGTGTTCGAGAGCCCTCGGTCGTCCGCCCCGGACCCGTTCTCACGCCATCCCCATAGGCTGGTCATTCCGGACCCTGTCACCCGCATCCCGTCCCGGACCTGTCACCTGCACCCCCGTCTTCCCGGACCTGTCACCTGCACCCCGTCATCCCGGACTCGATCCGGGATCTGGCCAGACGTCGATACCGGCGCGTGGGAAGAGAATGTCATCCGCACAGGAGCTTTCTTTTCTGACACACACCGACCGATCGAAGGCACGGGGGAAGGAGGCCCGACGGGCCCACTTCTACCGAATCAAATTCACGTCTCAACCGTACGGTTGTCGGAATCGTTGGTGTCGGCGTGGTCGCCGATGCTGATCCACGTAACGGGGTGGGATCACTTCAGCGACACCATCGGGACTGATTCGGATCTGCCATTGCAGATCCTGCGGTCGTCGAGTGTCGGGTTCGATCAGGTTGTGGTGGTGTTTGCACAGCAGGCACAGGTTGGCCAGCGAGGTGGCGCCACCGTGCTGCCACGGGACGATGTGATGAGCGTCACAGTCGGCCGCCGGCCGGTTACAGCCGGGAAACACACACCCCTGGTCACGGGCATGCAAGGCTTGCCGAATCGTTGGCGTGACGAGCCGATGCTTCTGGCCAACATCAAGCACCCCGGACGGTCCGCCGAGCACGACCGGCAGAATGTCGGCATCACACGCGTACTGACGCAGTTCGGACGCGGTCAACGTGTGGCCGTTGGTCAGCTGTGCGTTCCAGCAGTCCTTCACCAGGTCTTCGTAACGGATCGTGATCGTGACGTGTGGCCGGTCGCCACCATGCTTGGGTGCGGCCTGCTGAACCGCGACTCGGCGGGCCAACTCGACCAGGGCGTCGGCGCGGCGCATCGGCCAGGTGACCTCGCCTTGGCGCGGGTCGCGTTCTTCCAGGGCGGTGCGGTGCAGCTGGTGCGCCAGGGCGTCAGAAGCCGACCATCGTGACTTCTGCTTCGTTCTCGGCCCCGGCCGGGAGGTCATCGGGCAGCTTCCGCAACACATCGGTCACCGCCCGAGCCTGAAACTGGTTCGCCCGGCCGTCGCGCAGCGCGTCCCCCACCTGACCGAACCGCTCCAGATCGGCTGCGTGATGCAGCATCGCCGAGGCCTGCGACCGGGTGTAGCGCAGCTCGCCGGCGAGCCAACTCGTCAGCGGCACCCCATAGGCGGTCTGTGCCGCTTCGCCCCGATCCACCGTGCCCAGCACAGCGTGCAGCACCCCGGACAGCCGCGACTGCACCCGCAACAGATCGGCAACCAGGTCGAGCTGGGCCCGATCGGTCAGCAGCCGCACATCGGTGTCGATGGTGTCGAGCAGCCCGGCCATGCCGACGGTGAAATCCACCACCGACACAGATCCTGTCGAGCTGTTCATGCCAATCACGCTACGCACTGCCACTGACACTTTTCGTCCAGAACCGGCCCTGGTGGTGGCGTTGTCAGAAATGGACAACACCGAGTTTTTTGGACAACACCTGTGACAACACCCCAGGGTCAGAACCGCGGTCTCTGGCGACGTTTTCGACCCCTGGACGCCTTTCCCTCGGGTTCAATCAGGCAAAAGGACGCTAAAGCCAGAGAAACACCGGCTCAGCGACCCCCTGAACGGGAATGGGAACCGTCCCCAGCGCTCAGCCGGGCTGACGGAGATCCCGGCGTTCGCCGGGATGACGGACTGTGCATTGCGGACGTGGGCGGGCGTGCGGGTGGTTGATCGGCCGCCACACCAGGGGGGTCCCCGGACGCGGTGCCCGCTCGCTGCTGCCTACGGTCGGAGCACTCTTTCGGACCACCGAGGAAGGAATCTCCGATGTCCCTCACCACGGCAGCGGACGCTGCACCCACGGTCGCCGCGGAACCCGCCGCGATCGACACCGACAAGCTGATGGGCTTCGTCTTCCGCGCGGTCGACGAGGTCGGTGCGACGCTGAACGCCGCGCTGGTCGTCATGGGCGACGAGCTCGGCTACTACCGCGACCTGGCGGCGCACGGCGCCACCACCCCCGCCCAACTGGCGGAGCGCACCGAAACCGCCGAACCGTACGCCCGCGAATGGCTCAACGCGCAGGCGGCCGGCGGATACGTGGACTACGACCCGGCCACCGGGAGCTACACGCTGCCCGCCGAACACGCCCTGGCGATGACGGATCCGGACAGCCCGGCCTTCCTGCCCGGGTTCTTCCAGATCGCCCTCGGCACCGTGCACGGCACCCGGCACGTCGTGGACGCCGCGCGCAGCGGCGCCGGCTACGGCTGGCACCAGCACACCACCGACGTGCACGTCGGCTGCGAGCGGTTCTTCCGTCCGAGCTACCACGCCAACCTGGTCGACGCCTGGATCCCCGCGCTGGACGGCGTCCGCGAGAAGCTGCGGGCCGGGGCCCGGGTCGCGGACGTGGGCTGCGGGCACGGGGCGTCGACCATCCTGCTCGCCCAGGCGTTCCCGAACTCGACCTTCGTCGGCTCCGACTACCACGCCGCGTCCATCGAGACGGCCCGGCTCCGGGCCGCCGAGGCCGGCGTCGACGACCGCGTCCGGTTCGAGGTCGCCTCGGCGCAGGAGTTCGGCGGCCGCGGCTACGACCTGGTCGCGATGTTCGACTGCCTGCACGACATGGGCGACCCGGTGGGTGCCGCCCGGCACGTGCGCGAGGTGATCGCCGACGACGGCACCTGGATGATCGTCGAGCCGATGGCGGGCGACCGGGTCGAGGAGAATCTCAACCCGGTCGGCCGGGCCTACTACGGCTTCTCCACGCTGCTCTGCACGCCGTCCTCGCTCGCCCAGGACGTCGGCCTGGCGCTGGGCACCCAGGCCGGGCCGGCCCGCATCCGCGACGTCACCGCGGCCGGCGGCTTCACCCGGTTCCGCAGCGTCGCCGAGACGCCGTTCAACCGGGTTCTCGAGGTCAGGCCCTGACCGGAGCCGGCGCGGGGGAGGACACTGGGACGATGGCGACCACGGCGGTCAGAACCCACACCTGGGTCCGGGCGCGGCAGCGCCCCAGGCGGGCCCTGTTCCTGTCCTCCCCGATCGGGCTAGGGCACGCCCGCCGCGACCTGGCGATCGCGCGCGAGCTACGGACGCTGCACCCCGACCTGCGGATCGACTGGCTGACCCAGCATCCCGTCACCCGCGTCCTGGCGGACGCCGGGGAGACCGTCCACCCGGCGTCCGCCTGGCTCGCGAACGAGTCGGCCCACATCGAGGACGAGTCGGCCGATCACGACCTGCACGCCTTCCAGGCGATCCGGCGGATGGACGAGATCCTGGTGAACAACTTCATGGTGTTCAACGACGTGGTCGACGACACCTACTACGACCTGGTGATCGCCGACGAGGCCTGGGACGTCGACTACTTCCTGCACGAGAACCCCGAACTCAAGCGGTTCGCCTTCGCCTGGCTCACCGACTTCGTCGGATGGCTGCCGATGCCGAGCGGCGGCGAGGCCGAGGCGGCGCTCACCGCCGACTACAACGCCGAGATGCTGGAGCAGCGGGCCCGCTACCGGCGCCTGCGCGACGCCTCGATCTTCGTGGGCAACCCCGAGGACGTCGTCGAGGAGCCCTTCGGTCCGGGGTTGCCCGGCATCCGCGAGTGGACCGAGGCCACCTTCGACTTCGCCGGCTACGTCACCGGCTTCGCGGCCCCTTCGGCCGAAGCCCGGACGAGGGTCAGGGCTCGGCTCGGATACGGCCCCGACGACCTGCTGTGCGTCGTCACCGTGGGCGGCTCGGGCGTCGGCGACGCCCTGCTGCGCCGGGTGATGGACGCCGTCCCGCTGGCGAGGCGGGCCCGTCCGGAGTTGCGGTTCCTGGTCGTGACCGGTCCCCGGATCGACCCAGCGAGCCTGCCCCGCCGGCGCGGGGCGTCCGTGCGCGGCTACCTGCCTGAGCTGTACCTCACGCTGGCGGCCTGCGACGTCGCCGTCGTCCAGGGCGGGCTGACCACCTGCATGGAACTTGTCGCCGCCGAGCGTCCGTTCCTCTATGTGCCGCTGGAGAACCACTTCGAGCAGAACGTCCACGTGCGGCACCGCCTCGACCGGTACCGGGCCGGGCGCTGCCTGCGCTACGCCGAGGCGTGCGATCCGGCCGTCCTCGCCGAGGCGCTGACCGCCGAGGTGGCCCGCGCGGTGGACTACCGCGCCGTCGAGACCGACGGTGCGGCCCGCGCCGCGACGCTGCTCGCGGAACTGATCTGAGATGCGTGCGCTGGAACCGGTCCGCAGCGGCTTCGTCGATCGCGACGGGGTGGCGATCCACTACGAGGTCTACGGCGACGGAACACCGACCGTGTACCTGCTGATGCCGGACACGATCGTGCAGAGCCGGGCGTGGAAGGCCCAGGTGCCGTTCCTGGCCCGGTTCTTCCGGGTGGTGGTCAGTGACCCGCGCGGCAACGGCGGCAGCGACACCCCGGCGACGGCCGCGGGCTTCGCCGATCGCCTCCAGATCGACGACGCCTGGGCGGTGCTCGACGCGGTCGGCGCCGACCGGGCGGTGCTCGTCGGGCTCTGCACGGGCGCCGGCCATGTCGTCCTGATGGCGGCCGAGGCGCCCGAGCGGGTGCTCGGTATCTGTGCGATCAACCCCGGGCTGCAGCTGAGCCCGCCGCTGCCGCACAAGGTCACCTACGACTTCGACGCGCCCCGCGACTCCTACCGGGGCTGGCAGAAGCTGAACCGGCTCCACTGGCTCGCGGACTGGCCCGACTTCGCCGAGTTCTTCTTCGGCGAGATGTTCCCCGAGCCGCACTCGACCAAGCAGCGGGAGGACTGCGTCGGCTGGGCGCTGCAGACCACCCCCGAGGCGATGATCCTGGCCGGCTACGCGCCGCCGTACCCGGGCGACGAGCGGCAGACGGTGGCCGCCGCGGCGGCGGTGCGCTGCCCGGTACTGGTGATCGCGGGCTCACTCGACGCCTGCCAGAACCCGGAACGCGGCCGCCGGCTGGCCGAGATCACCGGCGGCGACCTGGTCGTCCTCGACGGCGCGGGACACCTGCCGCAGGCCCGCGATCCGGTCAAGGTGAACCTGCTGCTGCGGGCGTTCGTCCGCCGGTGCGCCTGACCGCGCACGGACGAGCGCTCAGTCCTTCACCGCGCCGCCGGCGC
>JAGPGQ010000370.1 GCA_018055925.1 Micropruina sp.
GACGGAGGCCAGCCAGGCCAGCGCGACACCCGGGACGGCCACGGCGGCGACGGCCGGCGGCAGAGTGTGGGCGAAGAACACCTCGATCCGGTCGATGTCGCGGGTGGCCCGCTCGGTGAGTTCGGCGCCGGCCCGGCCCGTGGTCGCCGCTGGCGCCTGCGGGATCAGCCGGTCGAAGAACAGCTCGCGCAGTCGTTGCAGCGCGGTGAACGCGACCCAGTGGCCCGCGTAGTGCTCCAGGTAGCGCAGCAGCGCCTTGCCCAGGGCGACCGCGGCAAGGAGGCCGACCAGTCCGGGCAGCGAGACCGCCGTTCCGCTGGACGTGCGGGCGATCGCATCGGCGGCCAGGACGAGCAGCGCCACACCCATCAGCTGCCCGGCGATCCGGGCCACCACGGCCACACCCAGGACGGGTACCAGCCGCCGGGTGTGCCCGATCAGCCAGCGGGTCAGGCCGATCCTGGACGGCGTCCGGGCGGTCATGCGTCCGTCCCGGCAGTGGCGGTCAACTCGATCACCCGGTCGGCGGCCAGGATCGCACCTGGGCGGTGGGCGATCATCAGCACGGTTCGACCGGCGGCGAGCCGTTCCAGGGCGGCCAGGATCTCCGCCTCTGCAGCCAGGTCGACCTGGGAGGTCGGCTCGTCCAGGATCAGGATCGGGGCGTCCCGGAGGGCGGCCCGGGCGATCGCCAGCCGCTGCGCCTGCCCGCCCGAGAGCAACCGTCCGCGCTCACCGACCGGCGTGTGGAGTCCGTCCGGCATCGCTCGCACCTCGTCCGACAGTCCGGCGACCTCGAGTGCTGCCCAGAGCGCGGCCTCGTCTGGACTCTCGGAGTCGCGAGATGCGTGCCCATTCTCCGGATCCGAGCCGGGCAGACGGTTCCTGCCGTCCGCACCTGAACGGGAATAGGAACCGTCCCCTGAACGGGAATAGGAACCGTCCCCGGCACGGGCGAGCCGGAGGTTGTCGGCGATGCTGCCGAGGAACAGGTAGGGACGTTGCTCGACGACCGCCAGCCGGGCGCGCACCGCCGCGGCGGGCGCGGTCAGGGTGTCGAGGCCGTCCACCAGGACGTGTCCGGCGGCCGGCAGCAGGTGGGCCTGGAGCAGGGCGCTCACGGTGGACTTGCCGACCCCACTCGGTCCGATCAGGACGACTCGTTCGCCGGGCGCGATGCTCAGCGACAGGTCCCGGAACACCGGATGCCCGCCGGGCCAGGCCGCGGTCACGCCGTCCAGCACCAAGGCGTCACCGGACGATCCGGCCGGCGGTTCGCCGTCCGGATCCGGCATGCCGGTTGTCTCGGACGGGGCTCGCAGGTGTGCGCTCAGTTGCCGTTGCGTGGCCCGTCCGGCGATGCCGACGTAGAAGAACTGGCCGACCACGTCGACCGGGCCGATCACCAGGACGGTCATCAGCACGACCGAGATCCCCTCGCCGAGGCTCAGCGTGCCCGTGCCGATCCCGGCCACGGCGAGCCCGGCCGCGGCCACCACCACGCTGAGCGAGAAGGCGGCGTCCACGACGAAGATCAGCAGCTGGTTGCCGGCGAGCAGTCGCATCAGGTTCCGCCGATGCTGCTCGCCGCGTTCGGCCAATCGGGCCCCGACCCGGACGGCCGCCCGCGCGTACACCAGGGTCTCGAGTACCTGGACGGCCTCCAGGAAGCCCGCGGTGAGCCGCGCTTGCGAGCGCCGGTAGGCGGCGCCGATGGGACGGACGATCCGCTGGAACCCACCGATCGCCAGCGGCACCAGCAGGATCAAAACCCCTAGCCAACCTGCGATCACCGGGTCGACCAGGAGCGCCATCGCGGCCAGCACCAGCAGCGGCGTGGTCAACGCGCCCAGCATCGGCCCCAGGAACGCCGCCCGGTACTGGGACGCCCGCTCGACCGCGTGCGTGGCCAGGGCCAGCAGTTCACCGGACCGTCCGGACGTCGCGGTCGGACCCAGCCGGAACACCCGGGAGACCACCGCCTGCCGAAGGTGCCGCTCGGTCTGCGAGGCTGCCCACTGCGACAGCCAGGCGGCGACCCCGTTCGCTCCCCCGGCGATCAGCACCAGGACGCCCATCCAGACCAGGTCACCGACCGGAACCGGACCGGTCCCGAGCAGATCGACCGCCCGTCCCAGGAGGACGAACAGCACGGCGAGCGCGAGGCCGGCCGTCCAGGCCAGGGCGGCGGAACTCCACAGCACCCAGCCCGGCGTCGCATTCCGGACCTCGGGCGCCGGGGGCTCCGGCTTCACTCCGCGCGCAGCGGCCGAACCCTGCACCTGGTGCGGATGCGTGCTCACTGGTCAAACTCCTGGCTCTGGGGCCGGCTCGATGGTGGGGCGCCGCCCGCTGCGCGCAACCAATGCTTAGGAATCGGCCGGCACGGTCGGCGCGGGACACACCGTGAGCGTACGGCCTCGTCGAGCGAAGCATGCAATCCGGTGTGGCCAAGCAACGATTGCCGGGCCTGGACAAGCTCGACCAACGGGTGGCTGTTGGGCCCCGGTTTGCGGACATGCCCCGAACGGCCCGGTCGTAAGGTGGTCGGTGCATGGCAGAGAAGGTCCTGGCTGTCGTCACGGCGGCGGCATTGCGCTATCCGCTCGGCGATCCGCGCCTGGCGGGCTTCCTCGGTGCCGTTGATCCGGTCAATCGACTGGCCGAGGCTTCACCGGGCTTCGTCTGGCGTCATCGCGGTCCGGTGGGTCACGCCGACCTGATCCAGGCTCTGGGCCACACCGA
>JAGPGQ010000371.1 GCA_018055925.1 Micropruina sp.
CCGGTCGGGCACCACGATCGCCTGGCGCACCTGCTCTTGGTAGTGCAGCGGCAGGTCGCTGACGTGGGTGTTGTGCACCTCCAGCACCGAGTTCAGGCTGACCCCCAGCACCTTGTCGGGCACGCCGCGGAAGACCGCGACCAGATCGTCGTCGGCGCCCACGAAGTACTTGGTCTGGATGAACGAGTACCAGCCGAACAGGCCGCCGCCGATCACCAGCACGGGCAGGACGATGGCCAGCACCACCTTCACCCAGGCGGACGCCCGTCCCTTCGTCGTGGGCTGGTAGCGCTCCTGCTCGGCCTGCTCGACGCTGACCGTGTCGTCGTCGCCCTCGTCCACCGGGATCGGACGGGTGTCCTCGCTGTGGTCCAGCGGGGCGTCGATGTCGATCTCGGACGCCGCGCCGAGCACCATGGTGGGCCCCGGCTCGGCGTCTTCGAGGACGTCGGCCAGGATGATCGTGATGTTGTCCAGGCCGCCCTCGGCGTAGGCGATCCTGATCAGCTCCTCGACCACCTGCTCGCGGTCCTCGCCGCCGATCACCTCTTCGATGGCGGCGTCGGTGACCATGCCGCACAGGCCGTCCGAACAGATCAGGTAGCGGTCGCCGGGCAGGATGTCGGCCGGCTCCAGGTCGGGCACGTGCACCGGCTGCCCGTTGAGCACCTTGAGGATCAGCGAACGATGCGGATGCACCAGGGCCTCCGCCTCGGTGATCCGGCCGTCGTCGACCAGGGTCTGCACCCAGGAGTGGTCGCGGGTGATCCGCTCGAAGTGGCCGTCGCGGAGCCGGTAGGCGCGGGAGTCGCCGATGTTCGCCACCGCCACGTGCTCGCCGTCGAACAGCAGGCCGCACACCGTGGTGCCCATGCCGTCCAGGGACGGGTCGAGCGCCACCAGGTCGCGGATCCGTTCGTTGGCCCTGCCGATCGCGCCGGCGGCGACCGCGAGCATGTCCTGCCCGGCGAAGTCGCCGTCGCTGTCGCGCAACTCGTTGATCGCCACCGCCGAGGCCAGGTCGCCGGCCGCGGCACCGCCCATGCCGTCGGCCACCATCAGCATGGTCGGCGAGACGTAGGCCGAGTCCTGGTTGGTCTTACGCACCAGCCCGACCTCGGAGCGGGCGGTGTACCCGAACGTGAGTGCCATGGCCTACTTCTCCAGCACCATCAGGGTGCGGCCGATGCGCAAGGTGTCGGCGGTGGTGAAGGGCGTCGAGCTGGTGATCCGCTCGTTGTTGACGTAGGTGCCGTTGGTGGAGCCGAGGTCCTCGACGGCGAAGCCGGTCTCGGTGCGGACGACCTGGGCGTGCCGGGTGGAGACGTAGTCGTCGTCGAGTTGGAGCCGGCAGTCGGCGGCCCGGCCGATGGTGAAGCCCTCGCCGAGCGGGACGGTGAGGCCCTCCTGCTTGCCCTTGGACACCCGCAGGTTGGTGGGCAGCTTGCGGTCGGTCCGGCTGCGGCGCTTCTGTTGCTTCTTCAACTCGGCGGCCGGCCGGAGCTCGCCGACCTCGTTGGTGGCCAGCTTGCGGCCGAACATGTCGGTGCGGATGACGTTGCCGACGAACAGCACGAACAGCCACAGCAGCGCCAGGAACAGCAGCTTGAGGGCGAGGACGACGAGATCAGACATCGGCGCCCGGTGAGGTGATCGTCATGCGGGTGGATCCGATCTCGACCCGGCTGCCGGTGGTCAGCGTCGCATGCCGGACCCGCTGCCCGTCGACCAGGATGCCGTTGGTCGAGCCGAGGTCCTCGATCACGACCTGCAGCCGGTCCCCGGCGTCGGTGACGTCGATCCGGGCGTGCCGGCGGGAGATGCCCGGGTCGTTGATCCGCAGGTCGGCGTCGGTGCCGCGACCGATCACCACCCCGGGTGGATTCAGCGGATGCCGCACACCGTTGACCTCGAGCACCAGGCTGGCCCGCCGGATCTGGGTCGCCGAGGCGTCCGATCCGTCCACCCCGGCGACGGCGGCGCTGGTGATCCGGAACCGTCCGGTCGGCAGGCTCGCCTCCAACTCGTAGTCGATGGTGACCGGGCCGTTGAAGATGTAGCCCTTGTCGGCGGCGTACTCGTTGAGCTGCGGGATGACCTCGGAGTTCAGCATCTTCGAGTAGGGCGCCAGCCGGTCGTGGTCGTGCCGGCTCAGGTACACGGTGAAGTCGTTCGGGACGAGCCGGCGCTCCCGGGTCAGCAGCTTCGCCTCGGCGTCCAACTCGCGCTGCAGCCGGGCCGTGATCTCGACCGGCTGCACATCACCCTTGAACGCGCGCGCGAAGACACCGTTGACGGCACCCTCGAGCTTCTTCTCGACGCGATCAAAGACTCCCATGGGGCACAGCGTAGTGGAACCTCCCGAGGTGGACCGTGCCGGGGTTCCGGGGTCTGAACCCGGGCTAGAGGCCCGGCGCGAGTCGCGGTGGCGGGCGGCTGCGATGGGTGCGGGGATCCCGGCGTCGACCGGGTGGCGGGAGTCGCTAGGCGTTTTCCGGGGACGGGTAGGTCCGTCTCCGTTGGCGAGCAGGGACCGATCTCGCGATCGATCACCACTGTCGGGTCAGCACACTGCTGTCGTGAAATATGCCGACAGCAGTGACGCAGGGTGACACCGGTGACGGATCGCGAGATCGTGACGAGGGCCGGTACGGACGCTGCCCGGGCGTCCCTCCGCGCCCGGCCGACGAGTGGTCGGAGCACCCTCGCGGCTGTGCTAATCTCGTTCGGGTCGCCTT
>JAGPGQ010000144.1 GCA_018055925.1 Micropruina sp.
AGCCGCGGCATGCGGCGATGCTGAACGCCTGCACGACCCTGTTCCGCGGTGCCGGCTACCTGGCGTTCGCCGCCGGCGCCCCCGCCGACGGCCCCCGGCACGCCGCCATCGCGGCACCGTACGCCCATGTCACCGCGCCCTTGCGGCGGCTGGTCGACCGTTATGCCGCCGAGGTCTGCGTGGCCGTCTCGGACGGCCGGACGCCGCCGTCCTGGGTGTTGGAGGCGCTCGAACAACTGCCGGCGGAGATGACCGCGTCGTCCCGCCGGGCCGGCAGCTACGCCCGGGGCATCGTCGACCTGGTGGAGGCCATGGTGCTGGCGCCCCGGATCGGTGAGCGGTTCGCCGCCGTCCTGATCGATGTCGACAGCGACCGCCGGGCCGGACGGCTGCAGCTGCGCGAGCCGGCGGTGGAGGCCCGGGTGAAGGGCAGCCGGCTGCGCCTGGGCGCCGAGGCCGCGGCCACCCTGGTGGCGGCCGACCTGGTCCGCGGCACCGTCGACTTCCGCGTCCTGCACGACGCCGAAACCGGCTGAGTTCTCCGGCGGCGGCCGTCCGGACACAACGATCGGGCCGCCTCCGGGGAGAGAGCGGCCCGATCGTCGGGGGACCCGTCAGTCGTCGTCGCGGTACCGGTCCTCCCACCGGTCTTCCTCGCGCTCGCTGGCGTAACGCTGACGGACGATGTCGCTGCCCGAGCCGCCGCTCACCCGGTCGGAGCCGGTGCCGCCCTCGACCAGGTCATGGCCGGAGCTGCCGTAGACGCGGTCGCGTCCGCTCTCGCCCTCGACGTGGTCGTTGCCGGAGCCGCCATGCACGTAGTCGTTGCCGGAGCTGCCCTCGAGGTCGTCGTGGCCCGAGTTGCCGTAGATCCGGTCGTTGCCCGAGTCGCCATCGATCTCGTCGTTGCCGGAGCTGCCGTACAGCCGGTCGTTGCCGGAGTCGCCGTCGATCTCGTCGTGGCCCGAACCGCCGTTGATGTAGTCGTTGCCGGAGCCACCCTCGATCTCGTCGTTGCCGGAGCCGCCGCAGATGACGTCGTTGCCGCCGCGGCCGTTGATCTCGTCGTGGCCGCCCAGGCCGACGATCACGTCGCGTCCGTTGGTGCCGACGAGCCGGTCGTTGCCGTTGGTGCCCACGATGGTGGCCTTGTAGCCGTTGCAGTAGTAGGTGGCCGCCTCGGCGGTGGTGGCGCCCGCGCCGAGCGTGAGCCCGATGCCGGCCACCGCCGGCAGAATGGCCCAGCGACTGAGCCGGGCGATGGTGGTGCGTGTCATGTGCACTCCTTGTGCCGGGGGTAAACGGGCCCTCTGCCCGTCCTGGTGATGCCACTCCACGCCATCGTGATGAAAGCCGGGTGACGCCTCGATGAGGATCGGCTCATCTGGGCATCGGCCCGAGGGCCTACCATGGTCCCGGACGAGTCGGCCGGGTGATCGCGGCAGCAGCTGAGGAAAGTCCGGACTCCACAGGGCAGCGTGGTGGGTAACGCCCACCCGGGGTGACCCGCGGGACAGTGCCACAGAGAACAGACCGCCGCCGGCGACGGCGGTAAGGGTGAAACGGCGGTGTAAGAGACCACCAGCACCCCAGGCGACTGGGGTGGCTCGGCAAACCCCACCCGGAGCAAGACCAAGAAGGGCCCGGTCCTCGGATCGGGCCCGCGGACGCCGCTCGAGCGTTGCCCGCGCGAGGCGTCCGGGTAGGTCGCACGCCCTCGGGCGAAGGCCGCCGGCAACGGCGGTCGCAGATGGATGATCACCGGCCCCTCGGGGTCACAGAATCCGGCTTACAGGCCGACTCGTCCTTGACCTGTATCACGCGTGAGACGGTGGTCTATGTGGCAGGTTGACGATCGGATCAGGCGGAGACCCGTCGAACTCTCTGGATCGGTCTACGCTGATCACGCCGTAACCGGAGGAGGGGTGGCGATGACGGTCCGATCGGCGGACGTGGCAGACGCCTTGACCATGGGCGACGACTGCCACGCTTACTACGACCGGCAGGCCGACGAACTGGTCTGGGTGTTCGGTGACGAACTCGCTGCCGCGGAGGACCTCCCCGAGGGCGCCGACGTGGCCGAGGCGGCCGAGGCGGCCGCCCTGACGAACAGTGGTGAGGTCGACTCCATCAAACTCGCGCTGCTCATTATCGAGGACGCCACCGGCAGATTCGTTCCGCTACCGACGGAGCGCGACGTCCACGAGCACTCCATCATGGTCGACTTCACCACCACGCTTCCCGAATCGGAACTACGGCGGCAACTGTGGGACGGGCTGCATCGCCGCGGAGCGTTCCGCCGATTCAAGGACCTCGTACACCGCCACGACCTCGCCGAGGCGTGGTACGCCTACCGCGAGGAGGTGGTCACCGGGATTGCCCGCAAGTGGGCGGACAACAACGACGTCAGCCTCGCCGACTAGAACGTCCGATCCGACGATCGCCGCCTGATCCGGGGCATGGGGCTCCGGCCGGTGACTTGCTGATCCCCCGGTCAGGTGTCGTGGTTGACGATGAGAACCAGTGTCATGTATAAACATATTGCAATTTACTAATAAGTGTGGTGACATGGGACCCATGGACGCGGAATCCGGTCTGTCCGGGGCGGCGCAACTGTTCAAGGTGCTCGGTAACGAGTCTCGACTGATGCTGCTTCGGCTGATCGGTGAGGAGCCGCGAACGGTGGGGGCGCTGGCCGTCGCGACCGGCCTGTCGCAGCCGCTGGTCTCGCAGCATCTGCGGACCCTTCGGCAGGTCGGCCTGGTGGCCGCCACCCGATCCGGCAAGGAGGTCACCTACCGGATCGCCGACCGGCACGTCACCCACGTGATCGCGGACGCGCTCGCCCACGTCCAGGAACCCGCTCCCGCCCCGGGAGCGGACGACTGACTCCGGAAAGGGAGCACTTCATGACCACCGATCACATCGCCGCCGAGCACACGACGGCCGACCACGCCCACGGCACCGATTGCGGCCATCAGGCGGTGCAGCACGGCGACCACGTCGACTACCTGCATGACGGCCATCGGCACGCCGCGCACGGCGATCACTACGACGAGCACGAGGCCAAGGCCGAGCACACCCCGGCCGACCACGCCCATGCCGACGACTGCGGCCATGAGGCCGAGCAGCACGGCGACCACGTCGACTACGTGCACGACGGCCATCGGCACGCCGTCCATGGCGATCACTACGACGAGCACTGAGTCGTCATCGTCGGTTGAGCTTGCCCGCCGCGGGTTGAGCTTGTCGAGACCTAGTCAGGGTCTCGACAAGCTCGACCAACGGCGTCCGGTGTTCGTCATCCCGGACTTGATCCGGGATCTCGTTGCTAGGGCGCTACCGGAGATCCCGGCGTTCGCCGGGATGACGTGGATCTCAAGGACTTCAGGATGACGTGGATCTCAGGGGGTTTCGAGTTCGACCAGTGATGAGTCAGCGGTGGTCATCGGAGCGCAGGTGCCGGACGGCGGAGATCGCCAGGATCGCGCAGAAGGCCAGCCAGAAGGCGTGATGGGTGACGAACAAGCCCTGCACGCCGAAAGTCCAGTGCCGGCACAGCAGCCAGCCGACCGGTAGGAAGATCAGGTACTCGGCGATCAGGCTGGCCCGCAGCGAGGCCCGGGTGTCCTTGTGGGAGCGGCAGATGCCGAGCAGCACGATCGAGCACAGAATCCAGGCGACTTGCGCCCAGGCCAGCAGCAGGATCGGCTGGGCGGTGCGCACCACGTCCGGCTCGAACGTGGTCGCCAGGTACCAGCCGGTCAGCGTCGGCCCCGCGATCAGCAACACCACCGCGACCGCCGAGCCGAGCGCGATCATGGCCAGCACTCCCTGCCGGAACTCCTTGCGCCGTCCGGCGCCCAACGCCTGGGCTAGCAGTGACAAGCCGGCCGTCCCGATGCCGTTGAGCGCCGTCCAGGCGAGTGTGGTGGTCGCCTCCACGACACGTGCCGCGGCCAGTTCGGACGGCGAGCTCCGTGACAGCAGCACGGTGACCACCACGGCGGCCCCGGCGCTGAACACCCCCAGCAATGCCTCGGGCCAGCCGATTCGCCACACCTCGGCGGAGGTCCGGTCGACCGGCACCAGCAGCGTCCGCCAGCGGGGGACCGGCTCACCCGCTCGATGCCGGCGCGCCAACCAGCCAGCCAGCGTCAGCGTGGCGGCGGCCATTCCGGCCGCGCTGCCGATGCTCACGCCGAGCGGTCCGACGCCGGCGGCCAGTAGGGCCACCGATCCGGCGATGTCGACCGTGGCCGAGAAGATCGAGGCCGTCATCACGACCCGGGTTTCACCGATGCCGGTGGCGTAGCCCCGTAACACAGCGCCGAGTGCCGAGAACAGCACGCCCGGCAGGCAGATCCAGAGCATCGCGGTAGCCAACTGGGCGTCGGTGGCGGCGCCGCCGATCACCCGTAGCAGCCAGGGCGCGCCGAGGCCGATGCCGATCAGTAGCGGCAGCGCGATCGCCAGGATCAGCCGGAGCGCCCGTTCGACGACCAGGCGCGCGGCGTCCGCGTCGCTCGCGCCCCATGCCCGTGCCACCAGGATCTGGCCCGCGGTGCCGCCCAGCCCGGCGAAGAACATCACCGTGACCATGGTCAGGCTGCCGGCGGCAGCCGCGGAGGTGATCGCGGTGGCGCCCGCCGTGCCAAGCAGCAACGCGTCGTTGGCGGTGACGAACACCTGCACCAGCCCGTACAGCGTCAGCGGCGCGGCCATCCGGGCCAGCCGGCCGCAGGCCGCCCGGAAACCGGGCCATCCCGTGACACTCACGCCCGCTGCCGGTGATTCTGCCGGACGGGAGACCGTCCTGATCGAGCCCGGCCACCGTTGATCGAGCTTGTCGCGATCCTGCTCGGCGGGGTTGCGGGATTGCGGGGATTCGACAACTCATCCAGCGCTGGTGGCATTGACCCACGACCCTCAGCCGACGGGCGACAACACGCGATAGCTGGACCGCCAGGAGAGCCGTCCACCGGGTCGGGCCAGCACGCGTCCCGGCGATGCCGGATCGACGAGTGCGCATAGACGTTGCCAATCGTGCTCGGACAGCTCGGGTGCGGCGAGGTTGCCGTGGAAGCAGGCGAAGTCCTGCAGCAGGTATTCCTCGGCGACCTCGGGAATCGGGGAGTGCAGCTCGACGCTCTCCTCCCAGTGATCCCGGACGGCCCAGCCCGGCACGTCAGTGGTCGGCGGTGCGGTGAAGGATGGTCCACCGCGCGAGGCGGCCCATCGGTCGATACCGGCATCGGCCGCGGTGTTCACCCGTGCCGTGAAGTCCTCGGGCAGGTCGTTCGGCAGCCAATCCAGTCCGACGGTGGCGCGCAGCACGAGCCGCCCGCCGAGTCGCAGCACGCGCCGGATCTCCGGCAGAACCTCTGGACGCCAGAAGTCCCCGACCCACACGACGTCGAAGGTCGCCTCGGCGAACGGCAACGGTTCGGTGGCGTCCGCGACCCGCACCGTGAGTCCCGCCGTCATCGGCAGGGCGCGGGCCGCCGCGATCATCGCCGGGTCGGCGTCCACACCGTCCACCCGCCGCGCACCGGCGGCCAGCAGCACCCGGCTCACCATCGCGGGCCCGCAGGCCAGATCGAGCACCCGGCCGCCGGCCACCCCGGCGCGGGCCGCGGACGCCCGCAGCGGCTCCACGCAGGCCAGGGTGTGCAGCGCCAGCCGGGTCGAATAGGTGGCTGCCCGCGCGGCATCGGCGGCATCCGCCCCGATCTGTCTCGCCGAGCTCGCCCGGGCGATGACCTCGTCGTGCGGAACCAGGGTGAGTGCGCTCCTGATGTCGGCCAGCGTCGGGATGGTCCGCGCCGCGACCCGCACGGCGGTGAGGCCGCCACTGGTCGAGTCCAGGAGCAGCCCGGCGGCCCGCAGTTCGGCGCGCAACTCGTCCTGCGACGGCATTGCCCAGCTGGAGGTGAACGACTCCGACCGGATCAGCCGGTCGCCGTCGAGGACGGAGTAATCCGAGACCGGCCCGCCGTCCCCGTTCTCCGGCAGATGTCGTGCAACGTAGCGGTGCCGGCCGATCCGGCGCTCTTCGACCACCACGTCGGTTCCGGCAGCACCTTGGCGGGGCACGGTGACCAGGCCAACGCCGTCCGGACGGAGCAGGGCGGCCAACCGTTCGAAAGTGTCCCGGCGCTCGTCGGCGCTGAGATGGCCCAGCATGTGCGCGCAGAGGAAGCCATCGAGGGGTTCGTCGATCTCGTCGAGGATCGCGGGTGCCGCACCGGCGTAGACACTGACCCGCTCGGACAGTTCGTGATCGTCGGCGATGTGCGCAAGCAGCACGGACCGCATGGTCAGCGACGGCTCAACCGCGAGGATCTGTGCCTGGGTCGCATCAGCCAACCGGACGGTGCCGACGCCGCTGCCCGCGCCGAGGTCGAGGATGGTCGTGTCCGGCCCGAGGTCGCCGAAGGTCGTTGCCAGCGTCCCCACGAGTGGATCCCAGACGTCCGGCATGAACAGGTCGTGCAGCTCGCCGAGCTCCCGGTAGTGGTCGGTCATCCGTTTGTCTCCGCTCTGTTCTCTTCGGGAATGATCACGTGGCGCCCGTCCGGGGTGCTGAGGAACGATGCCCCGACTCCCCACACCTGGGCGATGAGTTCTCCGGTCAGCACGGACCGGGGCTCGCCGTCGGCGACCACTCGTCCGTGATCGAGGACGAGAACGCGCTGGCACAGCGACAGGGCCAGGTTCAGGTCATGCAGCACCACGACCGTGGTGACGTCCAGCCCGGCGATCAGCCGGGCCAGCTGTAGCTGGTGGCGAAGGTCGAGGTGATTGGTCGGCTCGTCCAGCAGCAACACCTCGGGCTCGGCGGCCAGCGCGCGAGCCAACTGGACACGCTGCCGCTCACCTCCCGAGAGCGAGCTGTACCGGCGGTAGCAGAGGTCCGCCACACTGGTGCGTTCTGCGACGCGGCGAACCACCTCGAGGTCGGACGGCCGCCGACCGGCGAACAAGCCCTGGTGGGGCAGCCGTCCGAGCGCAACCACCTGCTCGACGGTGAGGTTGCCGTCGACCTCGCTGGCTTGGAGGACCACAGCCACCCGCTGGGCGATGACTCCCGGACGGGTCCGGGCCAGGTCGAGACCGGCGATCCGGATGTGCCCGCGGTCAGGGACGATGCGACGGTAGAGGCAGCGCAGCAGCGTCGACTTCCCGGAGCCGTTGGGGCCGAGGATGCCGACGATCTCGCCGGGTGCCACGTCGATCGATACGCCGTCCAGGATCCTTCGGTTCGCCACCGACCAGGTGATGTGATGCGCTGTCACGGCCAGGGTCATGCGGTCCTCCGCAGGATGCTCAGGAACACCGGCGCACCCACCAGCGCGGTCACCACGCCGAGCGGAATCTCAACACCGGGCCGGACGATCCGAGCGAGCACGTCGGCCCAGACCAGGAAGATCGCTCCCCAGATCGCCGCCAGTGGCAACAGCCGACGATGGGCGCTCCCGACGAGCAGACGCACCGCGTGCGGCACGATCAGGGCGACGAATCCGATCGCGCCGCTCACCGAGACCAGGGTCCCGACAACGGCCGCCGACAGCGACACCATGGTCCAGCGGAACCGGACGATGTCGACGCCGATCGACTGGGCTGCCTCTTCACCCAACGCCAGGGCATCGAGCCAGCCGGACGCGGCAAGGCCGGCCGTCAGCCCCAGCGCGACCGCGATCGCCGGAATGGGCATCTGGTCGAACTGGACGCTGGTCAGGCTGCCGAGCAGCCAGGTGAGCGCCTGGCGGATCGTGCCCTCGTCCGATGCGGAGATGATCAGCCACTGGGTGAGTGCGGCCAGGAAGGCCGCTACCGCCACCCCGGCGAGCACCAGCCGGATCGGCGTCAACTGACCCGAACGCCTAGCCATCCCGATCACCAGGCCGAACGCCAGCATCGATCCCGCGAATGCGGTCAGGGGCTGACCCAGCCACACCGGAATCAGCGCGGCGAACAACAGGCTGGCCACCGCGCCCAGTCCCGCGCCGGTGCTCACCCCGATCAGGTAGGGATCGGCCAACGGGTTCCGCAGGATCGCCTGGATGATCGCGCCGGCCACCGGCAGTCCGGCGCCGACGATGATCGCCAGCACCACTCGCGGAGCCCGAATGCCGAGTACCACCTCGTGGCGGGCGTACGACGAACCGCTGTCGATGCCCGCCCAGGGCATCGCCGTATCGGCCAGGACCGCGTACACCTCGGTGAAAGGGATGCGCAGGGGACCCAGCCCGATCGCCGTCACCGCGGAGCCCGCGAGGACCGCGATCGAGGCGGCGACCAGCACCCAGGCCGGGCACCGCTGCAGCAGCGATCGGGTGTCGAGTGGCTCTACCGTCGCGCGGTCGCGATCGGCGGCGGATTGCTGGACGGCGGTCACAGCCCCTTGAGCCCGGCGGCCAGCTTCTGGATCGCCTCACCAGTCCGGACCCCGGGCATCAGATCGTTCGACGGCACGACGATGAAGCGGTCGTTCTTCACGGCCGGGATCGACGCCGCCGGGCGGTAGTTCTTGATCCATTCGATCGTCTTGTCGGCCGGGCTGGAGGCGATGGAACTGATCACGATGGCGTCCGGCTTCGCCGCGATGATCGCCTCCCAGCTGACTTCGCCGCTCTGCTTCTGCTCGGGGAGGGCGTCGACCGCCCCGAGCCGGGCGAGCAGGTCGTGCGACAGCGGATTGTGATTGATCGCCGGTTTGGACGGCTGGCCCATGATGACCAGAACCTTGGGTTTGCCGGTGGTCCGGGGTGCGCTGTCGACCTGCTGCTGGATCTGTCGCGCGAGTTCGTCCGCCTTGGCCTCGGCGCCGAACAGCTTCCCGTAGTTGCGCACATCCGCCATGGCGTCGTCGACGGTTGGCTTGGCGGCGCACTCGCCTGCACTCAGGTAGCTCTGCAGACCTGATGTGGCCAAAGCCGCGCGGTCGCCCAGGGCGTTGGGGTTGAAGTCGAACTCGTAGCCGGCGATGACGAAGTCAGGGTCGGCGCCGAGCACCGCCTCCTTCGATGGCGGTGGGAAGCCACCCGGCGAGATGACCTTTAGTGACGTCGCCTGCTCGCGGTACTGGGGCAGCAGGCTGTCGATCACGCCAGCCGTCCCCACGATCCGGTCAGCCGCTCCGACTGCGACGGCGGTCTCCAGGGCGGGCAGGCTGGTCGCGACCACGCGCTCGGGTGCGGCGTCCAGTTTGATGGTGAGCCCGCAATTCTCAAGGGTCAGTGGGAAGGCGCCGGTGCTGGGCGCGGGGCCGGCCGAGCGTGACTCGCTGGCTGCCGGTGAGGCGCAGGCACCCAGGCATAACAACAGTGTCACCGCCGCCGCGGCGGTGCTGACCTGGATCGGACGGTTCATGGGCAGGGTTCGGTTCACGAGCTTCCTTTGCCTGGAGACGCTGACGGAGACGCGGGGCGGGCACCATGACTCTATCTAGTAATGAGTATCGTTCTCAAACGTGGTAGCGGAGTCGCTCTCCTGGTGGACTGGTGCCGAGAGTGGAGGTACTCACCGGGCGCTCCGGAATCGCGGGTGGAGCCGGACGAGTGTCGCGACGATCGCCATCGCCGTGCCCAGGAGGATCGGCAGCAGTGGCCAGGCTCCGTACGGCGCGGTGCCCAGCGTCAACCACCGAACCGCCGATCTCGGCCACGCCGTTCACGGGGGATCACTCCGACGAGCCCTGAGTAGTGTCCAGTCGTCCCGGATGTGACCCGAGATCCCGGCGTTCGGCGGGATGGCGTGAGTCTCGCTGGAGCCCGCGTTCCGGGTGGGTCGCGCCTTCGGTCGATTCTGATACTCAACTAGTGATGAGAATCAATATCAACTAACATCGGAGGTGTACCCGTGACGATCGATCCGGCGTAGAGCCGGTCAAGGAGGCCGTTCATGTCCGACCCGCAGATGCGCATCCGCTTCGAGACCGGCCAGGGCTTCATCGCCGCCC
>JAGPGQ010000145.1 GCA_018055925.1 Micropruina sp.
CGGGCGGTTCCGGACGAGTTCCGCCAGCTGGTCGGTGCTCGGCGACTCGATGTGCGGGTGTGTCTTGGCCACGGCGGAAGTCTAGGCGCGCTCGGGAACCCGACGGAACCGGGTGCGTCCGTCATCCCGGACTTGATCCGTCATCCCGGACTTGATCCGTCATCCCGGACTTGATCCGGGATCTGGACGGCAGGGCCCTTGGACCCAACGGAGATCCCGGCGTTCGCCGGGATGACGGTGTGTGCGGGTAGAGGGGGCGTCGCTCACTGAGGTCCCGTGTTCGCCGGGGTGACGGGTGTGCGGGATTGCGGGGGCGTCGCTGACTGAGGTCGCGTGTTCACCGGGATGACGGTGTGCGGGATTGCGCGGGCGTCGCTGACTGAGGTCCCGTGTTCGCCGGGCCGGTGTGCGGGATTGCGCGGGTGTCGCCGACTGAGGTCCCGGCGTTCGCCTGGACGACGATTCGCCGCCGTTGTCGACGGGTGCCCGGGAGAGCGCGACCCTAGAGCCGACCGGCCAGGTGAGCGCCGGCGACGTAGCCGGCGGCCAGGGAGGCGGCGACGGTGGCGATGGTCTCCTCGCCGGGCAGGTAGCGGGCGTGGTGCAGCCCGACGTCGTGCCGGGTGTCGCCCTCCTCGCCGGTGCCGACGAACATCATCACGATCGGGACGTGCTGGCCGAAGTGGCTGAAGTCGTCCGCTCCGAGGGAACGGAACGGCTCCTGGGCGACCCGGAGGCCGGCGGCCTCGAGCACCGGGTCGAGCGTCAGCACCAGCTCCTGGTCGTTGGCCAGCACAGGGTCGCCGCGCAGCAGGGTGACCTCGGCGGTCGCGCCGCGGGCGGCGGCGGTCAGCTCGGCGAACCGGCGGACCTCGGCGTGCAGCAGCCGGCGGTCGTTCTCATCCATGGTCCGGATGATGCCCTGCAGCATCGCCGAGTCGGGAATGATGTTGTGGGTGGCTCCGGCCTCGATCCGGCCGATGCTGATCAGCGCCGCGTGGGTCGGGTCGATCAGGCGTCCGACAAGCTCGAACAGCCCGGACGCGATGGCCGCCAGGACCGGCACCGGGTCGATCGTGACGTGCGGGTAGCCGCCGTGCCCACCGTGCCCCCGGATCACGATGTCGAAGGCGTCCGCGGCCGCGTTGACCCCGCCGATGCCGCTGCTGACCATGCCGGCCGCCACCCGCGGCTGCACGTGGGTGCCGATCACCGAGCGGATGTCCTGCTGCTCCAGCACCCCGCTGTCCAGGACGTCCGGGGCGCCTGAGGGCTGGCTCTCCTCGCGGGGCTGGAAGATGCCGACCAGGCCGGTGGGCAGGTCGACCTCCTCGGCCGCCTTGAGCAGGGCCCACACCGCCGCCATGTGGACGTCGTGTCCGCAGGCGTGCATGGCGCCGTTCGTGGACGCCCACTCGACGCCGGTCTCCTCCCGGATCGGCAGCGCGTCCAGTTCGGCACGGACGGCGACCGCCGGCCCGTCCGGACCCAGCCGGGTCCAGAAGCCGGTGCCGGCGACCGGCGTCACCGGGCGCCCGAGGGCGGCGGTCAGCAGGTCGGTGGTGGGCTGCTCGGAACCGCCGACGTAGGGATCGGCGTGGATCGCTCGGCGCAGCGTCCGGGCCTGCGGAAGTGCCTTGTCGATGCCGGCCAGCAGCTGGTGGAGCAGGGTGCGTGCGTTCTTGGTCGGCCAGGCAGGGTTCACGGGGGAGCAGTCTACGGGCTCGGCGGCCACCCCATCGCCGGTGGTCACGGGCCGGTGCCGCACCCCGCTCGGCGTCGGTGGGCTATTCGTCGGCCAGCGCGGCCGCCGGCGCGACGGCCGCGGCACGGCGTCCGGGAAGCACCGACGCCAGCCAGGCCGACGCCAGCGTCAGGGCCGCCACCGCGGCCAGCTGCGTCCAGGGGAGCGTGACGTTCACCGGTATCCGGGAGCCGAGCAGCAGCACGGCGCCGGCGAGGCCGTAGCCGATGCCCAGCGCCACTCCGAGCAGCCCGGCGACGGCGCCGAGCAGCAACGCCTCGCCGCCCAGCAGCCGGCGCACCGCGACCCGGTCGAGCCCCAGCGCCCGCAGCAGCGCCGTCTCGCGGGTGCGCTCCAGCACCGACAACCCGAGCGTGTTGCCGACGCCCACCAGGGAGATCGCCACCGACACGGCCAGCAGGCCGAGCACCACGCCGACCGCGATGCCGACGGCGTCCTCGACGCTTCGCCGCTCGGCCTGCATCGAGGTGATCGAGGTGCGGCCGTCGGCGGGCAGCACGTCGCGCAGCCGTCCCGTGGCGGCGGCCTGGTCGGCTCCTTCGGCGAAGTCGATCAGCAGCACCGAGTCCGGTCGGGGTGCCAGGCCGGCCAGCGCGGACGGCGTCAGCGCGATCAGCCCGGCCTGCGGCACCGTCCGGGCGGTGAACTCGACCGCGGGCCGGCCCTCCGGGGCGACCCGTACCGGGGCGCCGTCCGCGATACCCAGGCTGCGCGGCACGACGATCTCGCGATCGGTCAGCCCGGCGACCACCTGCCCGTAGCCCAGCCGGGCGGCGTCCGGTTCGCCGAGCCCGAGGACGGTGAGGGAGACGCCGAGGAGTCCGGGTGGCAGGCCGGGACCGGACAGCTCGAGCATCGCGGACGGGGCCAGGACGGCCGCCGCGACCCCGGGTTGCGCCGCCACGGTCTCGCGGACGGATTCCTGGACGCCGCCGGCGCGATGGATCAGGGCGTCCGCCGGGTAGCGCCGCTCGATCGCCTCGAACGCGGACGCCTGCCCGCTGGCCGCCCCGACCAGCACCGTGACCACCAGGGTGGTGCCGATCAGCAGCGCGCCCGCCGTGGTCGCCGCCCGGTGCGGGTTGCGCCGGGCGTTCTCGATCGCCAGCCGGCCGGTGAGCCGGCGTGCGAACGGGGCGCCCAGGACGCCGATGATCGCGGGGACCACCGTCGGCCCGACCAGCAGCACCCCGAGGAAGCTCAGCGTGCCGCCGGCCAGCCCGATCGGCAGGGTGTCGAGCGTCACGCCGGCGGCCAGCAGGCCGGCGCCGAGCGCACCCACGGCCAGTCCGGCGATGAACCTCACCCGCCTGACGGGGTGCGTCCCGGCACCGGTCGGGTCGGGACGGAGCGCCGCCAGCGGCGCCACCTGGGTCGCGGCCCGGGCGGGCGGCAGGGCCGCCACCGAGGTCACCGCCACGCCGGCCACCCACGGCAGGAACAGGCCAACGGGCGTGACCGAAACCCCTTGGTAGTCGAACGTCGCCGGTGCGGCCACCGGCAGCAGGGCTACCAGGGCGACCCCCAGCCCCACACCGGCCAGACCGGCCACCGCCGCGGTCGCCGCGGCCTCGGCCAGCACCTGGCCGAACACCTGGGCACGGGCGGCGCCCAGGCAGCGCAGCAGCGCCAACTGCCGGGTGCGCTGCGCGACCAGGATGCCGAACGTGTTCGCGATTACCAGGGCGGCCACGACGAACGCGATCACCGAGAAGCTCAGCAGCAGCGCGGTGACCGCCCCGGTGCCGTGGGCGTACTCACCGATCAGCCGGGTGCGGTAGGCGTCCGCCGTCTCGGGGATCAGCTGGTCGCGCTGCAGGGCCGGCAGGGCGGCCAGCCGCCCGGCGAGGACGCCCGGGTCGCCGTCGGCGGTCAGCATGACCAGCGCGTAGCGTCCGTTCACGTAGGGCAGCAGGTGCCGGTTGGCCGCGTAGGCCTGCGGCTGCGCCGGATTCGCGGTGGCGTCGCTGCCGGGACGCAACACCCCGGTGATGGTCAGCACCGCCGTGGTGTCGGCGCTCAGCATCACCGTCAGCCGTCCGTCGGGGCCGAGGCCGGCCTGCTTGGCCAGGGCCTCGTTGACCGCCACCTCGCCGGGCGCGGCGGGCAGCCGTCCGCCGAGCAGGACCGTCCGTGCGGAGAGTTCCGGCAGGGTCACCAGGCCGGCCGTCAGGCCGGTGCTGAACGACACGTGGCTGTCGATGTACGCCCGGGTCGCGGTCACACCGGGCTGGCCGGCGAGCCGGTCGAGGGTGGCGGCGGTGACTCCGCCGCCGCGGCTCGCGTCCACCACCACGGTGGCGTCGCCGAGCCGGCCGGCCACCCGGTCGCCGTAGGAGCGTTCGAGTTGGGTGCCGAGCAGCAGGGTGGCGCAGGTGAACGCCACCCCCAGCACGATCGCCAGGGCGGACGCCGCCAGCCGGCGCGGCTCCCGCAGCAGCGGGCTCACCGCTCGTCCGCCACAACGCGGCCGTCGGCCAGCCGGACGATGCGGTCGCAGTGCGCGGCGGCGTCCGGGTTGTGGGTGACCATCACCACGGTCTGGCCGAACTCGGTGACGCTGCGCCGCAGGATCCCGAGCACGCCGGCACCGGCCTCGGAGTCGAGCGAGCCGGTCGGCTCGTCGGCGAAGATCACGGTGGGCCGCATCGCCAGCGCCCGGGCGACCGCGACCCGCTGCTGCTGTCCGCCGGAGAGCTCGCACGGCCGGTGACCCAGCCGGTCGCCCAGGCCGAGCACGCCGGCCACCTCGTCCAGCCGGGCCGGGTCCGGACGCCGCCGGGCCAACCGTTGCGGCAGCTCGATGTTCTCCCGGGCGGTCAGGGTGGGCACCAGGTTGAACGCCTGGAACACGAACCCGACCCGTTCCCGGCGTACCCGGGTGAGCGCCCGGTCGCCGAGCGCGGTGATCTCGGCGTCGCCGATCCAGGCCCGGCCGGCGGTCGCCGAGTCGAGCCCGGCGAGCAGGTGCAGCAGGGTCGACTTGCCCGAACCCGAGGCGCCCATGATCGCGGTGAACTCGCCGGCGGCCAGGTCGAGGCTGACCTCGTCCAGGGCCCGGACGGCGGTCGCGCCGGTGCCGTAGACCTTGCTCAGCCCGAGTGCCCGGACGGCCGGGGTGCGGGATTCGTTCCTGAGGGCGGGGACGGTGGTGACGGTGCTGCTCATGAGGGCCTTTCGGGACGCGGGGGAGCGGGCTCCAGTCTGCGCAGCCCACACCGCCCGCGGCATCCGACCGGGGACGGACGGCCGGGCGGGTTCCGGTGCGGTGCCGTCATCCCGCGGGTGGACGGCGCGGCTCAGCGGCTCGGCCGGACCAGGCCCGCGTCGTAGGCGAACACCACCAACTGCACCCGGTCGCGGGCGTTCAGCTTCGCCAGCAGCCGCCCGACGTGGGTCTTCACGGTGGCCTCGGCGAGCCACAGCTCGGCCGCGATCTCGGCGTTCGTGGCCCCGCGGGCGATCGCGGTCAGCACCTGGGTCTCGCGTTCGGTGAGCAGCGCGAGCCGTTCCTCGACCCACTGGCCGGTCTTCGCCGGCAGCAGCGGCAGGAACCGTTCCAGCAGCCGCTTCGTGGTCGCCGGCGCCACCACCGCGTCGCCGCCGTGCACCGCCCGGATGCCGGCCAGCAGTTCGGCCGGGCCGGCGTCCTTCAGTAGGAAGCCGGACGCCCCGGCCTGCAACGCCGCGTACACGTACTCGTCCAGGTCGAAGGTGGTCAGGATCAGCACCTTCGTGGTTGCGCCCGAGGCGATGATCCGCCGAGTGGCCTCGACCCCGTCCATCACCGGCATCCGGATGTCCATCAGCACCAGGTCGCAGCCGGGCTCCCCGGCGGCCAGGGCGAGCGCGTCCCGGCCGTTGCCCACCTCGGCGACCACCGTCATGTCGGGCTGCGCGTCGAGCACCATCCGGAAGCCCAGCCGGACCAATTCCTGGTCGTCGGCCAGCACGAGGCGGATCGGGTCACTCACGGGTACTCCTTGCGGTTCGGGCGATTCACTGGGCGATTCGAGGATTCACGAGGCGATTCAGGCGGTGGGGAAGCGGGCGACGACCAGGTAGCCGCCCTGGGAATGGTTGCCGGTCTCGAGGGTTCCGCCGAAGGCCGCCACCCGTTCGCGCATGCCGATCAGCCCATGGCCCAGGCCGTCGGAGCCGGTCGCGCCGGGTCCGTCGTCCTGCACGGCGACGGTGAGCTGCTCCGGCGCATGGTCGATCCGCACCCACACCCGAGCGTCCGCCCCGGCGTGCTTGACGGTGTTGGTGAGCGCCTCCTGGATCATCCGGTAGACGGCGAGTTCGCGGCCGGCGCCCAGCCGGGAGCGCAGCCCGGGGTCGCCGGTGACCTGCAGCCGGACGTCCCGCCCCGCGGCGGTCAGCCCGCCGATCAGGTCGGCCAGGTCGCCCAGTCCCGAGGTCGGCGCCCACTCCTCGGCATCGCTGCGCAGCACGCCGACCAGCCGCCGGGTCTCGCCGAGCGCCTCGTGGGCGGTGGTCCGGATCGTGTGCAGGGTGCGTTCGGCGATCGCCAGCCGGGCGTGCGGATCGCCGTCGGACGACGCCGCGTAGGCGCCGCCGTCGGCCTGCACCACGATCACCGCCAGGCTGTGGGCGACCACGTCGTGCATCTCGCGGGCGATCCGCTGCCGCTCCTCGGCGGCCGACAGCCGGGCCCCCTGTTCCCGCTGCGCCTGGATCGCGTCGGTGCGCTCCTTGGTGGCCCGCCGGCTCTCCCGATTGGCCCGCAGCACCGCACCCACCGACCAGGACGCCGCCACCACCGAGGCGAGGGCCGCGAACGGCGGCATCAGCCCGATCAGTTGCTCCAGCACCATGGCCGGCCCGCCGCCCGGGAACCAGCCGGTCCAGCTGAGCGCCGCCACGACCGAGGCGAACAGCCCGGCGGCCAGCCACCACACCCGGAACGCCGGCCGTCCGTAGGCGGCGACGGTGAACATCATCACCGGCACCGTGAGGTTGCCGATCACGGGAGTGCCGGTCACCAGCAGCTGGATCAGGTGCGGTGCGAGCAGCGCCAGCGCGACCCCGTCCGGACTCACCCGGCGCCACGCCAGCGGCAGCGCGAACGCCGTCCCCCACAGCAGCACGGCGGGTGTGGACAGGCCCGGGACGTAGGGCATCGCCACGACCCAGAGCACCGCCATGGCGCCGGCCAGCGCGACGTCGACCGGCCAGGGTCGGCGCGGGGACGGCGGGTTCACCCGGTCAGCCTAGGGTCGCCCCGGCCGCGGCGCGTCCGCCCGCGGGATGGTCGCGTTCCCGTCCCGGGTCGCGTCCGCGCGCCGGGACCGGTGGTCAGGAGTCGTTGCCGAGCCACTCCTTGACCCGGCGCTCGGCCTCGGCCGGATCGACCTCCTCGACCCGGGTCATGACGGCCCAGCGGTGACCGAACGGGTCGAGCAGGGCCGCGTACCGGTCCCCGGTGACGAACGTCTCGGGTTCGCCGTAGCCCTTCGCGCCGGCGTCCACCGCGGCGGCGTAGACGGCGTCCACGTCGGGCACGTAGAGCACGGTGGAGTGGGTGACGTCGTCCCCGCCGCCGGGCGCCACCAGATGGTGGTCGGGCGCGGGATCGCTGAGCTGCATCCGTCCGCTCGGCAGCTGCAGTTCGGCGTGCGCGATGGTGCCGTCCGGACCCTCCATCCGCGAGACCACGGTGGCGCCGAACGCGGTCGTGTAGAAGTCGATCGCCCGGGCGGCGCCGGCGATGCAGTAGTACGGGGTGAGGCTGGTGTAGCCCTCGGGCATGTACGTCATGGCACCAGGATGCCTACGCTGCCGGGGTGGCCGATTGGACGTATCCGACAGCACCGGCGGGCCGGCCGACCGGCGTGCTGCGCCCCGAACGCGTAATCGCGGCGGCCAGCCCCATGCGCCGGCCGCCGTCGGCCGACCTGGCGCCGTGGGTGGAGCACTACTGGTCGGTGCGCTGGTCGCTGGCGCCGGGGGAGCGGTTCCCGGCGAAGGTGGTCTCGCATCCGTGCGTGCACGTCACCGTCGAGACCGGGACGGTGCCCCGGTTCGGCCACCGGCTGCCCGCGGGGCTGGTGCACGGGGTGATCACCAAGGCGTTCGAGGTGGCCCTGACGGGCACCGGCCGGGTGTTCGGGGTGCGTTTCCGGCCGGGCGGCTTCGGCGCCTTCACCCGGTCGCCCGTCGGTGCCTGGACCGATCGTGTCGAACCGCTCGAGGCGGCGTTCGGCGGAGCCGCGGGGGCATTCGTGGAGGCCGTGCTGGAGTCGGACTCGGACGAGGAACGCGCCCTGACCGCCGAGGCGCTGCTGCGCGAACGGGTGCCCGACCGGGACGCCCGCTACGACCAGGTGCTGACCATGGTGGACGAGCTGCGCGACGACCCGGCGCTCACCTCGGTCGCGGCCCTGGCCGCCCGGCACGCACTCAGCGAACGGACGGTGCAACGCCTCTTCCGGCGCTACGTCGGCGTCGGTCCGCTGTGGGTGCTGCGGCGCGCCCGGCTGCACAACGCCATCGACCGGATCGACGCCGGCGAGCACGGCGACCTGGCCGGCCTGGCCGCCGAACTCGGCTGGTTCGACCAGGCCCACTTCACCCGGGACTTCACCGACCTGGTCGGCCAGCCGCCGGCCGCCTACGCCGCCCGGCGCGGCTGAACCGATCGCCGGTCGAGCCCCGAGACCGGCCCGGAGTCCGCGGGCTCAACCGGCGGGGCGGGTGGCACGGCGCACCAGCTCGCGCAGCCGCCGCTCCACGTCGTCGGTCACCCCGGTCACGGCGAACGCCACCGCCCACATCGGGCCGTCGTCCAGCCGGGCGTTCTCCTCGAAGCCGATCGAGCCGTAGCGGGTGCCGAACTTCGACGCCGGCTGGTAGAAGACGACGTTCCTGCCGTCCTCGGCGTAGGTCGGGAAGCCGTACCAGGTCTTCGGATCGAGCTGCGGGGCCTCCTCGGACACGATGATGTGCAGCCGCTCGGCGATCGTCCGGTCGGCGCCCTCGAGCGCGTCGATCGCCGCGATGCAGGCCTCGAACTCCTGGGCCCGCTTGGCCGCGCCCTTGACGCCCTTGACCGCCTTGAGTTCTGCCGCCCGCTGCTTCATCGCGGCTCGCTCGTCGGCGCTGAATCCACTCTTCGTGTCGCTCATGGCCCCGACGTTACGGGGCCGCCGCACCGGACGCTTCTCGATTCCTGACGGCTGCGGCGCGGGTCAGGCGTCGGGGTCGCCCGGCCGGAACAGCTGCAGCCGCACGGCCAGCTCGACCCGCTCGGGGGACGTCGCCCGCACCCGGTGGTGGAAGGCGTTCGGCCCCATGCCGATCAGGTCGTTCACCACGTCGGCGCCGATGGTGGTGGACGACTCGTGGGTCGTGCCGCGCTCGTGGACGAACCGTCCGGCTGCGGCATCGAGCAGGCGTTTGTGCTTGTCGGCCTCCACATCGAGCAACCGGTACTTCTCCCGCAGCCCGGCCAGATGCCGCGGATCCGGGGTGACCACCACGAGCAGCCCCCGCGGGGTCAGCACCCGGGCGAACTCGGCGACGTTGCGCGGGGCGAAGACACACAGCAGCACGTCGGCCGAACCCGTCCGGATCGGCAGGCCGCGCCACACGTCGGCCACCACGGAGGCGACCCGCTGGTGGGCCCGGGCCGCCCGGCGGGCGGCGGCGCGCGAGACGTCCACGGCGACGCCGCGGGCGTGCGGCCGGGCCTCGACCAGGTGCGCCAGGTAGTGCGCCGTGCCGGCACCCACCTCGACCAGCCGTTCGGCGTCCGGCGGGACGACCTCGTCCAGGGTCCGGGTGAGGAAGCCGAACAGTCCGGACGCCTGCACACGCGCCCGGGCGTCCAGCATCGGCGCGGTGTCGGCATTGGCCGGTTCGGGTCCCGTGGCCAGGTTCAGGTAGCCCTGCCGGGCGACGTCGAAGGAGTGCCCGTCCGGGCAGGCCCATCGCCGGCCGTCCGCCCGGAGCGGCTGCGCGCAGTGCGGGCACCGCAGCAGGCCGTGCGCGGCGTGCAGGGTCACGACGGATCTCCGGACGGGTTCACAGGGCCCGCAGCGCGCCGCCGTCGACCGGGATCACCGATCCGGTCACATAGGACGCGGCCGGAGACAGCAGGAAGGCGGCCACCCGGCCGAACTCGGCCGGGTCGCCGAGCCGGCGCAACG
>JAGPGQ010000372.1 GCA_018055925.1 Micropruina sp.
GCGAGACGGGTGGCGATCGCGTCTTGAAAGAGTGAAAAAACCTCATCGGTCATCTCCATCCGGACGCCGCTGGGGACCACAATGGTTCCGCCGGATCCTGCGTCGGCCTGCCCCTGCTGGGGGCTCTGGCCCCCCGACGATTTGATGACGGTCAACAGCGTGAGGACTGTTGCAACCATCGCTGCCAAGTTCGTCGTGGCCTGGCCGTCTTCACCCACGGCCCAAGCTCTGACCGCATCCCAAACGGTTCCCAGCCCCTCCAACAGGATCTGGATGTCGAACGACCCCTCGTCGGTACCGACGACCACTACCTCGAGATGCGCCCTCCGAAGCTCAGAGTCACGCGCCTGCGCGGTGCGCAGCAGCCCGGTAAGAGCAACCAGCGACCGGCCGAGACGCATGGCGTCTATCTCACCGCCGGTTGTCTCAGGACCATAGAAACGCAGCTCAAGTGGCGTCCTAGCCATCATCCACCTCACCATGAAAAGAGAGTATTGGTACAGTAAGACGATTTTGGTGCAGGGGGCGGGGACTTTCATCCAGCGCCCGGGATGCCTGCCGTTCTTTGGGATCGGGTGGCGCGTCCCAGAGATCGGAGGAAGTCGCTGTCAGGCGGCCAGAGAAGGCTGCGGCCAGGACGGCGCGACGCAGTGAGCGCGAGCGCTCATGGTGGGTTGTCAATGCACCCTGAAGCCGTGTCGTGGCTTCCAACTTCTCTCGGACTAAGGTTGCGATGCCTTGGGACTCGCCCGCCGGAGGGACGATCACGGGCATCTTGCGAATCATCGTCTGGCTGATCGAGGCCAGATTCACGCTCTGCTTCCCGTTTCGCATGGCCCATGGGGCGCCAAACGCGTTGGCCGTCAGCGACAGGAAGTAGGGATCGAGATCCGTCCTGATTCGGGCTCGGAAGACGTGGTTCTGGTGGATGGCGCCGGGGACCTGGCCCTCCCACACCCACCCGCGGGCGAGCTTGTCTCGGTCTCCGCCCTCGTTCAGCAAGACGTCCCCGACCTGTAGTTCAAGGGTCCGCACCTTGTTTGGGGCGACCCGGATCTTCGCGATCTCGCGCAAGTCGAGATAGCCACGCTGGACATTAGCCACACGCAGATAGGGCACCTCTTCCAAGCTTTGGTCGGTCTGCCTTTTGCTGTCCTTCGTCACTCCGCCCACTACGTCAGCCACTTCGCCGAGGCGGGCCCAACTCCACCCCCGTGGCAAGGGGACGAGAACCGAGTCGTCCGTGCCTGCGTCAGCCAAGGTTGGCTCGATTCGGGTATCTGTCCGGTCGGCCCCGATGAGCGCTTGGCGAATGATCTGCTCATTGAGGGACTGAACCTCGATCCGCCGGGGTGATGGGTGTGCCGTGACAGCGAATGCTCCTGTGGCAAGGAAGAATGGTGTTTGCGAAGACGCCATTCCCACCCTTGACAGGAGCACTCGTAGTGCGAGTCTGCCACAGCCTTGACCCGGTATTCGACGACCCCAACCTGATCACTCTCGGTGGGTTGCCGGCGGTGATGACGCTTGCCGAACATGCTGGCCTTCACGATCTGGTCGACGAGCACGTCACGGTGCCCGGCACCGCCGGCGCGAACGCGTCGGTCAAGGCGTCGGCGATCATCGCGGGCATGATCGCCGGCGCGGACTCGATCAGCGACCTGGACGTGCTCCGCCACGGCGGGATGGGACGGGTGTTCACCGGGCTGCGGGCAGCGACCACGCTGGGCACCCACCTACGCGGCTACCGGTTTGGGCACGTCCGGCAGTTGGACGCGGTCGCCGCCCGCCTGCTGGCCAACCTGGTCAGGGTGTCGCCGATCCTGGCCGGCGCCGACCAACTCGTCTACGTCGACGTGGACGATACGGTGCGGGAAACCCACGGCTACCGCAAGCAGGGGGCCGCCTACGGCTACAGCCGGGTGAAGGGGCTGAACGCCCAGTTGGCGATCGTGTCGACCCCGCTGTCGGCGCCGGTGATCGCCGCCACCCGGCTACGGAAGGGCAACATCGATTCCGGACACGGCGCCGCCCGGATGATCGGCGACAGCCTGGCCACCCTGCGGAAGGCCGTACCGACCACTCCGGGGCTGGTGATCGTCCGGGCTGACAGTGCCTACTTCCGTCACGACGTGATCGCCGCCGCGACCGCGGGCCGGGCCCGGTTCTCGGTCACCGCCCGGCTGAACAAGGCCGTGGTCCGGGCCATCGCCGGCATCGACGAGCAGGCGTGGACCACGATCCGCTACCGCGACGCGATCTACGACGAGGTCGAGCAACGCTGGATCTCGGAGGCTGAGGTCGCCGAGGTGCCGTTCACGGCGTTCACCTCTTACCCTCAGACCGAGCAGGTCACTGCCCGCCTGATCGTCCGCCGCGTGACACGCCTCAACCCGCACACCGCCAAGACCCAGGGTGAACTGTTGCCCGGCTACCGGTTCCACCCCATCTTCACGAACACGACCCTGGAGATGGTCGACGCCGAGGCCGCGCACCGTGACCACGCGATCATCGAAGCCGTGATCGCCGACCTCAAGGACGGCCCGCTGGCGCACGCCCCGTCGGGGAAGTTCAACGCGAACGCCGCCTGGCTCGCCCTGGCCTCCATCGCGTTCAACCTCACCCGCGCCGCCGCCCGCCTCGCGTCCCAAACCCTCGGCAAGGCCCGCACCGCCACGGTACGCCGCACCCTGATCCAGGTCGCCGGCAGGATCGCGAACCAGGC
>JAGPGQ010000373.1 GCA_018055925.1 Micropruina sp.
CGCGGTCGACACGAACACCCGGTGCCGCGCCTCGAGGTCCCGGACGCCACGCCGCACCTGCCCGGGTTGCCGGGCCAGGTCGATCACCGCGTCCCAGGTCCGGTCGGCCAGCGGCGCCAACCCGTCCTGGTCGTCACGGTCCAGCACCATCGTCCGGACGCCGCCCGGGAACGAACCGGACCGCCCGCGGGCGGCGCAGGTCACCGACCAACCCCGGGCCGCCGCCTGGACGGCGATCTCACGACCCAGGAAGGCGGTGCCGCCGAGCACGAGAAGCTCCATGCCCCCAGCCCAGCACGTCCGAGCCATCACCGGTAGCTCGTTCGCTCACCGGGGAACCGGCGCGCCAGACCCGGTAACCGGACGCTCGCTGAGCTCGGCGAGCCCCGGAAGGGCAAAGGCGGACGATCGAGGGGCTGCGGGGTTCGGGGCGCTAGCCTCGCCGGATGCGCGAACTGATCACCGAGCGGCTCGTGCTGCGACGCTTCAACGAGTCGGACGTCGACTTCGTCTTCGATCTCTACTCACGATGGGACGTGCAGCGGTTCATCGGGCACGTCCCACGGGTGATGGTGGACCGTGCCGAGGCCGTCGCGCGCGTCGCCCGCAACGCGGCGTTCGACGACGATCCGCGCGGCATCTGGTTGATCGCCGGCCGGGACGGAACCAGGTACGGCACGCTGCTGCTCAAGACGCTTCCGGCCTCCGGCGGGCGGCCCTCGTCCGAGACCGAGATCGGCTGGCACCTGCATCCGGACGCCTGGGGTCGCGGCATCGCGTCCGAGGCCGCCGGCCGGGCGCTCACCCATGCGTTCGCCGGCGGGCTGGAGCGGGTGCTGGCCGTCACTCATCCGGAGAACGTCGCCTCGCGGGCGGTCGCCCGCCGGATCGGCATGCGCGACGAGGGCCTCACCGACGCCTACTACGACACCACCTGCGCGCTGTTCCGGATCGACCGGCCGGCGGACTGACCCGATCCATCCTGCTCGGACCGTGGAAGCTCAGAAGCCCCTGATCCAGGTCCGGTGCCGCGGGTCGAGCCTGGCGAAACCCCTTGTCAGACAGGTATCGACAGGCCGAACCGGCGCCATCTCGACAAGAGCACGACCGGCGCCGGTCAGGCGCGCAGCTGGTTCGCCCGCGCACTCTCGGGACGGGACGGCGGCGCCGGGGCGTCCAGCGCCCGCAGCATGCGCTCGAGGGCCTCGCGCAGCTCACTCCGTGCGGGGTCGGCGAGGTCGGTGGTGTACTCGACGCCGGCGGGGATCCACGTCAGGCCGTACATGGCCTCGCGGAAATCGCCGCCACCGATGCCCCACCGGGTGTGGGTCTCGTCCTCCGCCTCGGCACCCTGGCCCCATTGGCCGAAGTACTCGCGCATCTCGGCGAACGGCATCTCCATCACGGCGTCCGCCTCGACGACCTGCCGCACCGACGAGCGCGCGACGAAGATGAACTCCTCGACCTCCTCCGGGGTGAGCGGTTTCGGCGTGAAGAGCACCCGGGTGTGCTCCACGTCGGAGAGCCGGTCCACCCGGAAGGTGCGCCAATCGTCTCTGTCCAGGTCCCAGCACAGCAGGTACCAATGCCGCTCGGCCGGCGACAGCGCGTGCGGCTCCACCCGCCGCCGGGTCTCGGCACCGGACGCCGCGACGTAGCTGAACCGGACCCGCTCGTGGTCGCGGATCGCCAGCGCCAGCTCGCCCAGGACGTCGCTGGAGACGGGTGCCCCCGCATTGATGCCCGCGGGCTGCATCGTTTCGACGAGGGCCTTGACCCGCCGACGCAGCCGAGCCGGCAGGACCTGCTCGAGCTTCGCGAGCGCCGTCACGGTGGTCTCCGGCCCGCTCACCAGCCGTTGGGACGCCGCCACCCGCAGCCCGATGGCCATCGCGACCGCCTCCTCGTCGGTGAGCAGCAGCGGCGGCAGTGCGCTGCCCGCCTCGAGCCGATAGCCACCCGCGACCCCCGGCGTCGACTCGATCCGGTAGCCGAGGTCGCGCAGGCGTTCGACGTCGCGCCGCACCGTCCGCTCGGTCACCCGGAGCCGGTCCGCGAGTTCGGAACCCGGCCAGTGCCGATGGGTCTGCAGCAGGTTCAGCAGGGCGAGGGCTCGGGTGGTGGTACCGGACATGCTCCAAGATTGCCGCATAACGCGGACCGGATCTGTCCGCATTAGTTTCTATCGTTGCTGCATGCCCAGTGAACAGATCATTGAAGCGCAGGGGTTGACCAAGCGCTTCACCGTCAGGAAGAAGACCGTCGAGGCGGTCACCGATCTCACCTTCCAGGTTGCCCGCGGCGAACTCGTCGCCTTCCTGGGCCCCAACGGCGCCGGCAAATCGACCAGCCTGCGCATGCTCACCACCCTCATCCCGCCGACGTCGGGGACGGCGCGGGTCGTCGGCTTCGACATCCTGAGGCAGCCGGCCGAGGTGCGCGCCCGCATCGGCTACGTGGGCCAGCTGACCAGCGGCAGCTTCGCGCAGCGGGCGCGCGACGAGCTGCTCAGCCAGGGCGCCTTCTACGGCATGTCGAAGGCGGCCTCCAGGGTCCGGGCGGACGAACTGATCGAGTCGCTCGACCTGGCCGGCTTCGCGAATCGCTCGGTGCAGCAACTCTCGGGCGGCCAGAAGCGCCGGCTCGACGTCGCCCTGGGCCTGATGCACGCGCCGCCGCTGCTTTTCCTGGACGAGCCGTCCACCGGCCTCGACCCGCAGAGC
>JAGPGQ010000146.1 GCA_018055925.1 Micropruina sp.
GCTACGGACCGCTCAGTCGCTCCCCCTGACGGGCTTCTGACGCTGGGCTCCGACGCCGGGCGTTTCCCCCCGACGCCGCCAGCCTGCTACCGGGCCCCCTGGCGGCTACCCGGACCGGACTCACACCCGCAGGCGACGACGAGCTGACAACAACAGATCACCTACCCACGATGACCTCCCGTCTGCTGGGCGCACGAAAGATCGAGGCTAGGGTGTGAGGCGTGAACGACAAACGCTTCCCAGTCTCACCGGAGGCCAGCCGCGCGTTCACCGAGATCGCTCAGGGCACTCGGTTGTGCTGGCGCATGTTCAGCTCGTGTGGTGGCCCTGCGCCGAAGTCAAACTTCGATCAAGCGGACGCTATCTACCCTTTCGAGAGAGTCTCGGATCGAGCCCACCACTACGTATCGGCAGCACTTGAGCACCTGCTGATGTGGGCAGACTTCGCGGCTCCACTCAAGTTCCACCCGGAGCAGACGACAACTTTTACGCTGCGCCCCCCGATGGCTTTGGCTCGGGCGGCGCTAGAGAGCGCTGCCCAAGCCGTCTGGCTCATGGACACGCTCGACCCTCTTGAGTGCATACAGCGACATTTGCGCCTGATTCGGTGGGATCTGGAGGAGTACCGAAAGAGCCACCTCGAAATCGATGGAAAGGAGCGGATCAAGAGGCGAGACGAAGACCTCACAGCACGCGTCGCAGGGGTGTTCACGCAGGACCAGCTCCGCCCTCCTCAAGGGTACTTATGGGTAATCCAGCAGGCCTGTCGGCCCGATGACCTCGACCTTACGGCGAGCCAAGCAGAGCGGCTCTGGAGGGCCATGAGCGGCGCTGCGCACGGCATGTATTGGACCAACCTCGAACTCAAGAGCGTCGAACTCGGAGCTGAGTACGAGCCCGGCCAGTTCCGCGCGGTCTTCGTCCCGGATCCGAACGCGATGGTGGAAGCGCTTGAGGCTGGGTACCGGATGACTCAGTACGCGGCCTTGAAGTACATGACCTGCGCTGGCGCCGACGTTTATGGTCTGCAACGATCAGCGCGTCAGTGGCTGGCTGGCGAGATCACACTCAAACCCGACGCAGACCCCGACGTCCGCCAGCGGCTTGCGGGGGACGATTTGGAACCTGAGGGCTGAACTTCGGCAGCCGTGTGGCGACCCGCTTACGGATGGGGGGTCAGGGCGACCCTGCCTTCGGGGGGCTCCCTCGACCGCGCGACCGGCGGCAATTGAGGGCGGTCGTGCTCGGGGAGGCCGAAGCCGAAGGCTACCCTCGCACACCGCGGCAGATCAGGATGCTGCCCACAGGGTTGTCGACCTGCGTGCCTTCCGTCGGAGCGATCCCGGCAGCACCGAGGACGAACATGGCCATGATGACGGCGAGGCCCTCAACTCTCCATTCGATTTCATTGCGTCGCTCCAGCACACCTACAGCTGTCTCGGACAGATCGCGGTAGAGCCGGGCGGAAATAGACTGCCGCATTCGCAGGTTTGAGACCCTCCCGCATAGGTGCCGCAGTCGGGCCGCGACTCGGGTCCAAGATTATCGAGAGCCTCGAGATAGCGGTAGTAGTTCACGAGGGCCCCTCCATGCACGAGTGGGATGGTTGCGGCTCGTCACCAGACCAGAAGTTGACGGCCTTTGTCGGGGCAGGACGTTAGTGTTCGACAGGACGTTTGTGTTCGAAGTGAGGAGGTGGGGCATGCGGTGGCTCGGTAACAGAGGCAGTGCGCGACGCGCGCGCGACGACGTTGCCGGTCGGATCGATGACGCGTCGGCGCTATCTCTAGAGGCGGACGGGGCCGGGTCTTCCCACACTGGCCGCTATGGTGCGGCGCTGGCCGAGGCGCGTCGTGGGTTCGACGAGCAGGCCGACCAGTTCGGAAGGATCCGCACGGCGGCGGGGAGCCTTCTTGGCTACGGCGGTGTCGCATTCTCCGTCCTCGTAGCATCCGGGGCACCTGTGGGCTCTAGCGGTCCGTGTCTGTTGCTCGCCGCGGTGGTCCTCTTCTCCGTGCTCGCGGGGGTCGCCGCCTGGCTCATGCTGCCGGTCAAGCGCATTCCCGGAGTGGATGCTGCACGGATAGTCGGCTGGGCGGATGACGGGGAGACCCCCGACGGAATCGACCGCGACTTGGCGCTGCACTTGGCGAAGGCCTACGAAGACAGCACGCCGAAACTCTCCGTCCGCAACCGTGCGCTCGTAGCGTGCACCGTTCTCTTCGCAGAAACCGTCATTCTGCTGGTCGCCCGACTGATAGGAGCATGATGTCCGACAAACCAGACTCTCCGCCGCCGCCCGAGCCGAGAAGGCCGAGCCCGATGAGGGATCCCGAGTACCGGAACGAGCCGGGAAGTCCGCGGCCAGTTCCCCCGCCGCCGCGCCAGCGTTGATGATGCCCAAGCGACAGTCACGGGGACCGAGTTGGGTGCCCGACGAGGACCTTTCCCGACAGGTCGCGGCCAAGTGGGTAGAGATCGCCCCGCTCGTGGACAGGCTCATGGAACGTGTCGGCGATCCGAGGGAGTTCCCCATCATGCCGGACTCTGCGAAGAGTGCATGGAGCCGTGGCGGTCCGAACTAGTAGCGTCGTCGTCAGTGACGAGCGCGCTCACAACGAGACCTCGCCGCCTTGATGGATGACTGACTACCTTCCCGACTGGCGAGCGCGTCGGGACGAGCTGAACGAGGCACCGCTAGCGGCGGCTGAGAAAAGGGGACGACAGGGATGAGCAGGATCTCGGTGGCGCACAAGGTCTTTCTTGAGGAGGTGTTCGGCATGAGCACCGGCTACGTTCTGGACTTTACGAACGCATCCTTCGAGAGCCTGTTCAGGGACATCGAGATCGACATCTACGACCGCGAGAAGTATCCGGGCTTCGGCGACTCCAAGGCGGAGCGAATGCGGGGCTTGTGGAAGTGGGGTTCGGATGCGGAGGTTTCGTCGGCGGTGTACGCGATCGTCGACTACATCGAGGCGAAGAAGGCTGGTGGCAGATGGAGCAAGGACGTCACTGATGAACAGGTCGCCAGGTTGCGCGCGATCGCTGGCCATCTGCACGGTCTGTCCGCGGCTCGCACGAGGCCCGTTGCCGTGACTACCGAAGCGACGGTGACGAACAACAAGATCCAGATCGAGATCCACGAGGACATCTACAACCACATTGAGAAGTACCTCGCCACGAGCGACTACTTCCACGCGGTCGAGGAGTCCTACAAGGTAGTTCGTGAGAAGCTCCGAGAGCTCGGGGGCAAGGAGGCCGCAACAGACGTCTTCAACATGAACGCGCAGAGCACCAGGCACTACCGCGCTCTATTTGGCAAGGAGGCGCCCGGCACGCAGGCGGAGGGTGACTTCTTCCGCGGCGTCGGATACCTGCACTTGGGCGTTCAGTTCCTCCGCAACGAGAAGGCCCACACGTTGGCGACGTTCGTCGAGCCCAACCTGGCGGTCCACTACATTTCGCTCGCGAGTCTGGCCTACGACCTGATTACGCGGTCCGTAGACGAAGACACAATCAGCGAACTCGACGAGCTCGTGCTTGAGAAGAGGCGCAGCTACCGCACTGCAGGGGCGTTCTACAAGGACTTTGAGAACGGCAAGTGGCTGCAGAGTATGAAGCTCCCTGACGGTCTGGCATCAGCATCGGTCCGCAAGGTGCTGAAGGAGAAGTGGCTCCAGGAGACTGACCTCACCCGTAACTGGGATTACAGCAACGTCATGTTCATGCGGCTGGAGTTGGTCGCCGACCAGCTGACGCAAGCCGACATCGACGTTCTTCTGGACCTGCCTACTAAAGACAGCTATGGCAATAACCAGGAAGCTGGCATGTGGCCATTCCTCGAGTTCGTTGAGCAACAGCACCCGGGCACTCTGTCGCAGAGGGCGAAGGACTGGGTCGCGGCACAACGACAGGCATAGACGGTCGAGTCCAGCGGGAGTCCCGATAGGCGTGAGGGAGATGCGCGACTCTCGGCATTATGTGGGTGAGGTCACGCCCTCCGAGGCCGACGTCCGCCCATGGGCATCTGCGAACGTACGACTCTCGGCATGAGCGGATGCTCAACCGCTGCTCTACCGGGCAGGCACGGGTCGCCTGCTGGGTAGGCTCACTGGCAACGAATCACATGGGGCCTTCACTTGGAGCAACCATTCCCCACGCATTCCCCACGACAAGGAGTCCACGATGGCGATCAGCAACCATCACGCCTTGTCAGAAGCCACTTGCATCAGCCGAGCGCGGAGGTTCAAGTCCTCTCTCGGACACAGGTAAAACCCCTAGTCAGACGGATGTCGGCTAGGGGTTGTGTCGCTGCGTGCCACATCTGTGTCGAATGCCTTGCGTGGGTCTGGGCCGCTGCGGCGAGACCTGGCTCGCTGGGTCACCACTTTCCAGTCCGCTGACAGCAAGGCAATCTGCGACGCCCTCCCGTACGCGGGGACGAGGCCGTCGCGGCGCGGCAACGAGGTCAAGCGCTGACAAGCGCCCGACTCTCCGATTCGCGGATTACCCTAGGTGCGTGCGGCTCTCTTCTTCGGCACTTCGGGACCTTCCCTACTGCGGATCCAGCCATGCCACCATCTAAAGGGGGCGAACGTGGCACAGGTCTGACCGGAGCGTTCGACACCCCCGAAGATAGTGAGCGATGTCGTTCACTAACGGCAATCTGGGCGCGCAACTGGCCGGACTCAGACCCGATCGGCTATCGGCTCAGGGCGGCGTACATGCACCGCTGGGTCCGATTCCACAACTTGCCCGAGTCGAAGCGATACGCCGAGACCCCCAGGGAGCACGCCGAGATCATCCGGAGACAGCACACCATTCTCGGTGAGCTGTTGGACGGACTCGTACCCGAGAATCTCGTGGTCATTGCTGAAGACTGGGATGTTCACGACCTCGCCTCGAGTCAATCTCGGCAGCACGTGCCGGACGCGTGGTCATGGCGACGTGTCGACCAGGATGTCGAGGTCGGACCGAGCTTCTTCTGGGTGCACATAGGTTTGGCTGAGCCCCAGCTCAACTCACTCCTACGCGCCATCGCCGACGATCAGGCCTCCGCGATTCTGGGCGCTCCGGATCTGAGCTGGCTGTTCTGTCCGTACGACGGTGGCGTCGACGTGATTCTCCCGGACGCGCAGCAGCGTGATGCCCTGCGCGACCGACACAGGTCATGGCTCTCGACCCACCCGAGTGGGCTCTGACTCGGGCAGTAGAACGGCTTGTCAGTACTCACCCGGGAGGCGGGACGACTTCCTCCAGTGCGCCGACCCTTGCCACCACGGAATCACCGTTCGGACAGACCCAGACCGCGACCGCGTCCTGCACGGCCGACCTGAGCGGATGCGTCCTCGAATGCCTCGGACAACCGGCCAGTTCGTCGGCAACTCCTGCCGCCACAGCTCCTCCCATACCCACTCCTGGACCTGATCGGCCGTCGAGGCGATCCGTTCGGCCAACGGCGCCGCCGGCTGGAGGGAGACACCCATGCACCTTCGAGATCTCCATCGCGCCATCGCGACCCCTGGACTCGCCTGCTGCGGTCGGTATGACCGGGGCCACTAGCATTTCGGCGTGACTGACGCGCTCGACGATGGCCCTTTCTTCCACGGCACGGCGATCGAGTTGAGCCCGGAGGATCTGCTCACCGCCGGGTTCCGTTCGAACTACCGGCCGGACGTGGTGATGAACCACGTCTACTTCACCGCGCTCCGGGACGGGGCGGGGCTGGCTGCGGAACTCGCGGCCGAACTGCTCGGCGGTAACAGCGTCCCCCACGTGTACGAGGTCGAACCGACCGGTGCGTTCGAGAACGACCCCAACGTCACCGACAAGCGGTTCCCCGGCAATCCCACGCGGTCCTTCCGCACCACCGAACCGCTCCGGATCGTGCGCGAGGTGACCGACTGGACCAGGCTGACCCCGGAGGCGTTGCAGACCTGGCGTGACCAGCTGATCTCGAAGCCGCCGCACGAGCGGGGCGAGATCCTCAACTAGTCGTTGACGTGAGGGAGTCCCGGTCGGGCGGCAGGCCGCCGTCCCACACCGCCACGCCGTCGACTGCGGACATAATGTCCGGCATGAATGCCACCGGTCTGGGACGCGCGATATCGCGCCGGAAGGCGCTCAGTCTGGCTGCGGCTGCGGCTCTGGGCGCGACTCTCGCGCCGGGCACGTTCCGGCTCCGGGACTCGCCCGTCGCCGGTGTGCCCGGGCCGGCCGAACTCCCAACCGGCTTCGATTTCCTCGATTCACCCGAATTCGGCATCCGGGTGGCGATTCCGGCCGACCTTGTCCCGGTCCATCCGGAGGTTCTCCTGAATGAGTACGGCGCAATGGAGGCCTTCCGAGAGATGGCGGAACGCTCCCAGGTGACCCTCGAGGAATGGCTCGACGACCAGTTCACGAACGTCGATGTCCTCGCGATCGCCGACGACGGAGCGAGCGTCAACGTGATGCGCATCCATTCCCAGGACGTGCCCTCGCCGGCAATGCTGACCGCGGAAGTCGAGGCACTGCAGTTGACCGACGTCGAATGGGGCGAGGCGGTCACCACCTTCGGCCGGGCAACGACCATGCGCAGCAGGACGACATTGTTCGATGGCGCACTCATCGTCCCTGGCTACGTCCTGTGGACGCAGAACGCCTGTGGCGTCTTCAGCATCCAGGTGACCGCCGAGAGCGACGAGGTCGTCGACGCCCTGTACGGCATCGTCCTGCGAACGCTGCAACCGATTCCCGCGACCGTCGCCATGGGCACACGTCGCCCTGACACCGCGGCAGCAGGATCGTCAGCCGGCCGAAAGAACGCCCTGGATCGCGACCCCTGCCCTGATGCGGACGACGCGCGGCACGCCGGTGCTCCCGTGACCGACGTCCTGGTCCGCGCCACGGCTGTCCGCTGGGCCTGCGACGACGTCCCGGGCTGGATCGAGGTCGTAGTGCGGGATGAGAATGGCACAGGACACCACATCGTGGAGAAGCAGCCGGTCCTGATGAAGAGCGAACTCAGCCCGGACACCGACTTCCCCGTCGAGCTCTGGCTCAACGCTCGGGCGAGGGATGTTTCCGGGGAGACGGTCGACGTCGTCCTGGACTGCGGTGTGGAGACCGTCGAGGGTCTCCGGCGCCTTTCTGTTCCGAGTCGCAACGTGCGCTGGCCGTAGCGGAGCCAACGCACCAGTCACCGCATGGAGGCCTGTGGACCGTAAGGGGTGGTGACCTGAATCGGGGCCGACGATGCGGTGGTTGAACTCCTGCAGGTCCTCGGCCGGGCCCAATACTCCAGGCTTGGTATTCCGCCGGCACGCTGGGCCGTCCCGGTCGTGGACGCCTCCGCACCATCACCGCGAGCCCGTGGACCTGACCTCCAGCCCATCGGAGGTCCAGCGGACGACGCGCAGGTCCGGAATCGTGAGCGTGGGTTCGGCGTCGCCGAAGTCGCCGTCGCCGACTCCCAGGACGGAGCGGACGTTCGCGGCACGGGCGGCGCGGACGCCGGCGACGGCGTCCTCGAGCACCAGACAGTCCGTGGCCGGGACGCCGAGGCCTGCCGCCGCGGCCAGGTAGCCCTCCGGGTGCGGTTTGCCGTGGACGACGTCGTCGGCGGTGATCAGCACCTCGGGCAGCGGAAGGCCCACCGCGGTGACGCGAGCCTGCGCCAGCGCTCGGGACCCGGAGGTGACGATGGCCCAGCGGTCCGCCGGAATGGAACGGAGCAACTCAACGGCACCGGGGATCGGCGTCACCTCGTCGGCGGCATCGATCTCGATCCGGTCGATCAGGGCCAGTCCCTCCGCGTGGCGCTCGGGTTCGACGAACTCCGCGACGGTGTCCCGCGAGCGTCGTCCGTGAATGGTCGGGGTCACGGCGCCCGGATCCACTCCCATCTGCCGCGCCCACTGGTTCCAGGAACGCAGGATCGTCGCCTCGGAGTCGACCAGCACGCCGTCGCAGTCGAACAGCACGGCCGCGCAGGACAGCAGCGTCGCCTCACTGGGTGCGCGGTCTCGGTCGGTCGCTCGGCGGTCGGTGCGGTATGCGGTCATTGCGGGTCCTTCGCGTAGGTGGTGTCGGGTGCTCGAGTCGGCCGGGCTCGCCTGGGTCGCACGATGATCGCCGCCAGCACCAGCAGGGCAGGCACGACGAGCAGGCCGACGCGCAGTCCGAAGTACTGCGCCAGCGCACCGGCGATGACCGGGCCGACGATCTGCCCGACGCCGGCCACGGCGAGGATCTGGCCCATGGACTGGTCGGCGGTCCGGCGGCTGGCGCCGACGTGCAGTGCCGATGCCAGCGGGAAGGTCGCACCGATCCCCATGCCCGCCACCGCCAGGCCGGCGGAGGCGACCAACGCGTCCTGGGCCAGCAGCAGGATCGGACAGCCGGCAAGTGCAGTCGCCAGCGAGAGTTGGAGCACGGTGAGCGTGGGCATCCGCCGGGCGAGCCGACTGGCCAGAGCCCGGCCGGCGAGGGTGGCCGCGAACAGGACGCTGACCAGGGCGACCGCCAGGTCCTGCGGTAGGCCGACGGACTCGAACAGGTAGCTGGCGGCCCAGAAGGTCAGCGCCCATTCCAGGGCGACCAGGGCGATGATCGCGGCGAAGGTGCGCCGCGTGCTGAGTACGCCGGGTTCGTCCGGGCGGCGCCCCGGTTCGTGCCGCCGCTGCATGGGTGCCGGCAACGGCATGGGCCACAGGGCCAGCAGGGCGGCGGCCACCACGGCGGCGGCGATGACGAAGGAGAACTGCCAGCCGAGGAGGGACGCCGCGCAGGCGCTGATCAGCAGCGGAGTCGCGATCCCGGCGAGGCTGACCAGCACCTCGCCCTCGGACATCGCCACGGCGCGGTGGCGAAGGTGGGCGTCCGCGACCACCGCCCAGGTGCGGATCAGGGCCGCGGTGGCGAAGCCGCCGATCAGGAACGCGGCCGCGACGGTGGCGGCCGGGACGAGCCCGTAGGCGAGCAGCAGGCCCGCGGCGGCGGCCACCGCCAGGCCCGTCACGATCAGGGGCTTCCGGCGGCCGGTGGAACGGCTCGCCTGCAGGCCCGCCGTCAGGCCACCGAGCGCATAGGCCACCTGGTGGAAGGCGCCCTCGACGTGGGAGGTCCCCTGCGCCGCCCGCAGGTAGGGCAGCACCGGGCCAAGGGTGGCGTTCAGTACGCCGAACGCGAACAGGGCGCCGAACGCGACCCAGGTCAGGCGGGTGCGCCGGTACCCGGCCGGCGCGTCCGCGTCCCTCGTGTCGGGCGTGCTCATCGGTTCCTCGATCCTCGTGCGGCCCACCGGGCGAGCAGTTCGGCGTCGAGGACGCGGTCGAAGATCTGCAGGCCGGCGCCGACCAGCGTGGCCTCCTGGCCGGCCTCGGCCGGGACGATCCGTGGCGCCCGGCTCCGGTGGCTGGTCATCAGGCCCCGGTCGAAGGCGTGGGCGAAGGTCTCCGGAAAGGCCTGGCGGAGCGGCTCGGCCAGGCCGCCCAGGGTGACCAGTCCGGGGTCCAGGGCGTTCACCAGTCCCGCGATACCGCGTCCCAGTTCGGCGGCCAGGAACGTCACGACCTCCCCGACTGTCGGCGACTCGTCCGGGTTCGCGTACAGCCGGTGCAGCCAGGCCCGCGGGTCGCTCCCAGGCCGCAGGCCGGTGCGGCGGGCGATCTCCAGGACGTCGAACGGGGTGTTCCAGCAACCATAGGCGCCGCAGGGACAGACGGTCCCGGAGTCGCCGAACGGCAGGTGCCCGAACTCGCCGTGCATGCCGTGCGCGCTGGGGGCCGGTCGTCCGTCGGTCACGAATGCGCCGCCGACGCCGACCTCCACCACGATGTGCAACAGCGTGGCCGGGTCGCCCGGATGCCAGCGCGCCTCGGCGACGGCGGCCATGGTCGCGTCGTTCCCGATCAGCACCGGGACGTCCACGGCCGAGGTC
>JAGPGQ010000374.1 GCA_018055925.1 Micropruina sp.
AGGCTGGACTGTTGGATGTCGGCGTACTTCTCACGCAGCGCGTTGAGGCGCTGGCCGAGCTCGATGAAGACCGGGTTGTTGAGGTGGCGGGCGATGCGAGCGGTGATCTGCTTTTCTATCTCCTCGATCGGCACGTCCTTGCGCTTGCCGGTCATCAGGTCCTCGATCGTCTGGGCGTCGAGAACGATGGTCTCGACGCCCTGCGGGATCTCGACCTGGATGTTCTCGTTGATCAGCTCGATCGTCTTAGCGCCGAGTGCGTGCCAAACGAGCCGTCCTGTGATGTCGGCGGGACGCACCGACTCGTAGACGTCCGTCAGCCACTTGTAGTCATCGCGGAAGGGCTTGAGCATCGGGTCGGGACTGAGCGCCTCCCACAACTGAGACACGACGCTGTACGCCGAACCAAACGCGTCCTTCACCGCGTCGTCGGCGATCGCAGCCTGCGCTTGGATAAGCCCCTCGTACCTCGATGATTCACGGTGGTGCTTGCGGGGGCTGAATCGCGGCGCGGGCGGCTCGTGGTCCTCGGGGTCGGCTGGCGGGTAGGGCTGAGGCCCGATTCGCTCGGGTGGGCGCGGGTTCCACTGGGCCGGGTGCTGCTGGGTGGTGGGTGGGCAGGGGTACCGGTCTCAGGCCGGGTGCAGTGCCCGGAGGCGTGCGAAGGCGTCGGCCAGGTCGGTGGCCCAGGCCCACCCGGTGGGGATCTTCAGGATCCGTTGTCGGGCGTGGCGGACGTAGCGGGCGGGGGCGGACAGGAGCCGGAACCGTAGCTTCTTGGGTTCGGCGACCGCGAGGTCGCCGTCCAGGGCGAGCAGCCGCAGCCAGGACAGGACGGTGACGGCGTGGGCGGCCAGATGCAACCAGGCGCTGTTGCGGGCATAAGACTTCGACGGGAGCCGGGTCGCCCCGCACGCCTTTAGCTCCTTGATCCGGTCCTCGACGTGTGCCTGGGTCCGGTGCCGGACATCGAGGTACTGGACCTGCCCGGTGGTGGTGTTGGTGGCGAACGCGCCGTAGCGCCAGTTCGGGTCCTGGCCCAGTTCGGCCTGCTCCCCGGGTGCTCGGGGAACCCTGCGGGCGATGACGCGCAGCCCGGCCGGCCAGGTACCCAGCCGATCCCCGCCGGCACTGTGCCGTAGCAGCCCGGTCAGCTCCACCACCTGCGCGTCATCATCGGCCTTCCCGGTCGCGGTCAACCCCGGGGACCAGTCGCCCCCGCGGACTGCCTGGATCGCGGTGCGGGTACGGGCATCGACCGGCCACCCCATCGAGAACTCCACCCGCCGGCCCCGGCCACCGTGCACGGCAGCGGTATTCAACGCTTCCAGGTGGTCGATGAGCTCATGCGATGCACCGGCCCCATCGACGGTGACCAGCACGTCCCGCCGGTGGCCCGCGGGGACCTGGGCCAACGCGGCGTCCAGGACGGCGACGTGGTCGGCGGCGGTGAACGACCCGGCGGAGCCGACCCGGTTCATCACCGCCAACGACTCCCCGGTGTTGGAGCACCACGCGGTCAGCGGGTGGTGTCCGTAGCCTTTGTAGTTCGGCTGCGCGCCCTCCTTGTCCGAGACCGCGTGGATCACCGTGGCATCCAGGCGGATCACCACCGGCACCACCGGGTCACGGCCGTCGTCCGCCCTGGTCGCAGGCGGGGGCCAGGCCAGGTCTTTCCCGGCGACCTGTACCGCCGGCAGTGCCCCGTGGCGGGCCACGATCGCCTCCCACACCCCTGCCCGCACCGTGGCGGTCGCTCGGGCCAGCCGTCGTCCTGGCAGGCCGTCCTCGCGCAGCCGGTCGGCGTATTCGCCCAGCACCCGCAACACTGTGGTGTCCGAGGCGCCACCGCTCTTGCCGAACAGTTCGACCTGGGCGGTCATCGCCTCCACGTCGGTCAAGCACGACGCGCCCGCGGCCAGGGACGCGACCGTGTCCGTGACCGCCCTCCCACGGTCCCGACCCGGGAAGAACCCCGGCCGGGCCAGCACTGCCCGGAACGCCGAAGTGAGCCCGACCCGATCGGCCAGCAACCGAGGCAACACCACCCCGGCATGAGCCACCGTCCCGGTCCCGTCCGCCTTCACCACCAGGCCCGTGGACCAGTCCGCTTCACCCGACGTCACTCCGCTTGTACGCTTCACCTTGAGGGTGCCTCCTCCTGCGCATTGATGTTGATCTCGACAATCCACATCATCCCAGGTCAGAGGCACCCTCACCCCCTTGACACGCTCACACCCCCACGCTCACAACCCCCGCTGTGAATACTCCAGGCTGAAACACCTCCTCCAGCAGCCTGTGATAGCGGCCCTCGATTCCGAGTCGACCCCCTGCGACGGCGTGTCAACCGCGCCGAAAACGATGGGTTTCGAGCCGGACCGTCTATGCCCACTCGCCCACTATGGGCTAGTGGGCCTATCATGTTGGGATGAGCGAGATCATCCAGACCGACGCGAGAGGACGAGTCGTCCTCACCAACCGCAAGAACGAGCACTTCCTCAAGACCGAGTTCCCCGACGGTTCGATCGTGCTCAAGCCAGGCGTGTTCGTCACGACCGCCCAACGTGAATATGAGACCACCCCCGAGCTCCAGCAGCTCCTGTCGCAGGCCGCGAGCAGTCCCACTGTCCGTCGCAGCCGCCGTCGCGCATGACGCAGGCGTACTCCCAGGTCGCGTGGGACCAGCTCGACGCCCTGGAGGCCGGCGACCCGGACA
>JAGPGQ010000147.1 GCA_018055925.1 Micropruina sp.
ATGGGTCGACGATCATCAAGGGCAAGCTCCCTATCGGGGATGCGGCACTGTTGAAAGCGCAGATTGATGCGTTGGCGCACCAGCTGCACCGCACCGCCCTCGAAGAACGCGACCCGCTGCAAGGCGAAGTCACCTGGCCGATGCGCCGCGCCGACGCCCTGATCGAACTGGCCCGGAGAGTCGCCGTTCAGCAGGCCGCACCCAAACACGGTGGCGACCGTCCCCACGTCACGATCACCATCCGCTACGAAGACCTGGTGAAGGACTGCTGGAACGCACAGCTGGCGAATGGCCACCGGCTTACCGCCGGCGAACTGCGCCAGTACGCCTGTGACGCAGAGGTGCTGCCGGTGGTGCTCGGCGGACCGTCCGGGGTGCTCGACGTCGGGCAGAAACACCGGCTCGTCACGCCAACGATTCGGCAAGCCTTGCATGCCCGTGACCAGGGCTGTGTGTTCCCCGGCTGCAACCGACCGGCGGCCGATTGTGACGCTCACCACATCGTCTCGTGGCAGCAAGGTGGCGCCACCTCGTTGGCGAACCTGTGCCTGTTGTGCAAACACCACCACAACCTTCTCGAACCCGATGCTCGACGACCGCCGGATCCGCAATGGACCATCCGGATCGGCGATGATGGAGTCGCTGAGGTGATTCCGCCCCGGTATGTGGATCAGCATCGGCGACCACGCCGACACCAACGATTCCGACAAACAGACTGTTAACAGGCCAGTCGCCGTTTACGGGCGAGAGATTCTCTTGAATCGGCTAGTTGCGTGCCCGCATCAGGATTCCCACCTGTATGTCATCCCGGGCCTCGACCCGGGATCTCACCACCAATGCCGCACCCCGAGATCCCGGCGTTCGCCGGGATGACAAAATGCATAATCCGTAGAGTTCGTACGTACTGGATCGTCGACAACGACTCCTTGCGCGCCTGCCTCGGGATCCCCCCGGCATGTCATCCTGGGCTCCGACCCGGGATCTCACCGCCAAGGGCGAGAGAGATCCCGGCGGTCGCCGGGATGACAAAATACCTTCGCCGGGATGACCAACTGCACAATCCGTAGAGCTCCCACGTACCGGATCGTCGACAACGACTCCTTGCGCGCCCGCATCGGGATCCCCACTGCACGTCATCCCGGGCCCCGACCCGGGATCTCACCACCAACGGCGAGAGAGATCCCGGCGTTCGCCGGGATGACGCAAAGCCGACCTCTCCCTCGATGGTCTCACCCGCCTGGTGGCCGAGTTCCTCGACGCGCTCGACCTCACCGACGTGACCCTCGTGCACTCCGACTGGGGTGGCGCCCTCTTCCTCACCGCGGACGGACTCGATGCCCGCGTCGCACGCATGGCGATCCTCCCCTGTGAGGCGTTCGACAACGTCCCGCCCGGGCTACCCGGTCGGGTGGCCGCCCTCGCAGCCAGGATTCCCGGTGGTCTCCGGCTCGGGGCCAGGCAACTGCGCGTCCGCGCGTTACGCCGGTCTCCGCTGCTTCTCGGCCAGATCGCCCGATCCGAGCTGCCCGATGCCCTGGTGCGCTCGTGGACCCAGCCGCTGCTGGAGAACCCACTGATCGGTCGGGATGTGAGGGCCTACGCCCGGTACCGGTTCGACCCGGCCACCGCGACGTGGCTCGGCACCTCGGAGAGTTCCTCCTGGACCGGGCACCCGCGCCACGATCGGACGATTGACGCCTCCGGCACCGGCCACCCGGACGTCCCCTCTGCCGAGGACACGCCACCGGTCACGGGACCGCGGTCACGTCCTCCCGCGCCCGCAGCCGACGCGGGCGCGTATGGTCGCGCGTCCAGCGACCCAGGCTGATGCACTCGCTGACGAATCCCAGAGCGACCGGCGCGGGCTCCTCTCCGGCGATCCGGCTGAGCACGGTCTCGGCCGCGTACGGGCCGAGCTGGACCGCGCCCTGGCAGCTCATCCGGTACGGCAGATCGGAGGCCGTCACCGCGTCGCCCGCCGCCACGATGCGTTCGTCGTCCACGCTGGTCAGGGTCTCGTCGGTCAGCAACCGGCCCACGGCGTCGGTGGTGAGCCCGCTGCTCGCGGCCAGGTCCGGCACACCGAATCCGGCGGCCCAGATCGTCACCGCGCTCGACAGACTCCGGCCGTCGCCGAGCCGGACGGCGTCCGAGCGCACGGCGGTCACGATGGCGTCCGGGCCGTCCAGCACGACGACCCCGAGCGCGTCCAGCCGCCGTCGCACCGAACGCTGGCCGCGCGGATGAAGGTCGGGTCCGAGCACCGCACCACACACCAGCGTCACGCTGCGGCCCAGTTCGGCGAACTCGGCGGCGACCTCGATGCCGGTCGGTCCCCCGCCGACGACCGTCACCCTCGCCGCCCTGGGCTCGTCGTCGAGGACGGAGCGCAGCCGGCTCGCCTCCTCCAGGGTCGCGATCGGGTGGGCGAACTCGACCGCGCCCGGCACTCCCCCGCCGTCGCTGCCGCTTCCCACGGCGTAGACCAGGTAGTCGTAGGCCAGGACGTCGCCCGTGTCGAGGAGCACGCGCCGCTCGGGAGCGTCGATCCGGGTCACGGTGCCGACGACCAGCCGGACGCGGCTCGACAGCACCTCTCGATAGTCGACGACAGCCTCGTCGGACCCGCCGACGAGCTGGTGCAGCCGGATCCGGGCGACGAAGTGCGGGCGCGGGTTGACCAGCGTCACGGTCACATCGTCGCGGCGCGTCAGGCGATTGGCGGCCATCACACCGGCGTACCCGCCGCCGACCACGATGACCTCGGTACCGTGCGTCACGATCGTCCTCCTCGTTCCAGGGCTTCACCCATGAGACGCCGCGGAGCCGAGAATTGTGACGGCAGGCGTCACGGAACCCGTCGGCAGAGGCGAGGGAGAGGCCTGCAAAGCGAGTTGTGCGTACGCCTCATGCCTGGTCGGGGCACGCGTCAGAGGCTGAGGACCAGCCGCAGAGCGGCATCGACTGCTCGGAGTTCATCGAAGGCCAGATGCCCGACCTGGTCCCCGAGCCGGCTCGGGTCGACCGCGCTCGTCTGCTCGACGAGGACGCGCGTCGGAGTGCTGTCGATCTCGATGCTCGGCCGGAAGGTCGCGGCCCTCGCCGAGGTCGAAGTCGGGGCGACCATCCAGGTCGAGAGCAGGTGGAGGTCGTTGGACTGGACGACGACCGCGTAGCGCCGGCCCTGCTGCTCATGCCCTCTCGCATCGCGGGGTGCGCGCAGACGATAGACGTCACCACGCACGCAGCAACTCCATGTCGCGCAGCACCTGGGCGGCCTCGGCACGGTCATCGGGATCGGCAGCCAGCGCCTCGGCCTCGCCGCGGAGCCGTGCCTTGACGCGCCGGGACGCGGCCTCCACGAGCGCGTCCCGGACGGCCGCCGACACAGGTGTGCCGTCGGCGGTGAGCTCGTCGAGCGCGAGGCGCGCGTCCTCGTCGGGCCGGAAGGTGATCGTCGATGCCATGGTTCGATTGTCTCACAGAAAGTAAGACATCGGAAGGTCAAGGGCAACCTGCTTCATCTCGGCGCCGAGAACGCTGCGGACGGCAGCGCCGAGACGCCGGTGAACACCGGGACCTGACGACGGCCCGGTGCCGCACTCGCCAGGCCCGCGACCGAGCGGCGCGCTGCCCTATCGCGTCTCCACGGACCCAAGCACGGGCTTCAGGTCGAGGATCGGGGTGCCGTCGACGGCCTCCAATCCCGCGACGTGCAGTCGCCCACCCCGGACCGCGAGCAGCCGGACGCGGTGCAGGCCGATCGGATTGGGACGGTCCGCCGACCGGGTGGTGAACACCCCGGCCAGGGGCCGCTCCGGGTCGTCGCGCGGATGAACCTCGAGGACGTCGCGGCGGGCAAGGTGAAGCCAGGTCAGCAGGAACAACTCGGCACCCCCTCGAGCCCGTGCAGGCCCCCGGCGTACTCGTCTCGGACGATCAGCCATGCGTCCGGCGCACCCTCGTCCCCCTGCCGCGGCGCGTCGGCGGGATCGCGTAGGCGCGACTCCACTCGGCCGATCGGCCGCAGCGCAAACCGGCTCTCGGTCATCGATCCGAGCCCTCTCGGAGGAAGGCCAGGGCGGACTGCGCGACCCGTTCCGCGCCCTTGTGTTCGTAGCCGAAGTGATCCAGGCCGGGCAGGGCCTCCAGCGTCGCGTGCGGCAGGGTGCGCTGCAGGGCCCGGAATTCGGTGCGGCTGCTCTCAGGGCTGCGGCCGCCGCAGAGCACCAGGGTGGCGGCGGTCACGGCGGCGTAGTCAGCGAGGTGCCCCTGCCGGGCGGCGACCTGTTCGTGCTCGGCCAGGTTGGCGCGCAGCAGCGGGCGGATGCGCCGCCAGCCGTCCCCCCGGAGTCCGATCCGCATCGCCGTGCGCAGGTACCAGTGCGGCATTCGGGCGACGGCGGCCGGGGCGCCGCCCGAGCCGCGGATGAAGTGCGCGAACGCACCGTGGGGATCGCCGGCGTCCAGTCGTTCCCGGTAGGGAGCCATCCAGTCGGTGGGCACGGGCGCGACCGGGACGCCGGGCTCGTAGACCACGAGCCGGTCCAGCGCCCGGGTCGCCCGGGCCACCTCGAGGACGATCAGCCCTCCGTAGCTGTGGCCGAACGCCCATCGGGCGCCGGTGGCCTTCTGGACGGCGAGGACGTCCTCGACCTCGGTGCGCAGGCCGTATCCGGGCCCCTGGGGGCCGCTGTCGCCACGACCCCGGCGGTCGACGACATGGACGGCGCAGCGCTCGGCCAGCGCCGCGGCCAGCGGCAGGTAGTCCTCCGCGGTCCGGAGGGCGCCCCCGACCAGGATCAGGCCGGCACCGTCGCCCACCGTCCGGTAGCCGATCCGGGTGCCGTCGGCCGACGTGACCGCGTTCCGCGCGGCCCGCGGCGGCCGAATGGTGCGGGTCATCGCGCTCCCCCGTCCTCGTAGCGGGTGAGCGTGGCGAGCAGCCGGGCGGTGTGCTCCCGGTACGCGTCATAGGGCACACCGCTGCCGGCGACCAGCTCGGCGAACCGGTCTTCGAGGACGCCCTGCGCCGATGCGACCAGGCTCCGACCGCTCGCCGAGAGGCTCAGGCGACGTCGTCCGGTTCGCTCCGGCGGTTCGAGCAGTCCCTCCGCGGTCAGGACGCCGATCATCCGGCTCACCGACGGCTCGGTCACCCCGAGCGCCTCCGCCAGCGCACGCTGGGTCCCGATGTCGTGCTCGCCGATCAGGCTGAGGGCGAGGAAACGGCTGTAGGTGATGTCGTGCTCGGACCGCAGGATCCGGTCGGCCGCTCGGTCCAGCCGAGCGGTCAGCACGTGCAGGGTGAAGCTGAGGTCTCGCGCCATGGAGAGAAGCTTAGCATGCTAAGTTAGCTTGCTAAACCCCGTCTGGCCTGGGTCGCCTCCGCCGTCCGGGGCGCGCCCGTCCGCGTCCTCACGATCGAGCGCCTCGAGTCGCTTCGCAAGCTGGTGCCGTTCGGCGTCGTTGCCGGCGAGCTCGAGTGCCCGGCGGTAGGCGGCACGGGCCTCGTCGGCTCGTCCGAGCCGGTGGCAGAACTCGGCCCGTGCCGCGTGCAGGTACCGGTAGCGCTCCAGGGGCAGGCCGTCGAGCATGTCCAGCGCCGCCTGCGGGCCCTCGACCTCCGCGATCGCCACGGCCCGGTTGAGCGCGACGACCGGGGATTCGGTGAGCCGGAACAGCTCGCCGTAGAGGGCGGCGATCTGGGGCCAGTCCGGCGGCTGTTCGGCATGCAGCGAGGCGATGGCGGCCTGAAGCACGTACGACCCGCGGCCGCCGAGCCGGATCGCCCGGTCGAGCACGCTTCGGCCCTCGGCGATCCGCTCGTCGTCCAGCAGGGACGGGTCCTGGTCGGCGAGCAGGACGAGATCGCCGTCCCTGAAGCGCGCATCCCGGCGGGCGTCGAGCAGCAGCATCAGCGCCAGCAGGCCCTGGGTCTCCGGGTCGCCGGGCAGCAGCGTGGCCGCAACCCGTCCCAGCCGGATCGCCTCGGCGGTGAGCTCCGTCCCCGCGGTGTAGCCCTCGTTGAAGATCAGGTAGACGACGGCGAGCACCGCGGTGACGCGGTCGGCCAGGGCGGTCTCGCTCGGCAGCCGGAACGGGATCCCGGCGGCGGCGATCTTGCGCTTGGCACGCACCAGGCGTTGGGCCATGGTCGCCTCCGGCACCAGGAAGGCTCCGGCGATCTGCGCGGTGGTGAGCCCGCCGAGGGCACGCAGGGTCAGCGCGACCTGGGCGTCCAGGGAGAGCGCCGGATGGCAGCACAGGAACAGCAACTCCAGCCGCTCGTCCGGAATGGTCGGGGCCGCGTCGTCCCGCTCGGCCGGCGCCGGCTCGTAGAGCAGGTGGGCCTTCGCCGCGAAGAGCCGCTCCCGGCGCACCAGGTTGATCGCCCGGTTGCGGGCGGTGGTGATCAGCCAGGCGGCCGGGTGCGCCGGCGCCCCCTCGCGCGGCCAGCGTTCGGCGGCGATGGCGAACGCCTCCTGGGCGACCTCCTCGGCGAGAGCCAGATCGCCCAGGTAGCCCGCCATCGCCGCGACGACCCGTCCCCACTGGTCCCGGAAGACCTGGTCGAGGCCGGTCACCACCGCTTCGTCGGACGGATCTCCACCGCCCCTCCCAGTCGGGCCGCGGGAATCCGCGCGGCCAGCTCGATCGCGGCGTCCAGGTCGTCGGCCTCGAAGAACAGGAATCCGCCGATCGCCTCCTTGACGTCGACGAAGGGGCCGTCCGTGACGAGTGGCTTGCCGTTCTCGACGCGCACGGTGGTCGCCATCTCGGCGGCGTCCAGGCCGTCGCCGGGCGTGACCCCGGGCGTCCGGTCGACCGCCGCGTAGTCGGCGTACACGGCCCGCTGCTCCTCCTTCGAGAGCGCGTCCCAGGCCGCCGTGTCGTTGGCCGTGTGGCCGTGGTGGATCAAGAGCATGTACTTCATCATCGTCTCCTCGTCGGAAATGCCGTCACCATAGAGACACACACGACCCCGCGATCTCGACAGCCTGCCCGAGATTCCGCCGACATTCAGCACCCCGCCGGCTGCCCGAGATCCCTGCCGACACCTTCCAGTAGTAGCCATCGGGATCGGCGAAATGGCCCGCATACTCGCCTCGATCGGCATCCGTCGCGGCGATGACCCGGCCGCCCGCCGACTCGGCAGCCGCGATGAGCGCATCCACCTCGTCCGGTGAACCGGCGGCATGCTCGAGGACCACTGCGCAGAACCCCTCGCCGCGCTCGTCGACGCCGGCGTCCTTGGCGAGGTCCCTGCGGGACAGCAGGCCGAGTCGGCAGACTCCCGCCGGAGCCGTGAAGTCGATGAACCTGTCCCCGTAGTCATGGTCGGCGCTCATCCCCACGGCCTCGTAGAAGCGTCGCGAGGCGGTTGGCTTCGTGACGCCGAGATAGACGGCGGTCTCGGTCGGCGTCGGCGGGTCGGGGATGCGGGACGCGTCCTTCTTCGACGATGCCGCCAGCTTCCACACGGCGCCGTCAGGTGCCCGATAGACGGCGGTGAACTCACCGAACAGCTGCTTCCTCGGTGGCTTGACCACCGTGGCGCCGTTGGTCGCTGCGGTCTCCAGCAGGACCCTGACCTCGCCGGGCTGGGACACGATCGAACCCAGGACGAACCCGCGGAATCCGGATGACGACGAGTCGGCGCCCACGTCGGCGGCGAGCGCGTCGATCGAACGGAAGGCGAGCCGCCCCGTGCCGTACAGGTCGAGGCCGGTCGTGCGGTTGTGGTCCGCGGTGCGCGCGAACGCCGATTCGTAGAAGGCGCAGGCGGCCTCCACCCGCGGCACGCCGAGGGTGATGGTGTCGAGTGTGAGCGTCATGAAACTCCTCCATCCGGGTTGAGCGGTTGTTCTTGTCACGCTAGGCGCGGGCAGGTGGGCCGCACTTCTCGATTCCTGACCGGTGCGGCCCTCCGCCCATCGGTCAGGAATCGAGAAGGGGCACGGATCGGGCTGGAACGCGCTGCTGGTGCGGGACCTGATCGACGAACTCCACCTGATGGTCAGCCCCGTGGCGCTCGGTGCGGGCGTCCCGCTGTTCACCGGCCCGGCACGCCTCGAACTGCGGGAGGTGCGCCGCTTCGACGACTCGTCCAACGTCCAGCTCCGCTACCGCACCACCAGCGCCGGGCGTCCGCGGGCGTAGCTCTCGGCGGCTCGTCGAGTGCCGGCCGGGCCTAGGATCGCCACGTGGCACTCAGAATGGACAACGTCGGCATCGTCGTCGAGGACCTCACCGCGACGGTCGCGTTCTTCGTGGAACTCGGCCTCGAACTCGAGGGCCGGGGCCTGGTCGAGGGCCCGTGGGCCGGCCGAGTCACCGGCCTCGGCGACCAGAGCGTCGAGATCGCCATGATGCGCACCCCGGACGGCAGCGGCAAGCTGGAACTCTCGCGCTTCCTCGCCCCGCCGGCGGTCGCGGATCACCGGAACGCTCCGGTGAACTCCCTCGGTTACCTTCGCGTCATGTTCGAGGTGGACGACCTCGACGACACCTTGGAACGGCTGCGCGCGCACGGCGCGCACCTGGTCGGCGAGGTCGTCCAGTTCGAGAACGCGTACCGGCTCTGCTACGTCCGCGGCCCGGAGGGCCTCCTCATCGGGCTGGCCCAGGCGGCCGGCTGACCCGGCGCGAGACCCGCGGTCGACCTGCGGACGGCATGGGGAACGGCCGGGCCGATTCGCCATCGAACGCGCCCGTCGCGGCGCCCGCCCGGTCTCGATCGGCGTTTCCCGATCCGCCGGCCCCACCCGCTTCCTACGATGAAGCCCATGTCGAGACTCGCCGCCGGCGACATTCCCGAGGGGTACGGGTACCGCCCCGCGACGGGGTCGCTGGCGACGATCGTCTGGTGGGCCTCCATCGACCGGGATTCGTCCTACACCGACGCGGCGAACGAGTTCTGGGGTTTGGCCTTCGGCATCCTGGCCGACGGCACCCCGACCGCGACCCTCGCCGGGCCGTCGACGGCACCGCGCGAGCTGGAGTTGCCGGCGGGCGAACGGCATTGGGGCATCGAGTTCGCGCCGCACGTGTTCCTGCGGGGACTGGACGTGAAGCCGGTCGACGAACTGCGCCTGCTCGAGACCGACGGCTCCTGGTTCGTGCTCGCGGGCACCCGCTACGCGGTGCCGGGCCTCGATGAGCTCGAGCGGCTCGTGGGTCACCTGGCGGCCCAGGGGACACTCGTCGCGGACCTGTTCGTCGAGCGGGCGCTACGGCATCGGGGCGTCGCGGGCTCGGAGCGGAGCGCGCGGCGGTACGTGGCGGGCACCGTCGGCATGGGCCGCAAGAGTGTCGAGCAGCTGCGCCGGGCCCGGGACGCCTACCGCCTCCTGCAGCAGGGCATGCCCGCCGCGCAGGCCGCCGTCGCCGCGGGCTACAGCGATCAGTCCCACATGACGCGCGACTTCCGGCTGTTCGCCGGCGCCACACCCGGCCAGATCCTGCGCGGCGAGGTGACCCCGTTCGACAGCCGAGGGCTGGCCGATTCTTCCAATCCGTGAGCCCCGTCCCCGGCGGAGACTGATGTCACCGAGCGAAAGGGACCATCCATGAACACCACGTCCGCCATCGTCACCGACCTTCCCCGCGTCTCCCAGGAGGCCCTGGACGCCCTCGACGCCCGCGTGCGCGCCACCCGCCTGCCGCGACTCGTGCCGTCCGCGGCCCAGGCGCCGGGCCCCGGCCGGGCGCGTCAGCAGAGCCTGCTGGAGCGCTGGCGGAACGGCTTCGACTGGCGCGCGATCGAGGACCGGGTCGAGCGGCTCGGCTACGCCGAGACCACGACGGCGGACGGACGCCGGCTCGCCGCCATCCACGCGCGCGCCACCGATCCGACGGGCCTCCCGATCCTGCTCGT
>JAGPGQ010000148.1 GCA_018055925.1 Micropruina sp.
GCGCCACCCACCGCCTCGGCCAGTTCGGGATCACTCGCCCGTCCGGGGTTCGCCCAGGCGTAGCCGGCGCCGCTGGCGCGGGCCGAGAGCAGGTCGGTATCGGACGTGGAGAGCAGCGCGATGCGCGCGGAGACGTCTGCCATGGGGCTCGGGTTCCTCCTCCGGGGTTCTCGCCCCGGCTAGTGGTCGGACGACCCGTGGACAGTGTCTGGCTGCGTCCGCGAGGGACGTCACAGTGGCGGAACCGCCCCGGAATCGCACCGGGTTCCTGAGATCACGAGCGATGTCAGCCTACGGGAGATCGCGGTGCCCCGTCCGGCAACTCGGCGCAGCGGATTCCGCCGTCGCCCGACGCCTGGTTACTCCGGCTTCGGCCCGTCGCACCGGCAGTCGTGCGGCCACACGTGGAATCGTCGTGCTCAATCCGCCTCGGCCAGGCAGTACCGAGCGATCTGGGCGTGCGTCGCGAACCACACGTCGTGGCCGGCGATGTACTCCACCAGTTCGGTCAGCGCGGCGATCCGGGAGCGGTGCCCGATGATGTGCGGATGCATGGTGAGCTGGAAGAGCCCACCCTCGGCGAGTGCCAGATCGAACTCGTCACGCCACATCTGCGCCACCGCCCGGGGCATCGAGTGTGGCCGGACGGCGCTGTACCGCTCGTTGTTGAAGTACGGCGCATCGTCGCGGATCCACTCGACCGGAATCTCCACCAACCCGGTCGGGCGGCCGTGATGGACGATCTCGTACGGCTCGTTGTCGGCCATCAGCGACGAGTCGTATTCCAGGCCCAGGTCCAGCGAGATCTGCAGGGTGTTGTCGCTGAAGTCCCACGACGGCGTCCGGATGCCGACCGGGCGCACGCCGGCGATCCGCTCCAGGGTGTCGGCGGCCCGGAACATCAGGCCGCGTTCGTCCGGCTCGTCGAGCAGCATGTTGCGCTCGTGGATCCAGCCGTGGATGCCGACCTCGTGGCCTCGCTCGACGTACCCGCGGATCTCGTCGGGGTGGAGCAGCGCCGACACCGCCGGCACGAAGAACGACGCCGGAGCGCCGAATCGCTCCAGGAGGTCGAGCACCCGCAGCTGGCCGCGCCGGGCGCCGTACTCGCCCTGCGACAGCCGTCCGGGACGGGTCTCGGCATCGCGCAGCGGGATGGTCTCGTGGTCGGAGTCGAACGACAGCGCGACCGCGCAGCGGGCACCCCCCGGCCACGCGGTCGGCGCCAGCGAGCGTCCGGCCCGGACGGCCTCGACGTGGCCCCGCCAGACCGGTTCCGCCCACTGCCACGGTTCAAGAGGCTCGGTCGCCATCGTCACAGCTCCTTGTCCTTGGTCTCGGGCAACGTGTAGTAGGTCGCCGCCGACGCCAGGCACACCGCGCAGGCGTAGACGATGAACATCACGTAGTTGTCCACCTGCATCAGGTAGGTGACCAGGTACGGCGTCAGGCCGCCGAAGATCGCCACCGCGATGCCGTACGGCAGCGAGATCCCGACGGTGCGCACCTCCGGCGGGAACTGTTCGGCCATCACCGCGGCCAGGCAGCCCGAGTACAGCGACAGCAGCGCCGCACCGATCAGGCTGGGGATCAGCACCGAGGCGAACGTGCTGCCGACCATGCCCATCAGGAACGGGATCGCGAGCGCCGAGCCGAGCGAGAAGGCCAGCAGCACGGGTCGTCGTCCCACCTTGTCGGAGAGTGCGCCGGTGAACGGCAGCAGGCAGCAGAACACGATCAGCGTGATCGTGGTGGCCAGCTGCGCATCGGCCAGTGCGGCCTGGGCCCGGCTGTGGGCGAACGTGGGCATGTAGGTCAGCCACACGTAGTAGGTGACCGATCCGGCGGCGACGATGCCGACCACGCGCAGGCATGCGCCGGGATACCGCCGGACGACCTCGAGCAGGGGCGAACGGACCACCTTGCCCTGCTGCTTCAGTTCGGTGAAGGCGGCGGTGTCGTGCACCGACATGCGCAGCCACAGGCCGAGCAGGCCGAGAATGCCGCCGAGGATGAACGGGACCCGCCAGCCCCACGACTCCAGCTGCTCGGTGCTGAGTACGCGGAACATGATCGCGGCCATGCCGGAGGCGCCGAGTGCACCCAGGGCCACCGACACCTGCTGCCAACTGCCGATGAAGCCCCGCCGCCCCGGGGACGCCTTCTCCACCATGAAAGCGGACGACGTCCCGAACTCGCCACCGGCCGAGAAGCCCTGGACGATCCGGGCCAGGACGAGCAGGATCGGTGCGAGCACGCCGACCTGGCCCCAGGTCGGCAGCAGTCCGATCAGCAGGCTGGAGCCGGCCATCAGGAAGATGGTCAACGCCATCCCCGCCTTGCGTCCGTGCCGGTCGGCGTAGCTGCCGAGGATCGCACCGCCCAACGGCCGGAAGAAGAAGCCGAGCGCGAACACCAGGAACGTCGACAGCAGACCGGCGGTGGCGTCGTCCTTCGGGAAGAACTGACTGGAGAAGTAGATGGCGAAATAGCCGTAGATCGACCAATCGAACCATTCGACGAAGTTGCCGGCGGCACCGGCGACGATCGCCTTGCGGTTGGCGGCGGCCGTTTCGTGAGTCGCGGAGGTCATGTGGGACTCCTTCGGGTCGGGACCAGCAGGTCAGGCGGGCAATGAGGCCAGCAGGTGATCGAGGACGAGTTGCAGATGACGCTCGACCAACTGCTCGGCACCCCGGGCGTCGTGGGCCTGCACCCGGGCCACGATCTCCTCGTGGTCGGCCATCGACGCGTGGGTGTGGGTCTCCGGTACCGACAGCGAGGCGCGGGCCAGCACCACCTGGCGCAACACTCGCCGGGTCTGGGTCGCCAGCAGCGGAGAGCCGGCGGCCGCGATGAGCCGGTCGTGGAAGGCGAGGTCGAGTCCGTAAGGCATCCGTTCTCCGGGTGCCAGAAAGGTGGGCGTGGCCACGCACAACTCGGCGAGCGCGACCAGGTCTTCCTCGGAACGGCGCTGGCAGGCCAGGCGGACCACGCCCACCTCCAGCGCGTGCCGCAGCTCGAACAATCCGGTCACGCTCGCTGCGGTCGGCACCGGCACGATCACTCCGCGGTTGGGTCTGTGCTCGACCAGACCCTCGCTGACCAGGCACTGCACGGCCTCGCGCAAGGGACCCCGGCTGATCTCGAACTCGGCGGCCAGTTCCACCTCGTTGAGCCGGGTGCCCGGCGCGAATCGTCCACTCAACAGGTCGTGCCGCAGGTGCTCGATCACCTGGGCGGTGAGATTCTGGGCGACGATCCGGATCGGTGTGGAACGCATGAGCGTAATCGTCAGACTGTTAACAGTTGGCAGTCAAGAGCGACGTCGATCCGTTCACGAGGCTGTAACCCATGCAGATCCGAGGCAGCCACCTGCCTCCAGCTGCATCGAACACGGCAACGGCCGCACCGCTACGGCCGGCGTCGGCCCTTCCGGGACTCGCGGAGTGTCCTTCTGGCGCCGATGAACATACTCGGTATACATTTGCTGACGAGCATCTATACCGAGTATGTAGGGAGTCGTCATGTCGGTGAGACTGGGTCTGCTGGCGCTGCTGGCCGAGGGTCCGCACTACGGGGCGGAGTTGAAGACGGCCTTCGAGCAACGCACCGGCGGCACCTGGCCGGTGAACGTCGGGCAGGTGTACACCACCCTCGACCGGCTCGTCCGGGACGGACTGGCGGTCGCGGGCCCGGCGGACGCCGACGGCCGGATCCGCTACTCGCTCACCCCCGCGGGTCGAGCCGCCGTCGGCACGTGGTGGCGCACGCCCGTCGACCGCGCGGCGACTCCCCGGGACGAGCTGGTGATCAAACTGGCGATCGCGATCACCTCTCCGGGGGTGGACTCGGCCGCGGTCGCCCAGGCGCAGCGTTCGGCCACCATGCACCGGCTGCAGCAGGCCACCCGGCTCAAGCAGTCGATCGACCCGCGCACCGATCTGGCCTGGTTGATGGTGGTGGAGCACCAGTTGTTCGTGGCCGAGGCCGAGATCCGTTGGCTCGATCAGGTCGAGGCGAGCGTGGCGAGGCACGGCGCGGCCACGCCGCCGACGTCCCTGCCGGACGGGAACGGCCTCGAGTCCGCGGTTCCCGACGAGACGGTTCGGGGACGCCGATGAGCACCCCGGCGCTCCGGCTGACCGAGGTGACCCGGACGCACGGCAGCGGCGAGACCGTCGTCCATGCGCTGCGTGCGGTGTCGTTGGAGGTGTGGCCGGGCGAACTCGTGGCCGTGATGGGTCCGTCCGGCAGCGGCAAGACCACCCTGCTGAACGTGGCCGGCGCCCTGGATCGTCCGACCGGCGGCGAGGTCGCCATCGACGGCGTCGAGCTGAGCGGGCTGAAGCCGGAGCACCTGGCGCGACTGCGGCGGCGGCGCATCGGCGTCGTGTTCCAGAGCTACAACCTGATTCCGGCCCTGACCGCCGCCGAGAACATCGCCCTTCCGCTGGAACTCGACGGCCATCCGATCTCGGCGGCCCGGCAGCAGGCCCGCGCCGTCCTGCTGGATCTGGGTCTCGAGGGGCTCGCCGACCGGTTCCCGGACCAACTCTCCGGTGGCCAGCAGCAGCGTGTGGCGATCGCCCGCGCCCTGGTCGGCGAGCGCCGGCTGGTGCTGGCCGACGAACCCACCGGGGCGCTGGACTCGGTCACCGGCGAGGAGGTGCTGGCCGTCCTGCGGGCCCGCTGTGACGCCGGCGCGGCAGGGCTGCTGGTCACCCACGAGCCGCGGCACGCGGCCTGGGCGGACCGGGTGGTGTACCTGCGCGACGGCCTCGTGGTGGATGGCACGGCGGTCAGGGACGCCCGGGTGCCGGCATGAGCGGCACGATCGCCGCGCGCGCCGCGTCCGACCTCCCCGCGGCCCGCGGACGGGGAGCCTTCGGAGGCGGGTGGGGCGGCTGGCGACTGGCCCTGCGGATGGCGCGCCGGGACGTCCGGCGCGACCGCGGGCGCAGCTGGTTCGTCTGGCTGATGATCGCCGTGCCGGTCTCCCTGATCGCCGCCCTGCAGGTGTGGATCGCCTCCACCGAGCTGTCGCCGATGGAGCGGGCGGAGTTGGAGACCGGCGGGAACCAGGCCAGGATCACCTGGGCCTGGAACCCGTTCGAGCCCCAGCTGAACGATCTCGGCCAGGTCGTGCCCGCGGAGGATTCGGAACTGGCCGAACCGCGACTGCCGCCCGGGTGGGGGACGTCCCTCGCGGCGAAGCGGTCCGCGGTGGCACGGCTCCTGGGCAGGCCGGTGGTCCCGATCACGACGAGCGGCGCCGAGTTCGGCGTGTCCGGCCTGCCGGTGGCGTTGCTGGGGGTGAGCCCCGACCCGGCGACGGCCGAGATGGTCCGGCTGATCGAGGGACGGATGCCGGCCTCGCCCGGCGAGGTACTGGTCACCACGCATGGCATGCGGGCGGGCATTCCCTCCTCCGGCACCATCGAACTCGCCTTCGGCAGCACGCATGCCCCCTACACCGTGGTGGGCCGCGCCGAGGCGCGCATCCCCGGCTCCTACGAGCTGATCGCACCCCCGGAAACGCTCAACGAAGAGGTGGGCTTCGTGGTGCCGGGTGACCGGCCGGTGACCTGGGAGGACGCCCAACGGCTCGCCGGCTACGGCTTCCAGACCACCAGTCTCGAGATCGTCGCCCGTCCGCCGTATCCGCTGCCGTCGTCGGGGCCGGGTTTCGGCATGGGCGAGGTGGCCCTGGTGGTCGGGCTGGTGGAGGTGGCGCTCCTGGTCGGCCCGGCATTCGCCATCGGCGCGGCCCGGCAGCGCCGCAGCCTGGCGCTGGCCGCGCTCAGCGGGGCGAATCCACGGCAGTTGCGTCGGGTCGCGCTCGGTCAGGCCTTGTTGCTCGGCTCCACCGCCACCCTGGCCGGAACGCTGGCCGGCGCCGGCGCGGCGATCGCGCTGTGGCCCGTGCTGACCTCCGACCCGGCCGAGGTAGCCGGTCCGCTGGAGGTGCCGGCCGGCTATCTCATCCTGCTGCTGGCCCTGGGCACGGCGACCGCCCTCGGTTCGGCCTGGGTGACCGCGCGCGGCCTGGGACGATTGGCGCTGGTCACCGCCCTGAACGGCACGGCGCGCTCGGCCCCGTCCCGGCGCGGACCGTCGATCGCCGGAGCGCTGCTGCTCGGACTCGGCATGATCGCGGCGTGGTGGCCCCTCACCCGCGGCAACGACCAGTCGTCGACGACCGGCCTGGTCTGGCTGGCCGGTGGCCTCGCCGTGTTGGCCAGCCTGCTGCTCGGCACTCCCGCGCTACTCGGTGCCCTGGCCCGGCTGGGTGGCCATGCACCGGCGACGCTGCGGATGGCGTTGCGCGACCTGGCCCGGCATCGCGGACGGGCGACCGCGATCGTGGCGTCGGTGGCCGGCGGGGTGCTGGCACTCGCCGCGGTGTGGACGATCATGGCGAGCGCCGAGGCCAACGAGGCCCGGGACTATGTGCCCGCCACCCTGCCGGGACGGGCGAGCGTCGAGTTCAGCAGCGGCGGTGGGGCGGGCCTGGCCGGGCTGGAGGCCACCATCCGCTCCGTCGACCCCCGGCTGCGGACGACCCGGCTCGCGGGCGCCACCGCGATCAAGCCCGGTACCGACGACGAGACGATGGAGATCGCGGGGCTGCGGAACGGCTGCTCGTTCGACGACCTGGGGATCTCCGGTCCGGTCAGCCCGCAGTGCCGGTCGCTGATGGCCTATCCGCGCTTCGGCATTCTGGTCGGCGAAACGGCCGACCTCGTCCGGCTCTTCGGCTTGGACGCCGCGCAGGCGGACGCCCTCGCGCGCGGCCGGCTGCTGGTGAACACGGATCCGGTGCAGGGGCCGGGTGGCGCGACGGTGAACGAGGTGCGGGCCGGCCGGCTGCACCTCGCCTACCTCGACTACGAGGTGGGGAAGGCGCCACGCACCGTCCGGGTCCCGGCGACCGCGATCACCACCGCCGTGGTCGGACGGGGTGTTCCGCCGGCCCGCTACTCCGTGCTGGCCAGCATCTCGACGGCCGAGGCGTTGGGCTGGTCGGTCCGCGCCTGGCAGGTGGTGGTGGAGGACCCGGACGGGCCGATCGCACCGGCCGCCGAGCAGCGGCTCCGCGACGCCCTCGCCGCGCCGGGGGTCTCCCTCACGGTCGAACGGGGATTCGTCCCGACGCCCCAACCGGCGTTGTGGCTGGTCGCCGGCACATTGGCCCTGCTGGCGGTGATCGGTGCGGCGATGTCCAGCATTCTGGCGACCGCCGAACTCCGGCCGTTCCTGGCCACGTTCACCGCGATCGGGGCGTCGCCGACGCTGACCCGGCGCCTGGCGATGACCCAATCGGCGGTGCTGGCCCTGCTCGCCAGCGGGCTCGGGTCGATGCTGGGCCTGGCGCTCGGGGTGCCCGCCGGGCTGGTGCTCACCGGCTGGAACGGCGGGGAACCGATCGTGGTGGTGCCGTGGGTGGCCGCGGGCCTGTTCGTGGTCGCGGTGCCGCTGATCGCAGGTGCCGTGGCCGCCGTCGCCACGCCCGCGCGGCACCCGATCGGCAGGCGCGTGGATTGACCTGGCCCGGGCGGCAGGGTCTACCTGCCGCCCGGAAGGACCGACGTCAGTCGCCAGGTGTCGCCGTTGCGGCTGATCGCGGCGGTCGTGCCGGGCGTCAGGTCGAGGTGCAGCAGCGACTCCGGACCGGCCCGCAGGGCATGGACGCAGGCCGCCCGCACCGTGAACAGCGAGGCCACGACGACGGCACCGGCCGCCGGCCAGGCGAACGAGTCGAGCACGCCGGCCACGCGCCGCAGGTGACCGGCGAGGGACTCGCCACCGTGCGGGGACGCGTCCGGATCCCGCAGCCAGGCCTGCAGTCCCGCGGGATCGGCGTCCAACACCCGCTCCGGCGTCAGGCCGGCCCACCGCCCGAGATCCGGGCCGCCCAGACCGGGGACGGTCGGCACCTCGGCCGACTCGGCCACTACGGCGGCGGTCCGGACACATGCCGGCTCGGGCCCGCTGAGGACGCTCGCGCCTGCCCTGGCCCGCCTCCGGTCGGGTTCGATCGGCAGCCCGGCCTCACCGAAGACGGCCCGCCGGGACCGGTCGGCCGGTCCCGGCACCATCATGGTGAGGCGCACCCGGAGGTCAGCCGACTGGGACGCCGGCCCGGTCGGCGGCGGCCGTCCGGCCGAGGTGCAGGCGGTGGCTCAGCTCGCCGAGCACGACCCCGATCACGCCCCAGAGCACGGCCTGGGTGATCACGCTGGCCTGCCGGAACTCGTAGAGCAGGGACGCCGGGAACTCCGCCGGCACCTCGTCGTAACGCGGCATGACGGCGAGGGCGATCAGCACCACCACCAGGTAACCGGCGGCCCCGGCCAGGCCGGCGTACCAGGCGCCGATCCGCGGGTGCAGGCTGCGGCCCACGTAGACCGCCAGCACGACGGCCAGGACCGAGATGGCCAGCATCGCGAAGTACAGGCCGGTGCGGGTGCCGATGGTGTCGCCGTCGCCGACCGCCGGTGGATTGGGCGGATAGAGCAGGAACGGCGCCAGGAAGAGGCTGACGAAGCCCGTACCGGCGACGGTCATGGCGGTCGACCGGGCGGTCATCCGACCGAACCTGCCGAAGGCGAGCCCGGTGGCGATGCCGGCCAGGCCGCCCAGGGCGGCGCCCAGGACCAGCATCCCGGTGGCCAGCCCCACCGTGGACTGGAGGTCACGCGGCACCTCGGTGCCGGCCTCCTCGTCCTCGTGGGCCTCGCCGGGACCGTGGGTGTGGCCACCGCCGGACTCCTCCAGGGCGATGGCGGCCTCGACCGAAGGTTCGCCGACCACATAGCCGACGGCGAAGGCGACCAGACCGGCGAGCACGCCGGCCAGCAGGCCGCGGACAAGGAAATCCCGCAAGCTCAGCATCGGGAACCCCTTGTCAGTGGCAGGGGAAGCCGAGCAGGTGCCGGGAATCGTGCACCCATTCGTGCACGGCGTTCCCGGCGAAGACCGACGTGGCGCCCTGTTCGGCGCCGACGAAGTAGACCGCCAGCAGCGCGATCAGGACGGCGAACAGGACCCACGGCCAGGACTGGCGAACGGAAACGGTGGGCAGTGGTACGGCAACGCCGGCGGTGGCGGTCGCGTGACTCATGAGGACTCCTTCCGGGCTGAAGCGGCCCGTTCTGCGGTGAGTAGGGTGTCGAGCATCGAGGTCTGGCTTGGGGATTCACCCCACACAGTGGCGCTACCGCGTCGGATTCGCACCGACTTCCGTCAACTCGTCCCCTGCACGCTACCGCCTGTCGTCGCCGCGGGCGCGCTTTTGCGCGTTTTCACTCCGCCTCGAACCGGCGACGCCGGCGCGCGTTCGTCCGCCCGGAGCAGTGCCAGGACGTGCAGGCCCGGGGCACGAAGGATCACCGCCAGCGGTACGACGTGGGCGCCGACCACCAGCAGGATCCACGGGGCGATGAGACGTGCCCGTTTGGTGAAGCCGGGCAAGGGCGGCTCCGACGCCGTTGGGCCCGAACTCGGGCCCCGTGCCGGGTGACGCCGACGGGCGAGGAGCACCGTGTGCCCCTCGCCCGTCGCCTTCGGATCAGCTGCAGCCGCTGGTGCTGCCGCAGCCCTCGCAGATGTAGCAGCTGCCGCTGCGGCGCATCTTGGTGCCGCAGGTGAAGCAGAGCGGCGCGTCGATCGCCATGCCGGAGATCCGCTCCAGCACCTCGGCGGTCGAGTGCGGCCGGGCCTCGACCAGCGCCGGCTGGTTGGGCCCGTCGGCGTGGATGTGCACCTCGTCACCGGCGTCGTTCTTCAGCGACTCCGAATCGATCAGGTTCGCCTCGTCCTCCTCGGAGAGGTACGAACCGGTCTCGACGTACCGGGCCCGCTCCGCGGAGG
>JAGPGQ010000149.1 GCA_018055925.1 Micropruina sp.
AGACGATCCGGAGGAACCGTGCCGTGGGCGTCCCCGACGCGCCCTGGCCGAGCGATCCGCTACTGGGCGATGCGCTGCTGCTGATCAACACCAAGCCGCGGTGGTACCCGTCGATGCTGGTCGAGCGGCTCAGCCGCAAGCTCGTCGACCGGGTCTACGAACGCCTGGCGCGCGCCGAACTGGTCAGCCGGACGCCGCATCGCGTGCTGGGGCTGGTGCCGACCACCCGCTGGGTGAGCGTGGACGGACGCCACGAGGCCGCCCTGCACGAACGGCTGGACGCGCTGTTCCTGTTCGGCGCCCCGCCGACCCCTCAGCTCGCCGCCCTGGCCGCGCTGCTTGCCGGGTCGGGCCTGCTGGTTCCGGTCGTCGACCGCGGACGCCAGCTCGACCGGCGTGCGCTGAAGCGCCACGGCAAGGACCTGCTCGCCCAGTACTGGCCGGCGCAGGCGATGGAGCGGGCCTTCCAGACGCGCGACAGCGCGGCGGCGGGCTGATAAATCTGACGTTACGTCAGAATTGCCGGGCCCGACACGCAAACGCTTCATCGGCACTCATTCTCCCCTTACGTAAAGGTCGCGCCCCGACCCGGGGATTCTCAGCATTTTCTTATTCCCCGTCGAACTCCGCGCAAGACACGTATCGAAAATGACCAATCGGAGGAGTACGGTGGCCGGGGTCCGCGCGGTCCGGCTGCTCGGGCGCATCGCGCACAAATGGGGGGAACCATGAACTCGCGACCACTCGTGACCGTCTGCATTCCGACCTACAACCGGCCCGAGATGCTGCGGGCGAGCCTGCAGAGCGTCCTGTGGCAGTCGCTGCGGGACATCGAGGTGATCGTCTCGGACAACGCCTCCAGCACCGACACCGAGGCGGTGGTGGCCGCCTTCGGCGATCCCCGGGTGCGGATCGACCGGCTGGACCACAACATCGGGTTGCACGGCAACCTGAGTCGCTGCCTGCGCCTGGGCAGCGGCCGGTACCGGGTGATGCTGCCCGACGACGACCTCATGCTGCCGGGAAACCTGGAGGCGAAGGCCGCCTTCTTCGAGGCCCATCCGAACGTCGGCCTGGTGCACTCGGCCTTCCGCTACATCGACGCCGAATCGCTGCCGTACGGGCCGGTGACCAATTGGGTGCAGGCGGACACCGACACGCTCCAAACCGGCATGGAGTTCATCGGTAAATCGATTGCTCAAGGCGGGATCACCTGTGTGTCGTCGGTGATGCTGCGCAGCGACCTGGTGGCCGGCGAGGCATTCGTCCCCGAGGACGGGCCCTACTGCGACCTCGCCCTGTGGCTGCGGGTGGCGGCCCGCAGCGACGTCGGCTTCCTCGCCGCGCCGTTGTCGGCCTACCGGGTGCACACCGGTTCGGCCAGCACCGGCTTCCACACCCATCGCAGGGTCTTCGGCCGCACGGTCGCGACCATGCATCACGCGGACGCCCTGCTGCTCGCGCACAGCCGGTTCATCGAGCGGGCCGACTTCGACGAGCGGACCCGGGAGGAGCTGCGCGAACTGCTGCAGCACAGCGATCACCAGATGCGGCTCTCGGTGCGGCTGAACGAGACCCTGCCGCCGCTGGTCATCCGGGCGGTGAAGCGGCTCGCCCGGTGGGGACGTCCCGGCCGGCTGTATTCGTCGCTCTCGCTCTATTCCGCGTACTCGCCGGAGCCCAATCAGGTCGCCACCGCGGGTGGGCCCCGGCAGTGAATACCGGCGAGCCGGCCGACTGGGACGTCTGCATTGTCGGTGCCGGCCCGGCCGGGCTGGCCGTGGCGGCCCAATTGGCCGGGACGGGTCTGCGGGTCTGCGTCCTGGAGATCGGCGGCACCGCGAGCGACCCGTTTCCGCACGTCCGGCTCACGGTCGAGAATCCCTATCCCCACGCCGATATCGACGCCACCCACTCGGCCGGGATCGGCGGCACGGCGCGCCAGTGGAGTTTCGAACTCCACGCCGCCGGCGATATCGAGACGTCCCGGCCGCCGGTCGGCTGCCGGTACCTGCCGATGCAGCCGCTGGACCTGCTGCCCCGGCCCGAGATCGGCACCCCCGGGTGGCCGATCGACCGGGCCGAACTCGACCACTGGAGCGAACGCGCGCACCGGGTCTGCGGTCTGGGCCCCTACCGTTACGACGCCGAGTACTGGTCCGACCCGGCCGCGGCCCCGCTGAGCCTGGACGACACCGTGGTCACCTCGATGTTCCAGTTCGGGCCCGCGGACGCCTTCACCGGCGATCTGCACCGTCGCCTGGTGGGCGACGGCGTCGCCTTCCTGACCGGGACGGCCGCGCTCTGGCTCGAGCCGTCCGCCGACGGACGCAGCGTCGCCGGCGTCCGGGTGGCCGACCGGGACGGCACCACCCGGACGGTCACCGCCCGCCGGGTGATCCTGGCCACCGGCGGACTGGAGGCCGTCCGGCTGCTGCTCGACACCGGGCTGCGGCACGGCCGGACCCCGGGCAACCACGCCGACCTGCTCGGCCGGTACTTCATGGAGCACCTGCTGGTCCGCGGCGGGCTGGTGGTCACCGATCCGCGGCAGGGGTGGCTGCAGCGCCTCGGGCTCTACGGCACCCGGCGGGTCGACGGCACCTACGTGTCCGCCAAGCTGACCCTGAGCGACGAGGTGGTGGCGGCCGACGGACTGCTCGCCACGAGTGCGCTGCTGGTTCCGCGGGACGCCGCCTACGGCACGCCGGGTGCACGCGCCCTGTTCCGGCTGCGCAGCCCGAGCGGCCGCCGGGCGCGGCCATTCGTCCGGATCGGCGACGCCGCCCGCCTGCTCGGCGACCTGCCGGGAGCCGTCCGGGCAACCCTGGCCAGCCGGGCACCCCAACCCAACGTCGACCGGGCCGACTGGCCGGGCGCCCCGCCGAACCCGCGGTACTCGGTCTTCGAACTGCTGCACCAGACCGAGCAGAGCCCGGACCCAGACCACCGGTTGAGCCTCGCGCCGAACCGGGACGCCCTGGGCCGCAGCGAACTGGAACTGCAGTGGCGGTGGAGCGCGGCCGACCGGCAGCGGATCGCCCGGGCGCGTGACCGCTACGCGCAGGCACTGGCCGCGGCGGGCGTCGGCGAGACCGTGAACACCGACTGGGACGACGGGCTGCCCCGGATGCTGGGCGGCACCCACCACCACCTCGGGGTGACCCGGATGGCGACGGATCCCGAGCGCGGCGTGGTGGACGAGCACTGCCGCGTCCATCACTGGGACAACCTGTACGTGGTGGGTGGATCGGTGTTCCCCAGCGGCGGGTTCGTCAACCCGACGCTGACCGTGGTCGCGTTGGCGCTGCGGCTCGGCGCCCACCTGCGCGGGCTCCCCCGGGATGCCCCGGGATCGGCGGCCCGGTGACCTCACAGACGGCCCACCTACCCTGGGTGACATGGACGATGTTCTGGTTGGCCTGCTGACCCTGGTCGTCGGGCTCTTGGTGGCCTTCGCCGGCTATCGGGCGCTGCGCGTGATGATCGCCCTGCTGGGCGCGATCACCGGGCTCGGTGTCGGAGGCGCTCTCGCCGCCGGACTCCCGATCGAGGGGACGCTCGGGGTGGCGGTCACCTGGATCGTCGCGGTGGTGACCGCGTTGCTCTTCGGCTGGCTGGCCTACGCGTTCTACCAGGTGGCGGTGCTGCTCGGACTGGCGTCCATCGGGTTCTCGATCGGCGCCGGGCTGGCGGTCGCGCTCGGTCTTCGCGGCGACTGGCCGGTGTGGCTGGCCGGGGCCGCCGTGGCGGCGGTGCTGGTGGGGATCGGCCTGGTCGGTGACCTGCCCGCCGTCCTGTTGATCGTGCTCACCGGGCTCGCCGGGGCGAATCTCGCGATCTCCGGTGCCATGCTGCTGGCCGGCGTCGTCGACGTGACCCAGCTGACCGCCGGGGGATCGGCCGCGGTCGTCGGCTGGTGGTGGGTGGCCGGGCTCGTGCTGGCGTTGATCGGCATCGGCGCCCAGCTGCGTTCGCTCAAGCGGTCGCGGGCCGTCGCCATGCGTGGCCAGTGGGCCGCCGCCCGCTGAGCGGGCCCGAACTCAGCCCGCCAGCGTGGCCACCAGGATCGCCTTGATCGTGTGCAGCCGGTTCTCGGCCTGGTCGAACACCAGCGACGCGGGCGACTCGAAGACCTCCTCGGTGACCTCGAACACCTCCCGTCCGGTGGCGGCCAGGATCTCCTGCGAGACCGTCGTGTCCAGGTCGTGATAGCTCGGCAGGCAGTGCATGAACTTCACGTCCGGGTTCTCGGTGCGCTCCATCAGCTGGGTGGTCACCCGGTAGGGGGTGAGCAGGTCGATCCGTTCGGCCCACACGTTCTTCGGCTCGCCCATCGACACCCAGATGTCGGTGTGCACGAAGTCGACGCCGCGCACCATGGCGACGTCCTCGGTGACGGTCACCCGGGCACCGGTCTGGGCGCCGATCCGGCGCGCGATCGCCACCAGGGCCGGGTCGGGCTGCAGCGCCGCGGGCGCGATCATCCGGACGTCCATACCCATCATGGCGCCGGCGATCAGCAGCGAACGGCCCTGGTTGAACCGGGCGTCGCCCACGTAGGCGAAGCTGATGTCGCGGTCCTCCAGCCCCGAGGACTCACGCATGGTGAACATGTCGCAGAGGCTCTGGGTGGGGTGCCACTCGTCGGTCAGTCCGTTCCACACCGGCACGCTGCTGTGCCGGCCGAGGGTCTCGACGATCTCCTGCCGGGAACCCCGGTACTGGATGCCGTCGTAGAACCTGGAGAGCACCCGGGCGGTGTCCGCGATGGACTCCTTGTGCCCCATGTGGGCACCGGTCTCGTCGAAGTAGCTGACGTTGGCGCCCTGGTGGTAGGCGGCCACCTCGAACGACGAACGGGTCCGGGTCGACGGCTTCTCGAAGATCAGCGCCAGCGTCAGCCCGTCCAGCCGCTTCGCCTCGGCTCGCTGCTTGCGGGCCCGCTTCAGGTCCGCGGTCAGGGCCAGCAGGCCCTTCCACTCCGCGGTGGTGAAGTCCAATTCCTTCAGGAAGTGACGGTTGCGCAGGTTCACGGCAAGCCCATCTGTCGGTCGATGTTTCGATGGGAGAACTCTGCCATGCAAAATTGCCACATGATCATGCGTTTCCTGTTCAGTGCCGCGGCGCTGGGGTTCGCCACCTGGGTGGTGCCCGGAATCCGCATGTCGACCCGCGAGCCGGAGACGTCCGTGATCGGCATCCTGATCGTGGCAGCGATCTTCGGCGTGGTGAACGCGCTGGTCAAGCCGTTGTTCACGTTCGCCTCCGCGCCGCTGCTGCTGCTCACCCTCGGATTGTTCCTGCTGGTGATCAACGCCCTGTTGCTGTGGCTCACCGCCTGGGTGGCCGAGCAGTTGCAGGTGGGCTGGCATGTGGACGGCTTCTGGTCGGCGTTCTGGGGAGCGCTGATCGTGTCCGTGGTCTCGTTCGTGCTGAACTCGTCCTTCCTGTCGCGCAGCGAGGTGAACCGTTGATCTCGGTGGTGTTCGTCTGCTGGGGCAACATCTGCCGCTCGCCGATGGCCGAACGCGTGGCCCGCGGCTGGGCCGAGCGCGAGGGCCTGGACGGGGTGCGGTTCACCTCGGCGGGCACGTCCAGTGAGGAGCTCGGGGAACCGATCGACCCGCGGGCGCAGCGGGTGCTGACCCGGGCCGGTTACACCGCGGGCGGCCACCGGGCCCACCGGATCACCGCCGCCGAGGTGCGCTCGGCCGACCTGGTGATCGCCATGGAGGACCTGCACCTGAGCCGGCTGCGCCGCCTGGCGCCCGACGCGGCCAACCTGTCGCTGCTCACCGATTTCGATCCGGACGCCGCGCCCGGCTCCGGCGTGCCCGACCCGTGGTACGGATCCGCCGCCGGCTTCGACCAGACCCTGGCCGCGGTCGAAGCGGCCATGCCCGGCGTGCTCGAACGGGTGCGCACGCTGCGGGGCTGACGTGACCTCGGCCCGGTCGCCGCGCCTGCGTCGGCACGACATGGCAGGCTGAGCCCATGCACATCCTCGTTGTCGACGACGATCAGGCCGTCCGCGATTCCCTCGCCCGTTCCCTGCAGTACTCGGGCTATGAGGTGACCGCGGCCGTCGACGGGCTGGAAGCCCTCGCCCGGCTCTCGGCGCTGCGCCCCGACGCCGTCATCATGGACGTGATGATGCCGCGGCTCGACGGTCTCGAAACCACCCGCATGCTGCGTTCCACGGGAAACGACGTGCCGATCCTGGTGCTCACCGCGCGGGACGCCGTCGGCGACCGGGTGGACGGCCTGGACGCCGGCGCCGACGACTACATGGCCAAGCCGTTCGCGCTCGACGAGCTGCTCGCCCGGCTGCGGGCGCTGACCCGGCGCTCCAAGCCGGCCGCCGAGGAGCAGGTCGACAACGAGGTGCTGACCTTCGCCGACCTGTCGCTCGACCCGCAGACCCGCGAGGTGCAGCGGGCCGGCCGCCGGATCAGCCTGACCCGCACCGAGTTCGCCCTGCTGCAGACCTTCCTGGAACATCCCCGCAAGGTGCTGGAACGCATCTGGCTGCTCAACGAGGTGTGGGGCTTCGAGTTCCCCGCGACGGCCAACTCCCTCGAGGTCTACATCGGCTACCTGCGCCGCAAGACCGAGGGTGAGGGCGGCTCCCGCCTGATCCACACCGTCCGCGGCATCGGCTACGTGCTGCGCGAGACGCCCCCGTGAGACGACGGCTGACTCAGCTGCTCTCGAGTGGCGAGCGGCCACTGCAGGGTCGCCTGGCGGTGCTGGTCGCGTCCGCCGTGGCCGCCGCGGTGGCGCTCACCGGCGTCGCCGCCTACCTGATCACGAACGTGACCGTGTTCAACCAGCTCGACGGCGAGCTGGTCGACGTGGCCGCGGTGACCGCGAACTGGGTGGCCGTCGACATCGAGGGCATGGGCGGCCTGGACGCGAACGCCCTGAAGGCGGCGAACGTCACCGTGATGCTGGTCCGGGCCGACAACCGGGTCAGCCGGCTGCCCGGCGAGCGGGTCACCCTGGAGGCCGGCTACCAGGAACTCTCCGTCGCCCGGCGGCAGCAGGGCTCGTCCGCCCGGACGGGCTACGCCAGCAACGGCGCGCCGTACCGGATCGTCGCGGTGCCGTTCAAGTCGGCCACCGGCAACTACGCCCTGGTGCTGGGGCGTCCCCTGGAGGCGACGCACAACATCATGGGCACGCTGGCCTGGTCGCTGGCGGTCTTCGGCCTGATCGGGGTCGGCGCCTCGACCGCGATCGGCTTCGTGATCGCCCGTTCGGCGATCCGTCCGCTGCAACGACTCACCGAGGCGGTCAGCCGGGTCACCGACACCAACGAACTCAGCCCGATCCCGGTGGACAGCGACAGTCACGGCGACCTGGCCGATCTGGGCCGCTCGTTCAACACCATGCTGAGCACCCTGCAGCTCTCCCGCGAGCGGCAACGCCGGCTGATCGCGGACGCCGGGCACGAGCTGCGCACCCCGCTCACCTCGCTGCGCACCAATGTCGAACTGCTGGTCGCCGACGAGCGCAGCCGAATGCTGCCCGAGGGCGCGCGCGCCGACATCCTGCGCGACATCGCCGCCCAGCTGGGCGAGTTCACCACCCTGGTCGGCGACCTGGTCCACCTGAGCCGCGAGGACGTGGTGCAGCCGCACCCCGAACCGATCGACCTGCGGGACGTGATCCACTCGTCGATCGCCCGGGCGAAGCGGCGCGGGCCGTCCCTGACCTTCGACGTGGAGCTGAACCCGCTGTACATGGTCGGCGAACCGGATTCGCTGGAGCGGGCGATCACCAACCTGCTGGACAACGCGGTGAAGTTCTCCCCGCCCGGCGGCACCATCCGGGTGCTGCTGGAGGGCGACCGGCTGCGCATCTCCGACCAGGGCCCGGGCATCGCCGACGAGGACCTGCCGCACGTCTTCGACCGGTTCTGGCGCTCCCCCTCGTCCCGCAACCATCCCGGCTCGGGGCTGGGGCTGTCGATCGTCGCGCAGACCATCAAGGCGCACGGCGGCTGGGTGAAGGCCGGCCATTCCGCCGAGGGCGGTGCGGAGTTCATCGTCCGGCTGCCCGGCAGCACCACGCCGCCCGAGAGCGACACCGACGAGGACGAGACCGTCCTGCTCCCCCGGGTGGCTCCGTAGCGGGTTCAGCCGACCGGGTCGACCGCCGGGTCGTCGCTGCCGGCGTAGCGCCGGGTGAGCAGCCGGTACGACCGGGTGGTGAACGCCCACAGGGTGAGCAGCAGGCCGGCCACCCCGGAGACCACGAAGACCAGCGCGATGCCGCGCGCCTCACCGGCGCCCAGCAGCCAGCCCAACCGGTCGCGGCCGGCGTCGGAGTTCATGTAGGGAATCAGCCAGAACTCGGCGATCGGCCCGATCAGGAAGGCGCTCACCGGGGCGGCGGCCACCTCGACGCTGGTGGCCAGGCCGAACACCCGGCCCTGGGTCGCGAACGGCACCACCTTCTGCAGCACGGTCTGCTCGGCCGCCTCGGCGACCGGGATCAGCGCCATGTAGCCGAGCACGCCGACCGCCATCAGCACGATGTTCTCGCGCAGGGTGAAGCCGATGCCGATCGTCCACATCGCCAGGTTGGCCAGCAGCAGCGCGCGCAGCGGGGCCGGCCCGAGACCGAGCCGGGCGACCGCCCCGGCGCCGATGATGAAGCCGAAGCTGAGCACCCCCCAGAGCACGCCCCACACCTCGACCGAGACCAGCGACAGCCCGTAGGGGTCCATCAACGCGATGAACACGCCGCCGAGCAGGTTGTTGAAGGTGGCGAACACGACCAGCCCCATCAGTCCCGGGACGGCCAGGATCGCCCGGAAGGCGCCCGAGAAGTCGACGGCCTTGGGCAGGTCGTCGCTGTGCAGGATCTCGGGCTCCGGGATCCGGACGAAGGTCAGGTGCACCAGCGACACGGCGGTGAAGCGACCGCGATCACCAGCGTCCAGCCCATGCCCAGTTGGCCGATCGCGAGCCCCGAGAACACCGAGGTCACCGCGAACCCGAGCCCGTTGACCATGCCCACCAGGCCGTTCACCCGCGCCCGTTCGTCCTCGGCGATCATCAGCGTGACACAGGTCGACAGGGCGATGCCGCGGGCGCTCTCGACGACCGCGCCGAGCAGGATCAGCCCGGTGAAGCCGAGGAACGCCGGGCTGCCGATCCGCAGCAGCTCGGAGGCCGGGACGATCAGGTAGAGCCCGAGCGACAGGGTGAACATGATCGCGGTGATCACGGCGGCGACCAGCATCACCTGCTTCTTGCGGGTGCGGTCGATCCAGGTGCCGAACGGCACCCCCATGGCCGCGACCAGCAGCATGAAAGCGCCGCCGATGATCGCGGTGGCGAGCACCGAACGGGTCTCCAGGTACACCCAGAAGGTGAGCGCGAACCACAGGAAGCTGGTGGTCACGTTGGCGATGAACGTGTTCACCAGCAGATGGTGGAACTGGCTGCGCAGGCCGGAGCGGCCCGCCGGTGAGGTCGGCACGTCGATCAATGCTGCCAGAGGATGCGGACAGTTCCCGACCCCGGCCGGTTAGGATCTGCGCATGGCCGAGACCCGTAAGTACCAGCCGTCCACCAGCGCGGTCGGCGACGCCATCCGGGCCGCGCTGGGCGAACCCGTCCGTCCCGTCGTGCCGGGCAGCCCCCGGCAGCGGCGGCACCCTCGCCGGCCCAGCCCGCCGAGCCCACGCCCGAGACCCTCAGCGTCCGGACGTTCACCTTCGGCGCCAAGACCCGTCCGGAGCCGCCGGCCGACTGAGCTCGATCCTCCGATCTGCGCGCGTCCGGAGGCCGATTCACCGGGCCGGCGCCGGAGTCCGGCCGTGCCGCGCTGTGGGAGAATCGTCCAATGCGT
>JAGPGQ010000375.1 GCA_018055925.1 Micropruina sp.
GTCTCTGCCTCGGATGCGCTCGATGTCCTCAGCGCAGCCGCCAGCCAGGCCGGGCTGGGCGAACGCGAGATCGCCACCACGGTGCGCTCCGCCTACCGGATCGCGCACCCCGCGCCCGAAGCCGGTGGCCCCGGCCTCGGTGGCGGCGCCTGGTTCGAGCGAGCCAACGCCCCGAACCCAGGCATGGGTGGGCGGAGGCTGTGATGAAGACGACCGGTAGGCAGTGGGCGGGGCGCACCGCAGTGGTGGGGACGGTGTTCATCGCGTTGGGTGCGTTCTGGCTGAGCTTTACCGCGCTCGCCGATCTGGCGGCGCGTTCCGGGGTCGACCGGGGACAGGCGTGGGCGTGGCCGTTGATCGTTGATGGGATCATCGTGGTGGCGACGGTCGCGGTGGTGGCGCTGGCTGGGCAACGCTCAGCCTGGTATCCCTGGTCGCTGCTGGTCGGCGGGGCGCTGGTGTCGGTGACGGCGAATGCGATCCACGCTGTGGTCGCTGCGGACGCCGATGTGCCCGGCCTGCTGGCTGCCTCGGTGGCCGCGGTACCGCCGGTGGTGCTGCTGGCGATCACCCATCTCACCGTGATCCTCACCCGCACCTTCCCACAGGAGTTGCCGGGGCAGCCTGAGGTGTTGTCCGAGATCCCGGAGATGCTGTCCGAGGTGTATGCCGGACCGCAGGGTGTTGTCCACTCAAAGTCGTTGTTGTCCGTTGCCTCTGAACCTCTGGCCGATGAGCGGGAGTTGTCCTTAGCCTCGGATGAAACCCCTGGTCGTTCTGATCGCCGGGCTCGTGCTGCGGCGTTGCGGGCCGCGGGCTGGTCGAACAAGCGGATTGCCCGCGAGGTGCAGGTGCATCCGGCAACTGTGGGGAGATGGTTCGCCGCCGCGCACCTTCCCGACACCAATGATGACGCCGCCGGCGAGCGGGAGGAGACGCGTCAGCGCCAGCCCTCCCCTGACGACGCCGACGGCCCCCGCCCAGCACCGGCATTCGTCGAATGGCTCATGGGCCTGCCGACTGGATGGGTCACCGATAGCGGCGGCCTGACGCAGAATCAACAGATCACCGCCCTCGGCAACGGATTGCTACCCCTCCAGGCTGTGTCCGCGCTGTCACTGCTCGCCGCGTGAACGTGGGCTACGCGAGAGCGGCGTCCTCCGGTGCTCCCGGTGTCGTTCCCAGAGCGGCGAGCAGGCGGACCCGGACTCGCTGCTTGCGCTGCTCGAAGAACGAGGTGAAGTCGGCCAAGTCGAGCGGAAGGCCGTCGAGGTCGTCCTCGGCAAGGTACGTAGCTCGCTTGTCCTTCGCTCGGGAAGGCGGTGTCCATCCACTCCGCAGGCAGTCCATCCTGCTTCTCGATGTTGGCGGCCCCACTCAGCAACTGAAGGTTCGGCAGCAGGCATGCGGCGGCCAAGTAGTCGTCGACCTTAATCGAGCGGGACGCCGGCACGGAGGAACGGGACATATTCTCCACGACGGATCTTCGAGCACTTCGCCACGCTCGCTGGTAGGGAGCTGTCAACTGACTCGCCGCTCATGAGGACACCTGGCGCCGACTGTACGTCGTACAGTGTATAGTCATCGTATGCTGACTATTTCCGATCGACTCGACGTGATGAACCGGCTCGGCCGAGCTATGGCCGACCCGACCCGCTCCCGCATTCTGCTGACCCTGCTGGCCGGGCCGAGCTACCCGGCGGTGCTGTCCCGCGAGCTGGGGTTGTCGCGCTCGAACGTGTCGAACCATCTGACATGCCTGCGCGGGTGCGGGATCGTGGTGGCCGAGCCCGAGGGCCGACAGACCCGCTACGAGGTGGCAGACCCGCACCTGGCCCGCGCGCTGACGGCGCTGGTGGATGTCACGCTCGCGGTCGACGAGAGCGTGCCGTGCATGGACCCGGACTGCGGGGTCGAGGGTTGCCAGGCGGGGGAGGTGCGGGCGTGAGCGCGGTCACGGGTTCGCAGGTCGAGCATGTCGACCTCGACGACCACGATGATGACGATGACCGGCCGTGGTATCGGAGCCCGAGCGTTCTGATCCCGATCGCCTCCGGCGTCGCGTTCGCCGCCGGCCTGGTGTGCGAGTGGACCGGCGCGGAGACCGCGGGCCTGGTGCTGTTCTGGATCGGCCTGCTGCTGGGCGCGTACACGTTCGTGCCGGGCGCGCTGCGCAAGCTGTTCACCAAGGGCAAGCTCGGCATCGGGCTGCTGATGACGATCAGCGCGACCGGCGCGGTGATCCTCGGCTACGTCGAGGAGGCCGCCGCGCTGGCATTCCTGTACTCCATCGCGGAGGCGCTGGAGGACAAGGCGATGGACCGCGCCCGCGCAGGGTTGCGGGCGCTGTTGAAGCTCGTGCCCGAAACCGCACTCGTCAAGCGCGGCGACGCCACCGCCGAGGTCGAGGCGAAGGAGCTGCGCGTCGGGGATGTCCTGGTGGTCCGGCCGGGCGAACGGATCGCCACCGACGGCACCGTGCGGGCCGGGCGGAGCAGCCTGGACACGTCCGCGATCACGGGTGAATCGATCCCGGTCGAGGTCGAACCGGGCACCGACGTCTCGGCCGGGTCGATCAACACCACCGGCGTGCTCGAGGTCGAGGCCACCGCCGCCGGCACCGACAACTCGCTCACCACCATCGTGGAGCTGGTCGAGCAGGCGCAGGCCGAGAAGGGCGACCGTGCCCGCCTGGCCGACC
>JAGPGQ010000150.1:0-3388 GCA_018055925.1 Micropruina sp.
CCTAGAGTGCCCGGATGGTCGTCGTCGCCTATCTCGTCGGGTGGTTCCACGTCTACGGAATGCCCCTGCTGGTTGCCAGCGGGGTGTGCATGTTCGTCTGGTTCTGGTCGATGGGGGACGGTGCCCCGCGCCCGATCCGGCGACTTCGCCGCGTCCTGCCGATCCTGCTGATCCCGGCGCTGGTGTACGGCGTCGTCTACTCGGTGGACAAGGTGTCGCCGACCAACCACCTCGCCGGGACGCTGGTGGCCGACCACGGTGTGGACGGAACCATCGAGGTGGGCGCACTGACGGGATCGAGCCGGACTCGGCGGTACGCGCATCTCCGCTACGACATCACGATCCACTATGCCGATGGTTCCACCCGCACCGACAACGTGGATCTGCTCGACGCCTTGGAGACGAACGACGACTGGTGGGGCGAGTTCGTCGACCGGCATCGGCAGGGTGGCGTGGTCCTGACCATGCGCTACCTGCCGCATTTCCCGCAGGCGTGGTCGGTGACCGGCGTCCGTGCGGGATGAGCCGTGCCTGACCGTCAGCGCGCCGCCGGCGTGTTCCGTTGGCGTTGAGCGCCGTCCCAGCTTGACCCTCACGCGGCGTGAGGGCCCAGGCTGGCGTGCATGAGCGACTACTACAACGCCTTCGAGATGAGCCCCGTGCCGGTGCCCGGGCCGGACGCCGTCCCGCCCGATCCCGACCACGGCATCTACGGGATGCCGGCCTTCGTCACCATCCCCACCGCCGACCTGGCGGAATCGGTGGACTTCTGGACCCGCGGGCTGGGCTTCTTCGACCTGTTCAGCATTCCGGGCACGATCGTCCACCTGCGCCGCTGGGCGTTCCAGGACGTCCTGCTCGTCCCCGCCGACAGTGTTGCCGCGCGGCCGCCGGCGCTCAGCGTCAGTTTCGCCTGCGTGCTGAGCCAGATCGACGATCTGGTCGAGGCCTGCCGAGCCATCCGGCCGGGCTCGGTGGACGGTCCGCGCGACACGCCGTGGAACACCCGCGACGTGACGGTGTTCACGCCGGAGAACGCCCGCATCGTCGTCACCGCCGCGAAGCCGTTCGATCCGGAGAGCGCGGAGGCGCGGTACCTCGAGGCCGGCGGCATCACCCGGCTCGACGGCGCCGGCGACCGCCACAATGAGGGGCATGCCCGACACCGCTGATCCCGACGGCCTCACCGTCGGCCAGGTCTCGGCTCGGCTCGGCGTGACGATCCGTGCGCTACGGCACTGGGACGAGATCGGTCTGGCCCGGCCGTCGTTGCGCACGGTCGCCGGCTACCGGCTCTACACGGCCGCCGACGTCCAGCGCCTCCACCGGGTGGTCGCCTACCGCGAACTCGGTCTCGGCCTGGCCCGGATCCGGACCATCCTGGACGACACGACCGCGGATGCGGTCGATGCGTTGCGTGCCCAGCGCGAGCAACTGGCCGCCCGGATCGAGCGACTCCGGCGACTCGATGCCGGACTCGGTCGCATGATCGAGGCCCACGAACGCGGACTGCTGCTGACCGTCGAGCAGCAGGCCGCGATCCTCGGACCCGGGTGGGACCCGGAATGGGCCCTCCAGGCCCACGGGCTCTACGCGGACACCGCCCAATGGCGCCAGTTCGCCGAGGGTGCGGCCGCTCGCGGCCCACGGGAGTGGCAGGCGATCGCGGACGCCATGAGAAGTCTGGAGCGTGCCCTCGCCGAGGCGATGGCCGACGGCGTCGCCCCCGGCACCCCCGCGGCCGATCGCCTCGTCGACCGGCACCGCGAGGTGTTTGCCCCGTACTTCCCGCTCACCCGGCAGATGCAGGTCTGCCTGGGCCGGATGTTCGAGGCCGACCCCGACTACGCCGCCCACTACAACGGCATCCGTGCCGGCCTGGCCGGCTGGTTCCGCCGGATCGTCGACGCCAGCGCGCGTGCCCACGGCATCGATCCCGACACGGCCACCTGGCAGTAGGCGACGACCCGGACGACCCCGGCTACTGCGCGGCGACGAAGTCCCGGTAGTCGCGGGCCGACAGGTCGGCATAGGCGTGACTCCACTCGGCGATCGCCTCGGCAACCGTCTGGCCCGAACCCAGATAGCCGACGATGGCGGCCGCCTGCGGCGACTGGCTGTGCGCCCGGGCCAGGGTGGCGGCACAGGCCCGGGCGTATTCGACGAACGGGCGATCCTCGAGGGTGTCGACCTCGATGCCGCCCTTCATGTCGTGGAACTGGCGCACGTACAGGTCGGCCTGGGTCGCCTGCAGGTGACCCAGGAACGGATCGGACACGGCCTGCAGGATGCGCTGCATCGCGACCACGCGGGCCCCCTGCCCGCCGTCCCGGACGATCCGGGTGAACTGCTCCGGCTGCTCGATCCGGCCGTACTGCTCCAGGACGCTGGCGTTCGCCTCCTTGGACTGCAGGATCAGGGCGTGCCCGTCCCGGTCGTGGAACAGCACCAGCGCGCACCGGGTGCCGACGCTGCCGACCCCCACGACCCGGCGGGCCACGTCCGAGACCGAGTAGTGCCGCAGCACCAGCCGGACGTCGGTCGCCGCCGACTCGTAGTAGCGGTCGACGTAGTCGTGCACCTGCGCCTCGATGTCGGCCGACATCCTGGTCATGGTCGGCTGACGTTCGACGAACCGCCGGCGACCGTCGGCGTCCTCGGTGGTCAGCCGCCGGACGGCCCGTTCCCCGGTGCGCTTCTGCGCGGACCGGATGGCCGCCTCCAGCACCCGGCGAGACTCGCCGTGCGTCCGGCTGAGCCCGCCCTCGACGTCGAGGTGGGTGAAGAAGCGTCCGGTCGGCGACAGCGTCATCGCCTCGTTCAGCGCGTTCCGGTAGGTGAGCACCGCACCGATCGTGGCCTGGTCGGTCACCGATTCGGAGCGCCCGGAATGGCGGGCGCCGATCACCACGCTGGCGATCAGTCGCTTCACGTCCCATTCCCAGGGTGCCCACGCGGACTCGTCGAAATCGTTCAGGTCGAAGACCAGGGTGCGCATCCGCGACGCGTAGAACCCGAAGTTCGACACGTGCGCGTCGCCGCACGAGGCGACCAGCAGGCCCGTGTGCGGCTCGTCGGCGAGGTCGGCCGCCATCAGGGCGGCGGTGCCCCGGTAGAACGCGAACGCGTTGACCGACATGCGTTCGGAGCGCAGCCCGATCAGTTCCGGCAGGCGCGTGGCGTTCTGCTCGTCCAGGATCCCGAGCGGGTTGCGAGGGTGATCGGCGAGCCTCGCCAAGGACGTCCGGGGCACCTGCTTGCGCAGTTGGCGGCCCGTCCGGGCCAGCTCGCTGGCTGAGGGCAACGGTGTCCACTTCATGGGTGGGGAGCGTAGTGGTGCGACCATGTCGCCGACCACGGAACCGGCAAATCCGTCGGTTGCGGGGGG
>JAGPGQ010000150.1:3488-9808 GCA_018055925.1 Micropruina sp.
TTTCTAGAGTGCCTTGTCGGCCCGGATGAACGCGCTCGCGAACGCACCGCTCAGGCTGGCGATCGCCTCCTCGATGCCGACCCCGTCGGGAAGCGAGCCGGCCAGTTCGCCGGCCAACTCGGCCAAGTCCTGGTCGGTGTAGGACCGGGTGATCTCGACGGCGCTGCCGTCGAAGCCGGTCGCCGCCAGCTTGGCCCGATACTCGTCGGCGGTGAGGGCGCCGGAGACGCAGCCGGTCCACAGCCCGACCACCGATACCCAACGCGGCTCCAGGGGCCGGAGCAGGACGATGTCGGAGACGGCGAACCGGCCGCCGGGTCGCAGCACTCGGAACGCCTCGGCCAGCACCCGGTCCTTGTCGGTGGAGAGGTTGATCACACAGTTGGAGATGACCACGTCGACGATGGCGTCCGGGAGTGGGATGTTCTCGATGGTGCCCTTGACGAAGTGGGCGTTGTCGATGCCGGCTTCGGCCCGGTTCCGTTCCGCCAACTCCAGCATCTCGTCGGTCATGTCGAGGCCGTAGGCGGTGCCGCCGGGGGCGACCCGGCGGGCCGACAGCAGCACGTCCAGGCCGCCACCCGACCCGAGATCGAGGACGTCCTGGCCCGGGGACAGCTCGATCAGGGCTGTGGGGTTCCCGCAGCCCAGCGACGCCGACAGCGCCGCCTGCGATACCGACTCGGCGTCGTCGTAGAGATCCCTGGTGATCGGATCGGCCGGATTGGTATCGCTGCAACACGAAGGTCCGCAACACGATCCGGACTCGCCGGCCAGGCTCAGCTGGGCCGCGGCCGCGTAACGCTGCCGCACCGCCTCCCGCAGTTGTGTCGGCTCACTCATGGCCACCCTCCTTGTATCGATGTTCATCGAAACACCATCCTTTCCGACTGATTCGACATATGTCAAGATAGGGTCGTGATGGAGTTGCCGACGATCCAGTCCGATGCCTGCTGCAGCCTTGCCGGCACGGTGATCGACGAGGTCGCCGCGCTGCGGATCGCGCCGATGTTCAAGGCGCTCGGTGACCCGGTGCGGTTGCGGCTCGCCGCGTTGATCGCCAGCCAGGCCGAGGTGTGCGTGTGTGATCTGCAGCCCCACTTCACGGTGTCGGGGCCGACCATCAGTCACCACCTGAAGGTGCTGCGCGAAGCGGGGCTGATCAGCGGTGAGCGGCGCGGCACCTGGGTGTACTACTGGATCAACCCGGCCGCGCTGCAGTCGCTGAGCCTCCTGCTGCAGCCGGCCGCCCCCGCCGCCCGCTGAGCCGGGGGTTCAGTCGGCGTGGCCGCCGCGTCGGTAGTTCGATGGCCAGGGTGCGGACTCGGTGATCGATGTCGTTGCCGCGATGAGAGCCATCTCGATGACGATCGGTGTGTGGGGGTTCGCCGAACCCCGGGTCAACCGATCAGTGCGCCCACCAGCAGGCTGGCGCCCATCGCGCCGAGACCGATCGACACCGAACGGAGGATGCTCGTCCACACCCGGGTGCCGCCCAGCCGGGAGAGGACGACCGCCGTCACCGAGAGCGACAGCAGGACGCCGAGCAGGATGTACTCCTCGACCCACACCCGCGGCACCGTGATCGCGATCAGCACCGTGACCAGCGCTCCGGCGAGGAAGGACAGCGACGAGGCGAACGCCTCCTTGAACGGTTCGCCCGGGGTGAGGATCTCGTGGATCCCGTACTCGGTCTCGAGCTGGGCGGTGAGGGCGTCGGCGGCGTTGAGCTCGTCGGCGACCCGGCGAGCCGTCTCCTCGCTGACGCCCTTGCCCCGGAAATGCTGGACGAGTTCCTCCAACTCCTCGTCGGGGCTGAGCTCGAGCAGGTATTGCTCGGTCCGGATCAGCTCCTGCTGCACCTCGCGCTCGGCCGCCGTCTCGGCGTACTTGGCGCCGCCGATCGACACCGCGCCGGCGATGGCGGCCACCGTCACGATGGTCGGCAGCGAATGGGTTTCGAGCACCAGCGACAGGCCCTCGGCCAAGCCGGCGACCGCCAGCACGCCGTCGTTGACGTCGGCCACCCGGGAGCGGATGTCGTCCTTGTCGGGTGGCCACCAGCCCTCGGACGGAGGCTGCTCGGCACTCATCGGCGATGCCTCCGCGGGAGGCCGGTCCGCGGCCACGACGCGCGGTCACGGCCCGGGTGGATCACATCGGTGAGGGTAGCAACTCCGCCCCTTCCGACGCCGCCCGGTTTCGCCTTGCCGGACGGCGGATCGCCGGGAAATGGCGGCGTTCAGGGTAGGCCCAGGGACGGGAAGCATCTGCGGCCCGGTTGCGTTGTTTACTATTGGACGCAGATCCATTAGGAGGACGACACTCAATGCGTAGCAGCAACCCTGTTCTTTCGAGGCCGGACGCTTTCACTCCGCAGCCCCAGCAGCAGGCCCCGTACGGCCAGCAGCCGTACGGGTACCAGCAGTACCCGGGGCAGCAGGGTTACCAGCAGCCGGGCTACGGCCAGCCGGGTCAGCCCGGCTACGAGCCGCAGTACGGTCAGCCGCCGGCCGGACCGGCCGCCGGCGTGATGACCATCGACGACGTCATCACCAAGTCGGCGATCACCATGGGCACCGTGATCGCGGTCGCCGCGATCACCTTCATGTTCATGCCGGCCGCCCTGCTGTGGCCGGCCGCCATCATCAGCGCACTGGTCGGCTTCGCCACTGTCATGCTGGTCGCCTTCCGGCGTGTGATCAACCCCACCATGGTGCTGGTCTACGCCGCCATCGAGGGCGTCTTCGTCGGTGCCATCAGCAAGCTCTACGAGGGCCTGTTCGACGGCATCGTTCCGGCCGCCGTGATGGCGACCCTGATCGCGGCCGGGGCCACCCTCGCCGCCTACAAGTTCTTCCGGATCCGGGTCACCGGCACCTTCCGCAAGGTGGTCATGATCGGCACCCTCGCCTACGCGGCCGTGCTGATGGTGAACTTCGTGATGGCGATGTTCGGCATGGGCTTCCTGTTCTCCGGCGGCAACCTGATGTTCCTGCTGCTGATCTCGGCGATCGGCGTCGGGCTGGCCGTGCTCAACCTGATCCTGGACTTCGACTTCGTCGAGCAGGGCATCGCGATGCGCGCCCCGGCGGAGGAGTCCTGGCGGGCCGCCTTCGGCCTCACCGTCACCATGGTGTGGCTCTACATCGAGATGCTGCGACTGCTGTCGTACCTCCGGCAGAACTGACCGGTCGGTTCAAGCGGACGGACGCCGCGGGCCTTGGGCCCGCGGCGTTCGCGCGTTCCCGGCCGGGTTCTCTCAGCCGGCCGCGGGACGGCGCCGGTATCCGAGCTGGCCGGCCAGGTGCAGCAGGTGCCGGTCGAGCAGGGCCCGCGTGCCGGCCGCCCAGTGCATCCGGTGCCACTGCGGCAGCGGAACCCAGCGTGCCGACGCCGTGGTGCCACCCACGTCGTGCACGACCGGGTTGGTCGGTTCGGGGCAGGTGGCGGCGTAGATGATCCGGACGGCGTGGAAGTCCTCGACGATGCCGGCGGGGGAGCGTCCGATCCAATGATCGGTCTGGATGTCGAGCAGGTGGGCGATCTCGATGTGCTGCCCGGTCTCCTCGACCGCCTCGCGGATCGCCGCCCGGCTCGGGTTCTCGCCCTGATCGATGCCACCACCCGGCAGCCCCCAGGAATGCGGCACCGCGGTCCGCTCCGAGAACTCGGTCGCCAGCAGACCCCGCTGGCTGAGCACGATCGCGTAGGCGGCCAGCCGTTGCCGCACCCGCGGCTCCACCACCGCCTCCTCGTCGAGGGACGGGTCCGGGGTGCGCCGGCGCTGCGGCCCGCGCATCGACACCGGACGGCCGTGCGCCGACACCTGGACGGTCAGCGTCAGGTCGTCCCCCTGGCCGGTGGCGGACAGCGGGCGGACGATCCGGTAGCCGAGCCCCCAGGCGAGCCGGTGCGGATCGGCGCCGTGCTCCAGCCGGCGGGCGAAGACACTCGACCCGCCCGCGACCACGACGCCGACGATCTGCATCTGCCCATGATGACTGAGGCCCCTGAACGAGCCAAACCTGTCCATTCCGCCGTGTCGGCCGGGACGGGCACCGCTCAGCCGATCGGCTGGCCGCTCAGATCGGTGACCACCGACTGGGTTCCGATGGTGAAGTACATCCGCGGCACACCGGTCCGGGCGCGGTTGTCGATCGACACCTCCCAGCGGGTGCTGGCCGTGAACCGGCCCTTCTCGCGGGCATCGCTGAGCACCCGCCAGATGCTCTCGGGCTGCACCCGGGAGACGCTGAACGGGGTCAGTTCGGGCTTCTGGGCACGCTCGTTGATGGTCACCGGCACGGTCGCGGTGCGCAGCCGCCGGATGGTGGTGCTGGCGCTGCCGGGGAAGTCCAGCCAGGCTCCCAGATTCGACTGGAGGCCGAGCGCGACCGCGGTCGACCGGGTGCCGATCACGTCCTTGAGGCCCGTCCGGATGCCGTCCTCGGTGGCGAAGTCGAGGGTGGGCAGCAGGGTGCCGTCCGGATAGAAGAAGACGGTGCGGGACTCGGGCACGGTGGACACGCTCATGAACACCCCGCCGGCCGAGGAATCGACGATCTGCAACTCCTGGCTGCTGTGCGAACCCGAGATCGACGCGGCCGTGGTGAACAGCGCGCCGACGTCGCTGATGTCGAAGTCGTCCACCTCGAAGACCGTCTGCCGCACGTAGGTGACGTCGCTGTCCACCTGCTTGACCGTGCCGTCGCGCCACGCCCAGGTCTCGGTCCGGTCGTCCTTGAGCACGGTGATCGCGGCCCACTCCTTGGTGATCTCGACCTGGATCAGCCGGGGTGTCGCGGCCTTCGCGATCAGCCGGCGCACCATCGCGCGCGCCTCTCCGGGCGCGGTCAGATCGACCACCGGCACCGGGGTGGCGGTGACGGTCGGGCTGGGGCTCGGGCTCGGCGGTGGGGGCGGCTGGGTGCAGCCGGCAAGCACACCGACCGCGACGAGGGCCGCGATCAGGGCAGTGGTGCGCACTCGCCGAGACTACCGCGCCGGGCGGCATGAGCCCGTCGTGGCGGGTGTGCCGGGGCGGCGGGCAGACTGGGCCGGTGGACCTGACCAGCGACGTGCTCACCCTCGCCCCGGCCCTGCTGGGCGCCCGGCTGCGGGTCGGGGAGGTGACGCTGCGGCTCACCGAGGTGGAGGCGTACCGGGGCACGGAGGATCCCGCCGCACACGCCTACCGCGGCTGGCGCCCGCACACCAGGCACCTGTTCGAGGCGCCCGGAACGCTGTACTGCTACCGCTCCTACGGCATCCACACCTGCGCGAACGTGGTCTGCGGCCCGTCCGGCAGCGGTGCGGCGGTGCTGCTGCGGGCCGGCGAGGTGATCGACGGCCTCGAGGTGGCCAGGGGCCGGCGCGGCGGCGTGCCGGACGTGCGGCTGGCCCGCGGACCGGGCTGCCTCGGCCAGGCGCTCGGACTCGGCCTGGACGACTCGGGACGCCGGCTGGGCGAACCGGGGTTGGAACTGCTGCCTCCGGTGGCGCCGGTCGGGGAGATTCGCAGCGGGCCGCGGGTGGGGGTCTCGGTGGCGGCTCGGCGGCGCTGGCGGTTCTGGCTGGCGGGGGATCCGACCGTCTCGGCGTACCGGGCCAGTCCGCGGTGGCGCCCGGAGGAGGGCCGTCCGGCGGCGACCGGGTCGTGACGGCGGCGACGGGGTGCCGAACGGACGGCTTTGACGAGTCCCGGCCTGGCCGGACAATGAGGTGGGCCGGACCATGTATGAGATGGTCCGGCCCGATTCGCCCGGGCTGGACGCCACCCGAACTCCGATGAGTCCGCCGGCCCGTCCACTCGTCCTGTGGAACGCCCGCGGATCGCTCCGCCGGCAGTGAGCCCCGATCTCTCATCGTTCGCCGAGTCGCGTGACCCTTCGCCCTTGCGGCCTCCGGAATCGGATTCGGCGTAGAGCATTTCTACTCCTGCTCGGCGGCCGGCGCAAGACCCTGCGGGATATTCGCCGCACACATCCGGCGCGTCGGCGGATCTGAGTAGATCACCTTGTCACAGGGGGTTTCACGGGTCACATCCGTCCCGTCCGTCCCACGCGGCACGAGGCCGGGAACGACTCGACCGGACCACCTCATACGCGGTCCGGTCGCACGTACTTTTGTAGTCGCTCCGACGAGCGAAGCGGTGGACCGACACACCCCGCGGCGGGGTTCGCGAAGGTAGGGTGGCGGTATCCGGTCATCGATGACCGGCGGACCGATCGGATCGAGGTTTTCATGACAGATCAGAGCGCGAGCGATTCGCTCGAGGAGTCCCGGGACACCACCGTTGTCGTCCAGCGGTCGGTGTC
>JAGPGQ010000151.1 GCA_018055925.1 Micropruina sp.
GGACGGAACTCGTCAGCCGTCGTTGCGGATCTCGCCGAGACGCTCGGCCAGCAACTCCTCCAGCTCCTCGATGGAGCGGCGTTCGCGCAGCATGTCCCAGTGGGTGCGCGGCGGCTTGGTCGGCTTCACGATGGGTTCCACACCGTCGGAGCGGCGCGCCATCGATCCGCAGCGCGGGCACTCCCACTCCGTGGGCAGTTCCGCCTCCTCCGCGAATGTGACGGCGAAGTGGTGTTCCTTCGGGCAGTCGAAACCGATCTCCTGACGGGCGGCGAACTCGACGCCCGCACCGTCCGCGAAGCTCTTCGAACCCAGACCCGACCCTCGCAATGCTCGTTCAGCCATAACGTTCTCCCTCCGCCGAGCGGCCGCTGGTGGCGGCGTGGCCGATTCCACGCTACCGGGTGCCGCAACGGCACCTCACAGAACCTTGGGTAACGAGTTCCCGGCCTGGATGATTCCCCGCCGCATGTCGACCCTGCTCAACAGCACCCCGCCGACCAGGAAGAACAGCACCAGGGTCAGGATCGCCAGCCGGTAGGAGTGGCTGAACTGGTACACCAGCGCGAAGCTGAGCGTGCCCAGCCAGCTGGTGCCCCGCTCCATCGCCTGATAGAAGCTGAAGTACTCCGACTCCCGCCCCCGCGGCACCAGCTGGGAGTACATCGAGCGGCTCAGCGCCTGCGTGCCGCCCATCACCAGCCCGATGGACGCGCCCAGCGCGAGCAGCGCGCCGAACACCCCGGACGGCAGGAAGAAGGCCACCGACACCACCCCGAACCAGATCGCGATACCGATCAGCACCGTGCGCTTGGCGCCCAGCCGCGCGGCGACCCGGCCGAACAGCAGCGCGCCGCCGAAGGCGACGAACTGGGTGAGCACGAAGGTGATCATCACGTTCGAGGTGGACATGCCGAGCTCCAGCTGCGCGTACAGGCTGGACTGCCCGATCACCGTCTGGATGCCGTCGTTGTAGAACAGGTAGGCGACCAGGAACAGCATGGTCTGCGGATAGTTGCGCAGATCGCGGAACGTCGCGGCCAGCTGCCGCAGCGGATTCGGACGGGGCACCGGACGCCCGGACCCGTCCAGCACCGGCGGCAGTTCGTCCGCATCCCGGGCCGGCAGCGACCGCAGCCCGATCACCGGGATGAGCGTGAACAGGCCCCACCACAGCCCGGCCGACAGCAGGCTCAGCCGGATCGCCATGCCGTAGCTCAGGCCCAGCGGCTCGTAGGCGGTCATCAGCCCGAGGTTCGCGGCCAGCAGCAGACCGCCACCGAGGTAGCCGAACGCCCAACCCCGGCTGGACACCCGGTCACGGTCGTCCGGGGACGCCACCCGCACCAGGATCGCATCGTAGATCACCATGGAGGAGGCGATGCACACGTTCGCCACGATCATCAGCACGGCGCCCAGTTCCCAGTTGCTGCCGGCCAGCAGGAACATCGCCGACGCCGCCGCGGCACCCGTCCAGGCCAGCCCGCCCAGCCACCGGGTCGGCCGGGCCGAACGGTCGGCGATCACGCCGATCAGCAGCATGCCCAGGGTGGTCAGGATCGTCGAGATGGTCACCAGGAACGGATGCACCGCACCCGGCAGCACCGGCACCCCGAGCAGGGACACCGGCGTGGTGCACACCTGACCGGACGGCAGGCCGGGGCAGGCCGCGTTCACCGCGAGGCTGGTCAGGTACGGGCCCAGGATCACCGTGGCGGTGGTCGTCACGTAGGCCGAGTTGGCCCAGTCGTAGAAGTACCAGGCGCGTTGCTGCCGGGTGCTGCGAATGCGGCCCATCAGTCCTCCCACAGTCCACGCTCGGCCAGTACCTCGGCGAGCAGCTCGATCCGGTCAGTGACGATCCCGTCGACGCCGAGGTCGATCAGGCGTTCCATGTCGGCCCGCCGGTTGACCGTCCACACGTGCACCACCCGGCCGGCGGCGTGCGCCGTCCGGACCAGGCCGCGGGTCAGCAGCGGGACGCGTTCGCGTCCCACCCGTTCGGGGATCTGCAGGGCGACGCCGGGGGAGTGGACGATCCGCCGCAGCAGCGGCGCGTAGGCCTGGCCGGCGACCCCCACCGGGGAGGCGGCGGTGGCCACGGTGCCCCGCGTCAGCCGCCGGAACGCCCGGATCCGGGCCGGCGAGAAGGACCCGACACAGACCCGGTCCTCGGCCCGGTGGGCGGCGATCGCACGGGCCACCGGCTTGACCGCGGAGGTCGTCTTCAGGTCGAGGTTGAACCGGGTTCCGGGGAACCGCTCGAACAGCTCGTCCAGGGTGGGGATCGTCTCGGTGCCGGCGACCCGGACCTGCCGCAGCGCCTTGAACGGCAGATCGGTCACCCTGCCGGTGCTGTCGGTCGTCCGTTCCAGCCGGGCGTCGTGGAAGGCGATCGGCACCCCGTCCGACGACGTCCAGACGTCCGTCTCGAGGTAGCGGTAGCCGAGTTCGACGGCCCGGGCGAACGCATGCACGGTGTTCTCCAGGGGCTTGTCGTCGGGCGATCGGTAGCCGCCCCGATGGGCCAGAGCGGCGAATCGGGTGTCGAAGTAGCGGTAGTCACCGGCCCTCACGGGCTCAGTATGGGTGAGCCGCGGTGACCTGTCACGACACGCGCTCCGGGCGAGCCCCGACGGAGGGTTCGGACGAGTTCCCAGGGGAGCGCCGGGTGGGCCAGAATGGGCTCTCGTGACCACTATCCTCTCCATCCAGTCGTCGGTCGCCTACGGACACGTGGGCAACAGCGCCGCGACCTTCCCGCTGATGCGTGCCGGTATTGAGGTCTGGCCGGTGTTGACCGTGCACTTCTCGAATCACACCGGCTACGGCCAATGGCGCGGGCCGCTGCTGACGGCCGCCGACGTGACCGACGTGATCGCCGGCATCGACGAGCGCGGCGTGCTGCCGCGGGTGGACGCCGTGCTGTCCGGCTACCAGGGCGCCGAGGATGTGGGCGGCGCGATCCTGGCCGCCGTCGACCTGGTCAAGCAGCGCAGCCCGCGCGCCATCTACTGCTGCGATCCGGTGATGGGCGATGTCGGCCGCGGGTTCTTCGTCCGTCCGGGGATCCCGGAGTTCATGCGTGACCGGGTGGTGCCCCAGGCGCAGATCGTCACACCCAACCACTTCGAACTGGACTTCCTGACCGGGCGCGAGACCCACACCCTGGACGAGGTGATCGAGGCGGCCCATGCGCTGCGCGCGGTCGGTCCCGAGACGGTGCTGGTCACGTCCGTGGTCACCGACACCACCGGGGACGACTCGCTGACCATGCTGGCCGTGACCGGGGCGGGGGCCTGGCAGGTCACCACCCCCCGCCTCGACCGGGTGTTCACCGGGTCGGGCGACATCACCGCGGCCATGTTCCTGGCGCACTGGCTGCGCACCCGGTCGGCCGCCGAGGCCGTCGGCGCGACCGCCGACGTCGTGTACTCGGTGCTCAAGCAGACCGCCGAGTCGGGCCTGCCGGAGCTGCAGCTGGTGGCGGCGCAGGACGAGATCGTCTCACCCACCTATCACTTCGACGTGCACCAGGTGCGCTGAGCCCGCGTCGTCCCGGGCCCGTCCGTGATCCCGGGCCCGTCCGTCATCCCGGGCTTGACCCGGGATCTCTCCCGGCTCGGTCGCTCAAGCGCGTTCGAGATCCCGGCGTTCGCCGGGATGACGGGTGCCCTTCTGGACGACGGGTTGCCTGGGACGACGGCGTTCGAGATCCCGGCGTTCGCCGGGATGACGGTGCTCTTTCGGATGCCCGGGACGACGGCGTTCGTTTCGAGATCCCGGCGTTCGCCGGGATGACAGGTGCCTGGGACGATGGGAGCCGGGACCGAGACTCCTCAGTCGTGGAAGACCTCGATCTTGGCGCCGAGGGCGTTCAGCCGGTTCGGCAGGTCCTCGTAGCCGCGGTTGATCACGTAGACGTCCCGCAGGACGCTGGTGCCCCGGGCGGCCAGCGCCGCCAGCAATAGGCACACCGCGGGCCGCAGGGCCGGGGGAGAGATGACCTCCTGGCCGCGCCAGCGGGTCGGCCCGGTCACGATGATCCGGTGCGGATCGAGGAGTTGGACGTTGGCGCCCAGCTTGGTGAGCTCCACCAGGTGGATGGCCCGGTTCTCGTAGACCCAGTCGTGGATCATCGTCCGGCCCTGCGCGACCGCCGCGATGACGGCGAAGAACGGCAGGTTGTCGATGTTCAGCCCCGGGAACGGCATCGGGTGGATCTTGTCCGAACTGGCCCGCAACTCCGAGGGGTACACGGTGATGTCGACCAGCCGGGTGTTGCCGTTGTCGGCGGGATACTCCGGTGACAGGTCGACCCGCAGGCCCATCTCCTCCAGGATCGCCAGTTCGACGTCCAGGAACTCGATCGGGCAGCGCTTCACGGTCAGTTGCGACCCGGTGACGATCGCCGCGGTCAGCAGGCTCATCGCCTCGATCGGGTCCTCGGACGGGGCGAACTCCACCTCGGTGTCGATGCTTGTCCGGCCCCGCACCCGCAGCGTGGTGGTGCCGATCCCCTTGACGGTCACGCCGATCGCCTGCAGGAAGAAGCACAGGTCCTGGACCATGTAGTTGCTGCTGGCGTTCCGGATGATGGTGGGGCCGGGGTGCCGGGCGGCGGCCATCAGCACGTTCTCGGTGACCGTGTCGCCGCGTTCGGTGAGGGTGATCGTCCGGGCCAGTTCGCCGTCGACCAGGTCGACCCGGGCGTGGTAGGAGCCCTCGGTCGCCTTGATGTCGAGCCCGAACGCCCGCAACGCGTGCAGGTGCGGGGTCACCGTGCGGGTGCCCAGGTTGCAGCCGCCGGCGTACGGCAGCTCGAAGGCCGCCTCGTCGTGCAGCAGGGGGCCGAGGAACATGATGATCGAGCGGGTCCGCCGGGCGGCCTCGACGTCCATCCGGTCCAGGGCCAACCGATCGGGACGGATCAGTTCCAGTTCCGTCCGGTCGTCCGACCAGGTCGCCGAGACGCCGATGCTGGTCAGCACCTCGAGGATCCGGTTGACCTCCTCGATCTGCGCGATCCCGCGGAGCACCGTGCGGCCGCGGTTCAGCAGGGAGGCGCACAGGAGTGCCACCGCCGCGTTCTTGGACGAGCGCACCTCTATCGAGCCCGAGAGCTTGTGCTCACCCTCGATGCGCAGGTGCATCGCGCCGCCCGCCGGTTGCGGACGTTCCAGGGCCTCGGCGATCCGGTTCACGAGGTCGACGGACAACTCCCGATGGCCCGCCTCGAGGTCGTTGACCGTTTCGCGCGAGGTGCCGAGTTCGTCGGCGAGTGCTTGCTGCGTGAGGCCACGCTGGCGACGCGCATCCCTGATCAGGTAGCCGATACGGGTCGGAGATAGCTCTGCCACCCGGGCAGCATAAGCCATCGCCGGCGTCCCGATTTTCGACCACCGAAACACAAGGGTGATCACCGTCGTGCGCGTGTGATGCATCACGCGCGACGGGTCCACTAGGGTGCTGCCCATGAGCGCACACTTCGACGTCGTTGTCCTGGGAGCGGGCCCCGGTGGCTACGTGGCCGCCATTCGAGCCGCGCAGCTTGGCCGGAAGGTGGCCATCATCGAGAAGCAGTGGTGGGGCGGCGTCTGCCTCAACGTGGGCTGCATCCCGACCAAGTCGCTGCTGCGCAACGCCGAGTTGGCGCACATCTTCACCCACGAGAAGGACCTCTTCGGCATCGAGGGCGAGGTGACGTTCAACTTCGGCAAGGCGTTCTCCCGCAGCCGCGAGGTATCGAACCGGATGGTGGGCGGCATCCACTACCTGATGAAGAAGAACAAGATCACCGAGTTCAACGGGTGGGGCACCTTCGTCGACAACCGGACCATCGAGGTGCAGACCGACAAGGGCACCGAGACGGTCACCTTCGACAACTGCATCATCGCCACCGGGTCGACCACCCGGATGATCCCCGGCACGACGCGCAGCGCTCGCGTGTTCACCTACGAGGAGCAGATCCTCGCCGACGACCTGCCGGGTTCGATCATCATCTGCGGCTCGGGCGCCATCGGCACCGAGTTCGCCTACGTCCTAGCCAACTACGGCGTGAAGGTGACCATCGTCGAGTTCCTCGACCGGATGGTGCCGCTGGAGGATCCGGAGATCTCCCGCGAGCTCGCCAAGGCGTACAAGAAGCTGGGTGTCGAGGTGCTCACCTCGACCAAGGTGGAGGCCATCGAAGAGGCCGCCGGCGGCGTCCGGGTCACGGTCAGCCCGGCGGCCGGAGGCGACTCCAAGGTGCTCGAGGCCGACCGCGTCCTGCAGTCGATCGGCTTCGCCCCGCGCACCCAGGGCTACGGCCTGGAGAAGCTCGGCGTCGAGCTGACCGAGCGCGGCGCGATCCAGATCGACGACTACATGCGCACCAACGTGCCGGGCATCTACGCGATCGGCGACGTCACCATGAAGCTGGCCCTGGCGCACACCGCCGAGGCCCAGGGGGTGGTGGCCGCCGAGACCATCGCGGGGGCCGAAACCATGCCGATCAACTACGACATGATCCCGCGGGCGACCTACTGCCAGCCGCAGATCGGTTCGTTCGGCTACACCGAGGCGCAGGCCAAGGAGCGCGGCTACAACGTCAAGGTGGCCAAGTTCCCGTTCTCGGCGAACGGCAAGGCGCACGGCCTGGGCGATGCCACCGGCTTCGTCAAGGTGGTCGCGGACGCCGAGCACAACGAGATCCTGGGTGCCCACATGATCGGACCGGACGTGACCGAGTTGCTGCCGGAGCTGACCCTGGCCCAGCAGTGGGATCTCACCGCCGACGAGGTGGGCCGCAACATCCATGCGCATCCGACCTTGTCCGAGGCTCTGAAGGAGTCCGTCGAGGGCATCGCCGGCCACATGATCAACTTCTGAACACCCGGACCCGGGCGTCGGTAGGGCGCCGGGGGAGTGGTCGCCCCGGCTGAGCGAAAGTCCGTCGAGGTGCTGCGGTTCGCCGGCCGCCCTGACCAGGGGTACACCCGGTTCCGGGGCCGCGCCGGGCTCGTGTCGCCGAGGGGAGTGTGCGACCCGAGCGGGCAGACTGGACGGATGCGTTCCTTCCTGATTGCCGGGCTTTGCTGTGCCACGCTGCTCGCCGGTTGCGGAACCACGCCACCGTCCGGCACCCAGAGCCCGTCCTTGCCCAGCGAGCCCACGGCTCCGTCAGCGTCCACCGGGACGCCTGCCGCGTCACCGTCCGTGCCGGCGACACCGCCGGCCACGACACCCGCGGCCACCATGCCGCCTGCGGCGTCCGAGTTGCCCCGGGGCGGGCGGGAACTCTTCCCGCGGTACCGGCTGTTCGGCTATTCGGGCTACCCGGGCGCACCCGGCCAGGGCCGGCTCGGCATCGGGTCGCTGGACGCCCGGATGAACGAGATCGAACAACGCGGCAAGGCGTGGCGGGGCGGTCGCACACTGTTGCCGGTGATGGAGTTGATCGCGGTCACGGTGCACCGGTCGCCGGGCAGCGACGGCATGTACCGCACGCGCACCTCGGAGGCCGTGATCAAGCGCTGGCACGACGCCGCGACCAAGCACAAGGCGCTGCTGCTGCTCAACATCCAGCCGGGCCGGGCCGACTTCATCGACGAGGTGAAGTACTTCGAGAAGTGGCTGAAGTACCCCAACGTCGGGGTGGCGCTCGACCCCGAATGGGCGGTCGGCAAGGGCCAGACGCCCGGACGGGTGTTCGGCAGCACGACCGGGGCCGAACTGAACGGCGTGGCCACCTACCTCTCGGACCTGGTGGCGGCGAACAACCTGCCCGAGAAGGTGATGTTGTTCCACCAGTTGCACGTCACCATCGTCAAGAAGCCCAAGGACCTGAAGCAGCATCCCGGTGTGGTGCTGATCAACGCGGTGGACGGCATCGGCTCGCCCGGAGCCAAGGTGGCCACCTTCAACCGGGTGATGAAGACCCGGCCGTCGTACGTGCATGCCGGGTTCAAGCTGTTCTTCTCCGAGGACGTGCAGACCGGCAAGCGGTTGATGACCGCCAGGGAGGTGCTCGCGCTGAAGCCGCAGCCCGAGTACATCCTGTTCGAATGAGGTCGCGACACCCTGGTCATAATCGAATATGTGTTCTAGTCTGGCCGCATGAGTCTTGTCGTGCAGGTGACGTTCGATTGCCACGATCCGGCCGGCCTGTCGCGCTTCTGGCGCGACGTCCTCGGCTACGTACACCCGGGACCGCCCGGGGTTGATGTGCCGGCCGGCACCGACCCGCTGGACGCCTGGGACGCGTTCCTGGAGCGGATGAACGTTCCGCCACAGGAGCGGAACTCGCGCTCGGCGATCGAGGATCCGGACGGCCGCGGCCCACGGATGTTCTTCCAGCGCGTACCCGAGGGCAAGCAGGTGAAGAACCGGCTTCATCTCGACGTCCGGGCCGCACCCGGGCTGAAGGGGGAGGAGCGGCTGGCGGCCCTCGAGGCGGAATGTGACCGGCTCGTGGCGCTGGGCGCGACCCGGGTCCGGCGCTTCGAGCCCGAGCCGTTCATGAGCGACGGGTTCATCGTCATGCGCGACCCGGAGGGTAACGAGTTCTGCCTCGACTGACGCCCGAGCAGCGCCCAGACGTACGCCGAATGGGCCGATCGGCCGAAGGTTATGCGCACCCTCACTCGTCTCACCGGCGAATTGCGGCCTAGCCGGAGCGCGCGCCGTCCTGCCACCGTTGCCCAACCAACCCCGAAGGAGGGCACGCATGAACATTGATCGTCGATCGGTCATCAAGGGCGTCGGAGCCGGCGGTCTCGCCGGGGGCCTGCTGGCGGGCAGCTGGGTGGCGAACGCGCCGTCCGCCTCGGCGGCGGGCGACGATCCGGTGCAGAACATCCTGAGCGCGGCCGTGGCGTGGCGGGTCACCGCCGCCGAGCGCGACATCCTCTACCGGCAGGGTTTCAACATCGCCCGGGAACGCCTCGATGCGGCGCTCGAGCGGCGCCGCAAGAAGCGCCATCGGCGCGGACGGCGCAAGCCGCTCGCGTTCATCTCGGACATCGACGACACCGTGTTGTCGACCGACCCGTACTGGAAGCTGCTGATCGAGGCCCGCAAGCAGGCCCTGGACGATCCGCTGTGGGACGAGTGGATCGCCGGCAACGGTCCGACCGCCACTCCCGGTGCCGTGGCGTTCACCCAGTACGCCAAGCGCAAGGGGGTGCAGATCTTCTACGTCTCCAACCGCGACCAGGGGGAGAACACCCAGAAGTACGGGGTCGCCAACCTCAGGAAGGTCGGCATGGCATTCGCCGACGATGCCCACGTCACCATGCAGCGGGACACGTCCAACAAGGAGCCCGCGCAGCAGGCGATCGCCGCCCGGTACGAGATCATCGCCTACCTCGGCGACAACCTGAACGACTTCAGCCGGCGGTACTACGTGACCGGCGTCGAGGAGCGGCGACGCCTCGCCACCCAGGACGCCGACACGTACGGCCACTCGCGCATCCTGTTCCCGAACAACACCGACGGTCATTGGATGAGGGCCATCTTCGGTGACAGCGAGCCGTTGGACACCCCCGAGTACCGGGCCCGGATGCTGGCGGCCGCGAAGGGGCTGGTCCCTTGATCGAAGCGGAGGGAGCGGGACGACCGGTGCGGCGCCGCCGCCGCGGCAGATGATCTCGATTTCGAGGTTCTCGCCGGGATCGCGTACGCTGTGTGGTCCAAGGGGAGTACTCCGCCACGGTCGGTTCGTCATTACGGATGCAGGTGCATCCCGGGCCACCGGTCCCTGATCTCGGGGATGGAGAAGACCTTGGTGTCGATC
>JAGPGQ010000376.1 GCA_018055925.1 Micropruina sp.
GAGTTCCTGCGGCTCACGCTGCGCGAGGCGATCCGGCTGGGCATCGACCAGGCGTCCCTGGTGCATGCCCTGCAGAACCACGACGAGCTCACCTATGAACTGGTGCACTTCGCCGCCCGGCACGCCACCGACCAGTACACGCTGGGCGGGGTGGAGTACACCGGTGCCGGCCTGGCCGAGCACGTCCGGCAGGTCATGCGGGACCGGCTGGCCGGGCCGGCCGCGCCCTACAACGCCATCTTCACCCAGAACGGCATCGCCTCGACCACCGCGTCGGTGATCGCCGCCAGCCTCGGGTTCACCGACCTGACCACGCTGACCGGGGACGACATCGCCCGGATCACCGACGCCCACCTGCTGCTGTGCATGTACAACGCGTGGCAGCCCGGGGTGTTCGCGCTCTCGGGCTGGGACCTGCTGGGTGCCCTGCCGCTCGACCGGCGCGAGGTGGCCCCGCTGATCGCCACCGGCGACACCCGCTGGATCGAGCGCGGGGCGTACGACCTGATGGGCTGGGCGCCGGACGTGCTGGCGTCCGCCTCGGGCATGCCGCGGGCGCGGACGCTGTACGGGACGCTGCCCGAACAGCTCGCCGACCCGGGCTCGTTCGCGTCCCGGCTGGCCGCGATCCTGCTGGTCCGCAAGCAGCACGGGCTGAGCACCGGATCTCTGATCGACGTGCCCGAGGGCCCGGAGCCGCAGGTCCTGGTGCTGGTCAACCGGCTCTACATCGGGGCGACCCAGGTGACCGTGCTCAACTTCGGGCCGACGCCGTTCAGCGGACGGGTGGCCTCGCCGCACATTCCGCCCGGGCGGGTGTTCGACCTCACCACCCGGCTGCGGTTCGAGACGGTGGAGGACCACGGGTTCCCGGTCGGCCTGCCGCCGTTCGGCGGGATCGCCACGCTGATCAAGGAGGACTGACCCCGGCCGCCGGGCGGCGCGGGGCGCGCACGCTAGCATTCGCCGCAGGGGTGTAGGTATTCCGCCCCGGCGACAACGTGAGGAGTCAGATTCGTGGAGCGACGCGCCACGCTGGCGGACGTGGCCAAGCGGGCGGGCGTGTCCAGCACCACCGCGAGTTTCGTGCTGACCAACCGTCCGGGAACCCGGATCGCCGAGGCCACGGCCGAGCGCATCCGGGCCGCCGCCGCCGAACTGCAGTACCGTCCCGATCCCACCGCCCGCAGCCTGCGGACCGGCCGCACCCAGGCGGTCGGGTTCGTCTCGGACGAGGTCACGCTGACCCGGTACGCGTCCCCGATGATCCGCGGGATCATGGACGTCTGCGCGGCCCGCGACCACGTGCTGATCATGACCGAGACCGACAGCCGGCTGGACGAGCTCGAGACCGCCGTCCGGGTGCTGCAGACCCGCCGGGTGGACGGGCTGCTGCTCGGGCTGATGCGGGCCCGCCGGATCACGCTGCCCCAGGTGCGGTCGTCGACGCCGCTGATCCTGGTGAACGGACTGGCGTCGGGACGGGCGGCCGTCCTGCCCGACGAGGAACGCGGCGGCCGGGAGGCCATCGACCACCTGCTGGCCGCCGGTCACACCCGGATCGCGTTCATCGGCCGGCCGTCGGAGGAGCTCGATCTCGACGTCTGGGCCACCATCGGTCGCCGGTTGTCCGGCATCGACCGGGGCATGGCCGAGGCCGGCCTGACCTTCGTCCACGAGGTGAGCGGCGGGCTCGGCGCGTGGGAGCCGGAACTCGGCTACACGGGTGCGCTGGAGGTGTTCGACTCGGCCGACGTGACGGCGATCCTGGCGTTCAACGACCGGGTGGCGATGGGCGTCTACCAGGCCGCCCAGGAACGCGGCCTGACGATCCCCGACGAGCTGTCGGTGATGTCCTTCGACGACGAACAGCTGGCGAGCTACCTGCGGCCGCCGGTCACCACGATGCGGCTGCCGTACCTGGAGATGGGCCGGGTCGCCATGGCCCAGTTGCTCGACGGCGAAGGCGGAGTGCTGCCGGGCGGCGCCGTCCGGGAGACCCTGGTGCCGATGCCGTTGATCGAGCGGGTGTCGGTGCGCCGGCTGAACTGACCGCGGACCGGTCCACGGCGCCCGGGACGACCCGCTAGACTGTTTTTAGTATGAACAACCAATACGCTGATTCCGTACCCACCCCGTCCCTGGACTCCGAGGCGGCGGCCATCGCCGGCTTCCTGACCCCCGAACTCGCCGACGCGTTCGCCCTGGTGGCGAGCGGGGCCGAGGAGCCCGGCGACCTGGAGCGGCTGCTCGACCTGCTGCGCGCCGCGCTCCGGGGCCCCGACGACATCCACCTGCCCCGCCCCGCCATGCTGCCGTTCACCCTGCAGCTGACCGACTACCTGCGCGACCTGCCGATCGGCTGGTCGCACCAGGTGCTGGCCGCCCTGGGTGCGGTGGTGGTGGCCTTCAGCGAGTCCGAGGCGCGCGTCCGGCTCAAGGCGCTCGGACGCCAGATCTCCGACGTGCTCGCCGCCGGTTCCCCGGTGACCACCGCCGCCTGACCGGTTCCGTCCCCTGGCCCGGCGCTTCCCCCGGCCGCCCTGGGTGCCGGCGCCGGCGTCCAGATTGGCACTCAGGTTGAACGAGTGCTAAGCCCGCGATAGATTCGGCGTTAGCACTCTCACCCGTAGAGTGCGAACGGCCGTCGGCGGCACCCGCGACGACGCCCCGGCCTC
>JAGPGQ010000377.1 GCA_018055925.1 Micropruina sp.
TGGACGAGTTCCAGGACACCGACCCGGTGCAGTGGGAGATCCTGCGGCGGCTCTTCGACGGGCATCGCCCGATGGTCCTGATCGGCGATCCCAAGCAGGCGATCTACACCTTCCGCGGGGCGGACGTCCAGGCCTACCTGCGGGCCGCCCAGGGCGCCTCGGCCCGCTTCGGGCTGAGCCGCAACTATCGCAGCGACGCCGCCCTCGTGGAGGCCCTCGGCACCCTCTTCGCGGGGCTGCGGCTGGGCGACGGCATCGATGTGCGCCCGGTGACCGCCGACCGGCCGGCCTGTGGGCTGCGGCGGGCGGGATCCGACGTGGTGCCGGTGGTGCTCACCACCCTCGATCAGCCGCAGAAGTGGCAGCGGGCGCGCGACCAGGTGGTCGCCGACGTGGCCGTCCAGGTGCGTGCCCTGCTGACCGGCCACGAACTCTTCGACGACGGCGAACTCCCCGGCGACAAGGGGTGGCGTGCGGTCGACCCGGGCGACATCGCCGTCCTGGTGCGGACCAATACGCTCGCCCAGCGGGTGGCGGACGCGCTGCGTGCGCGTGGCGTCCCGGTGGCCCTGAGTGGCGCCGAGAGCATCTTCGCCTCCCCCGCCGCGTCCGATTGGCTGTTGCTGTTGCGGGCCCTGGCCTCCGGGTGGCGAGGCGATCTGCGCAAGGCCGTCCGGACGGCCTTCTTCGAGGCGTCCCTGGCCGACCTGGCAGGCGCCGACGAGCAGCGGGTGGCCGATTGGACGGCGACCCTGCGGCAGTGGGACCGCATCCTGCACGGCGCGGGCGTGGCCGCCCTGTTCGCGGCGATCGGCGCGGAGACGGACTTCATCGACCGGGTACTGTCCCGCCCCGACGGGGAGCGGCTGATGACGGACTTCCGGCACGTCGCCGAACTGCTGCACGAGGCGTCCGGGCATGACCGGCCGAGCGCGACCTGGCTGGCCGAGTGGCTCGCCGAGCAGTTGAACCGGCCGGCCGCCGAGAGCGAACGGACCCGCCGGCTCGAAACCGACTCCCGCGCCGTCCAGGTGAAGACCGTGCATCGCGCGAAGGGGTTGCAGTACCCGATCGTGCTGCTGCCCGACCTGTGGAAGCCGTTCGGTTCCAGCGGGGACGACGGCGGCGCCCTGCTGTTCCACGACGACGAGGGCCGGGCCCTGGTCGACCTCGGCGGCGCGGAGGCACCGGGCCGGCTCGAGCGTTACCGCCGCGACCAGCGGGAGGAGGCCGAGGAGGAGCTCCGACTGCTCTATGTGGCGTTCACCCGGGCCCGCTGCCAGGTGCGGGCCTGGTGGGCACGGACGGAACAGACCGCCGATTCGGCGCTGCAGCGGGTGCTGTACCGCCCACGTACCGCGGAGCCGTCGGTGCCCGCCGCGCGCTACCCGCTGGACGCCCCGCCCGGCACGCTCTCCCCCGGCGAGCTCGACTGGCTGCGGAACGCCCCCGGCATCGACGTGCGCCCGATCGAACTGCGCACCCACCTGCCGGCCCCGCCGGGCGTCGCGCCGCCACCGGCGCTGCGGGCCCGCGGCTTCGGCCGGTCCATCGACGCCGACTGGCGCCGGACCTCCTATTCGGGCCTGACCGCCGGCGTGCACCACGATGCACCGTTGCTGCTCGATGAGCCCGAGGAGGTTCAGGGCGCGACCCCGTCGCTGTCCGCGGCCACCCCGTCGCCGATGCGCGACCTGCCGGGCGGCACCCAGTTCGGCACCCTGGTCCACGCCCTGTTCGAGCAGGTCGATCCCGGCCCGGACCCGGACACGCTGCGCACCAACCTGGCCCGCGCCGCGGCCGAGTGGCTGCCGCGGTTCCCGCTGCCCGGGGTGGACGCCGGCCGGCTGGTCGAGTCGCTGCTGCCGGCGTTCGCGACCCCGCTGGGTCCGCTGGCCGACGGACGCAGCCTGGCGGAACTTCCGCTCAGCGACCGGCTCGCCGAGCTCACCTTCGACCTGCCGATGGAGCCGGCCTCGCCGCTCACTCTGGGCGATGTCGCCGACCTGCTTCGCCGGCGGCTGCCGGCCGACGATCCCCTGGTCGGCTATCCGGCGCTGCTGGCCGACCCGGCACTCGCCGGCCAGCCGCTGCGCGGCTTCCTGACCGGCAGCATCGATGCGGTGCTGCGGGTCGGCGAGGGCGACCGGCAGCGTTTCCTGGTGGTCGACTACAAGACCAACCGGCTCGGCGGCGACGACCTGACCCTCGGCCACTACGCCCAGGGACCGATGGTGACCGCGATGTGCGCCAGCCACTATCCGCTGCAGGCCCTGCTGTACTGCGTGGCGCTGCACCGTTTCCTGGCCGGACGCCTGGCCGGCTACGACCCGGAGCGGCACCTCGGCGGCGTGCTGTACCTGTTTGTCCGCGGCATGGGCGGGCCGGCGGCCGGGCCGGAGACCGGGGTGTTCGCCTGGCGTCCGCCCGCGACGCTGGTGACCGAACTGTCCCGGCTGCTGGGCGGGGGTGCGGCGGATGCGTGACCCGGAACTGTCGGTGGCCGCCGAGGGACTGGTCGGCGATTTCCACGCGCTCGGCGTGCTGGAGTGGGCGGACCTGCACCCCGTCCGGCACCTGTCGCTGCTGTACGGCGAGTCCGACCAGCGGGTCCAGCTCGCCCTGGCGCTCACCGTCCGGGCCCTGCGGGCCG
>JAGPGQ010000378.1 GCA_018055925.1 Micropruina sp.
CTCCGGGACGCCGCCGCCGACCTGCCCGCCGACGTCGCCGCGTGGATCACCACCCTGAGCGCGTCCACCGTGCACCGCCTGATCGGCTGGACGCCGCGGCGACGCGCCACCCCCCGGTTCAACGCCGCCAACCCGCTGCCGCACGACGCGGTGATCGTCGACGAGTTGTCGATGGTGTCGCTGACCCAGATGGCGCAGCTCGTCGATGCACTCGGCCCGGCCACCAGACTGGTCCTGGTCGGCGACCCCGACCAGCTCAGCTCGGTGTCGGCCGGCGCGGTGCTCGCCGATCTGACCCGCGCCGGCTGGCGCGGCACCGGCGGCGCCAGTCCGGTCGTCCGGCTGCAGCGCAACTACCGGTTCGCCGGCGTCCTCGGACGGCTCGCCGCCGCCGTCCGGGACGGCGATGCCGCCGCGGTGCTCGACCTGGTCGGAGCGGGCGATCCGCACCTGACGCTCACCGACCCCGAACGGGCCCAGGACGCCCTGCGGCCCCGCGTCGTGCACACCGGTCGCGCCATCCACGCCGCCGCGGTGGCCGGCGACGCGGCGTCCGCGCTCGACCTGCTCGACCGGCACCGGCTGCTGTGCGCCCACCGGCACGGGCCGTTCGGCGCCACCACCTGGGCGCGCCAGGTCGAGTACTGGCTCCGGGCGTCCGTGGCCGGCTTCGGCGCCGAGGGCGAATGGCATGCGGGACGGGCGCTGCTGGTGACGTCCAACCAGCCGGATTGGGGGTTGTGGAACGGCGACACCGGCGTGGTGCTGCTGCACGCCGGACGCCCGGTGGTCCACTTCGCCGGCCGGGTCGACAAGGCGCTGAGCCCCGACCTGCTCGGCCCCACCCAGTCGGTGGACGCCCTCACCGTCCACAAGTCGCAGGGCAGCCAGTTCGCCGAGGTGACCCTGGTGGTGCCGCCGGTCGACTCTCCCCTGCTCACCCGCGAACTGCTGTACACGGCGGTCACCCGGGCTCGCGACGCCGTCCACCTGATCGGGACGCCGAACGCGCTCGTCGCCGCCGTCGAGCGGACGGCCCGGCGGGCGTCCGGGCTGCGGGAACGGCTGTGAGGGCAGCGGCTTCGACAGGCGGAGCCGGCGAGGTGGCCATGGGCCAGCGCGCTCCCCCGGTGACCGCGTGGTGCCTACCGCGCGGCTTCCGATCCGGCGGGGCGCGTCCGGCTACCCATCGGTCCGGATCGTCTGACAAACTTCGCCCGTGACCGTTGTGGCTACGTATCTCGCCGTGACCCTGGTGCTCGGATTGCTGGCCGTGGTGGTGCGGCTGCCTCCCCTGGTCGGGTTCCTGGCCGCCGGCTTCGTGCTGAACTGGATGCACGTCGAGCATCTGCCGGCGATCGAGGTGATCGCCGACCTGGGCGTCACCATCCTGCTGTTCGGCATCGGCCTGAAGCTCAACCTGCGCACGCTGCTGCGGCGCGAGGTGTGGCTGACCGCGTCCGTCCACCTGGTCTTGAGCGTGCTGTTCGGCACGGTCGTGCTGTGGCTCGGGGCGCTGGTCGGGCTGCCGATGCTGTTCGGGCAGGACCTGCGCACCTTCGTGCTGCTTGCGTTCGCGCTGTCCTTCTCCAGCACGGTGTTCGTGATCAAGGTGCTCGAGGAGCGTGGCGAGTCGCACTCGCTGTACGGCCGGGTGGCGATCGGCATCCTGGTCATCCAGGACATCGCCGCGGTGATCTTCCTGACCGCCACCAGCGGCCATCTGCCCAGCCCGTGGGCGCTCACCCTGGTGCTGCTGTGGCCGCTGTCGCGGGTGCTGCGCAAGGTCTGGGGACGGTTCGGGCACGGCGAGATGCAGTCCCTGTTCGGCATTGTGATGGCACTCGTCCCGGGCTACGCGCTGTTCTCGATCGTCGGGTTGAAGGGCGACCTGGGAGCCCTGATCATGGGGGTCCTGCTGGCCTCGCACCCCTCCTCGTCCGAGCTGGCGCGATCGCTGTTCCACCTCAAGGAACTCCTGCTGGTCGGCTTCTTCGTCTCGATCGGCCTCACCGGTCTGCCCGACCTGCCGATCCTCGCGATCGCGCTGTTCATGGTGGTCCTGCTGCCGGTCAAGACCATCGGCTACGTGCTCTTGCTGTGGCTGATGCGGCTGCGGGTCAGGTCGGCGCTGCTCGCCGGCCTCAGCCTGACCAACTACTCCGAGTTCGGCCTGATCGTGGTGTCCTTCGGGGTGAGCGCGGGCATGCTGGAGGCCACCTGGCTGGTGGAGATCTCGATCGCGGTGGCGATCAGCTTCGTGTTCGCGGCGCTGGTCAACGGCCGCGGACACCTGTTCGTGGAGAAGCTGGCCGAACGCCTGCCCCGGCGGCCACCCGAGGAACTGCATCCCGAGGAGCGGCCCGCGGACGCCGGCGACGCCGAGGTGGTGATCATCGGCATGGGTCGGATCGGGGTCGCCGCCTACGACCGGTTGCGGGACGGCTACGGCCTGAGGGTCGTCGGGGTCGACTACGACGGCGAGCGGGTCGCCTGGCAGGTGAACCAGGGACGGCACGTCGTCGAGGGCGACGCCACCGACCTCGACTTCTGGAACCGGCTGACCCGCAGCGAGTCGGTGCGGATCGCCGTCCTCGCGATGGCCATGCACGGCGCCAACGTGACCGCCCTGGAGTGCCTGAAGGAGAGCGG
>JAGPGQ010000379.1 GCA_018055925.1 Micropruina sp.
GCTTCGTGCCGGCCGGCCCGTCCGGTTCGCCGCTGCGCGGCCTGGTCAATGTGCTACCCACCGGACGCAACTTCTACACCGTGGACCCGCGGGCGGTGCCCTCGCGGCTCGCCTGGCAGACCGGTCAGGCGATGGCCGACTCGCTGATCCAGCGCTACCTGGACGAGACCGGCGACTACCCGAGTTCGGTCGGCCTGTCGGTGTGGGGCACCAGCGCGATGCGGACCAGCGGCGACGACATCGCCGAGGTGCTCGCGCTGCTCGGCGTCCGGCCGGAATGGGACGAGGCGTCCCGCCGGGTCAGCCGGCTCGTCGTCGTCCCGCCGGACGAGCTCGGCCGGCCGCGGATCGACGTGACCGTCCGCATCTCCGGCTTCTTCCGGGACGCCTTCCCGCACGTCGTCGCCATGCTGGACGACGCCGTCCGGATGGTCGCCGACCTCGACGAGAGCGCCGAGCAGAACTACATCCGGGCGCACACCGCGCAGGATCTGGCCGCGCACGGCGATCACCGCCGGGCCACCACCCGGATCTTCGGCTCCAAGCCGGGCTCCTACGGTGCCGGCATCCTGCAGGCGATCGAGTCGGGTTCGTGGCGCGACGACAACGACCTGGCCGAGGTATACACGGCGTGGGGCGGCTTCGCCTACGGCCGCGGCCTCGACGGCGCCCCGGCCGCCGACGACATGCGGGCCAACTACCGCCGGATCACCGTGGCCGCCAAGAACGTCGACTCGGCCGAGCACGACATCGCCGACTCCGACGACTACTTCCAGTACCACGGCGGCATGGTCGCCACGGTGCGGGCGCTGACCGGCACCGACCCCAAGGCCTATGTCGGCGACTCGACGTCGCCGGACGCGATCCGCACCCGCACGCTGGCCGAGGAGACCGCCCGGGTGTTCCGGGCCCGGGTGGTGAACCCGCGCTGGATCGCGGCGATGCAGCGGCACGGCTACAAGGGCGCTTTCGAGCTGGCCGCGACCGTCGACTACCTGTTCGGCTTCGACGCCACCGCCGGGGTGGTGCACGACTGGATGTACGAGAAGCTGGCCACCGAGTACGTGCTCGACGAGACCAATCAGGAGTTCTTGCGGCGGTCGAACCCGTGGGCGCTGCGCGGCATCGTCGAACGGCTGCACGAGGCGGCCGAGCGCGGGTTGTGGGCCGAGCCGGACGAGGCCGTGCTGCAGGCGATGCAGCAGGTGTACCTCGACGTCGAGGGCGAACTGGAGGACCGCGACGAATGAGCCGCCGATGAGGGTGCGGGTGCTCGGCATCGGGATGGGACCCGGCCAGGTCACCCCTGAGGTGGCCGCGGCCCTGGCCGAGGCCGACTACGTGGTGGCCGCCCGGAAGGGCGATGCCGACCCGCTGCTGGAGGTTCGCCGGGAACTATGCGCCCACTACGGGTTGGACCTGGTCGCCGTACCCGACCCGCCGCGGGATCGGGAACCGGGCGACTACCCCGAGGCGGTCGCCGCCTGGCACGAGGCGCGGGTCGGCGCCTACGCCGGGGTGATCCGTGAGCGCGGCGGGACGGCGGCGTTCCTGGTCTGGGGCGATCCGTCGCTGTACGACTCGACCATCCGGATCGTCCGCCGGCTGGCCGAGCTGCTGCCGCTCGAGTGGGACGTGCTGCCCGGGATCAGCGCCCCGCAACTGCTGGCGGCGAAGCACCGCATCGTGCTGCACGAGGTCGGCGAACCGGTGCACCTCACCACCGGACGCCGGCTGCGCGCGGCGATCGCGGCCGGCCAGCGCAACCTGGTGGTGATGCTGAACTCTTCGCTCGACCTGGACGGCCTCGACGACTGGCGGATCTGGTGGGGCGCCAACCTGGGAGCGGCGGGCGAGCAGCTGGTGGCCGGACGGGTCGGCGACGTCCGCGACGAGGTCCTGGCGGCGCGCGAGCGGGCCAGGGACGCCGCCGGCTGGGTGATGGACGTCTTCCTGTTGCGAGCGTCGTAGTGGCGGGGCTGCTGGTGGCCGGCACCACCTCCGATGCCGGCAAGAGCGTGATCACCGCGGGGCTGTGCCGGGCGTTCGCGCGCCGCGGCGTCCGGGTGGCGCCGTACAAGGCGCAGAACATGTCGAACAACTCGATGGTGTGCGCGGCCCCCGACGGCACGATGGCCGAGATCGGCCGCGCCCAATGGGTGCAGGCGCTGGCCGCGGGGGTGGTTCCGGAGCCGGCGATGAATCCCGTGCTGCTCAAGCCCGGCAGCGACCGGCGCAGCCACGTGGTGCTGATGGGCCGGCCGGCCGGCGAGGTCTCCGCGACCGACTGGACGACCGGACGCCGGCACCTGGCCGCGGCCGCGCACACCGCCTTCGACGACCTGGCGTCCCGGTTCGAGGTGGTCGTCGCCGAGGGTGCCGGCAGCCCGGCCGAGATCAACCTGCGTGCCGGCGACTACGTCAACCTCGGCCTGGCCAGGCACGCCGGCCTGCCGGCGGTGGTGGTCGGCGACATCGACCGCGGCGGCGTGTTCGCCGCCCTCTACGGCACCGTCGCGCTGCTGGAGCCGGCCGACCAGGCGCTGATCGCCGGCTTCGTGATCAACAAGTTCCGTGGCGATCCGGGCCTGCTGACCCCCGGCCTCACGGAACTGGGACGGCTCACCGG
>JAGPGQ010000152.1 GCA_018055925.1 Micropruina sp.
GATCTGCCCGTAGGCGCCCAGTCCGTTCTTCAACGCGGCCGCGGCCACGAACATCTTGAACGTCGAGCCGCCCTGGTAGCCGTTGCCGCCACCCATCTTGCGGTCGACGGCGTAGTTCCAGAAGGTCTCGCCCCTCTTGGTGCCCATCTTGTTGCGGTTCTGGGCCATCGCCACGATCATGCCGGTGCCCGGCTCGATCATCACGATGACCGAATCGACCGGGTCGCGCGGGTCGAGGTAGCTCTGGATGGTCTTCTCGGACTTGCGCTGCACCTTGGGGTCGATCAGCGTCCGGATCGTCAGGCCGCCGCGGTAGATCGCGTTCTCGCGATCCTCTTGGGTGGCGCCCAGGCTCGGAGAGAGCTTGAGCGTGCGCAGCACGTAGTCACAGATGAACGGGAACGGGCTGTTGCCGCAGCCGTGCAGCTTCTTGCGGGGCTTGACCAGGCCCAGCTTGGTGCCCTTGGCGACAGCCGCCTGCTCGGGGGTGATGGCGGCGACGTCGGGGGCCGCCATCCGGTCGAGCACGTCGTTGCGCCGCTGCAGCGCCACCAGTTCGAGCCCGGCCCGGCGCGGGTTGGTGCCGACGGGGTTGCGGACCATGCCGGCCAGCATCGCGGCCTGCTGCAGGTTGAGCTTGCTCGCCTTCACGCCGAAGTAGTTCTGCGCGGCCGCCTCGACCCCGTAGGCGCCGTCGCCGTAGTAGGCGATGTTCAGGTAGTACTCCAGGATCTGGTCCTTGGTGAACTGGCGCTCGAGCGCGATCGCGTAGCGCAACTCCTGGATCTTGCGGGTGATCGTGTTCTCCTGCGCCTTCTGCACACCCTCGGTGTCACCGCGGGCGGCCGCCGCGCTCATCTGCACATAGCGGACGTACTGCTGCGTCAGGGTGGAGGCGCCCTGGGTGTTGCCCCGAGCGGTGCTGACCAGCGCGCGCATGGTGCCCTGCAGGTCGAGCGCACCGTGCTCGTAGAAGCGGTGGTCCTCGATCGCGATCTGGGCCTTCTGCATGACGGGCGCGATCTTGTCCAGCGTCACGTACTGCCGGTTCTCCTCGTAGAAGTTCACCAGCGTCGAACCGTCGGCCATCAGCACCCGGGAGCGTTGCGCCTGCGGTGGGGCGGTCAGTTCGGCGGGCAGTGACTCCAGGGCGGTGGCCGTGGTCTTGCCCGCCTCGGCGGCGAGACCGGCGGCCGGCACGACGAGGCCGGCTATCAGCAGCCCACCCAACATGCTGACCACCAAGAACATGACCAGCGAGTAGAGCCTCTTACCCAAGCGCATGGACTACAGAGTACGTGACACCTCCAGGGACTCCCGAACTCAACCCCGGGGTGGCGTGATACCACACGATCCGCGTTCGCGGGGGCGTCCGAACGCGAAACCGGCCGGTTCTCGCAAAATCGCGGCCTTCTGGGCTTCACAGAACCCGTTCTTATCACTACACTGTGTAGTACTTTGTTATGTAGTACTCACTCGCGTAGTACTCACGTACCTCGCCAACCCGGATAGGTGATGCAACCTTGTCGCTGATGGAGATGGACAGTTGGCCGCTACTGGCCAAGTGCCGCGGCCTACAGGACGACATGTTTCCCGACGGCGCCGATCAGAAGCGCGCCCGCACCATATGTCTGGGCTGCCAAGTGCGGGCCGAGTGCCTGGCCGAAGCCCTCGACAACCGGATCGAGTGGGGGGTGTGGGGTGGCATGACCGAACGGGAGCGCCGGCGGCTGCTGCGCCAGCACGCCGACATCACCTCATGGCGCCAGATCCTCCTGGAGGCCAGCAAGTAGCGCCGACAGGCCCGCGATGTCGTTGACCCCGTCCGGCCGCCGCCCGATCAGGGTCATCGGCACGCCGTAGCCGCGCAGGCACCGCAGGGCGTCGCGCTCGGCGGCGGCCCTGGCCAACAACAGGCGATGGTGGTCGAGCACCCGCCGTTGCTCGCCGGTCAGTCCCGGCGGATCGGGGACGTCGGCGGGCCCGTCGGCGACCGTGACCTGGTTGATTGCCAGCGCCCGCAGCGGCAGCCGGTCCGCCCGCAGCCGCTCGATCAGGGCGGACGCCTCGGCCACCGGACCCGGGCGGGCTGCGGCCACCACCACGAACCCGCTGGACTCGGACGCCAACAGCCTCCGGGTGGCCGCGGCATTCGATTCGAAGGCGAGCACCGCCCGCTCGAACACCCGCAGGAAGGTCCGCAGGTCGCCGAACAGCCGGCCGCCCAGGATCGCGTCCAGGGCCTTGGTTCCCAGGGCCGCACCGGCGTCCAGCACGCCGAACGGCCCGCGGGGCAGGCCCAGCACCACCCGCAGCAGCGGGTTGTGCGCCAGTGACTCCAGCCGGCTCGGGCCGTCCAGGAAGTCGAGCGCCGACGCGCTCGGCGGCGTGTCGACCACGATCAGGTCCCACTCCCCGGACGCCGCGGCCCGCCGGTGCAGTTCGCCGATCGCCTCCATGGCCACGTACTCCTGGGTGCCCGAGAAGGTCTCGGCCAGCGCCCGGTAGAACGGGTTCGCCCGGATCCGGTCGACCTCCGCGGACGGAACCTGCGCGGTCAGGGCACGGTCGAAGGCGTGCCGCACGTCGAGCATCATGGCATGCAGGCTGCCCGCCGCGTCCGGCACCGCGACCGGATCGGGCTCGTGCGCGAGGCCGTCCAGCCCCATCGCCTGCGCCAGCCGCCTGGCCGGATCGATCGTGACCGCCAAGACCCGCCGGCCGAGCAGTGCCGCCCGGACGGCGAGCGCGGCCGACAGGGTGGTCTTGCCGACCCCGCCGGTGCCGACGCACAGCAGCAACCGGAGTCCGTCGCGGCGCAGCAGGCGATCCAGGTGGCCGCTCACGGCAACTCCAGGTGGGCGGCCAGCCGGGCGGCCGTGACCGCGTCGGTGTCCGGCTCGAGCTCAGGCAGCCGGACGACCGGCCGCGCCGTCCGGTACTCCAGCAGCGCCAGCCAGGCCGACTGCGCCCGCTGCCGGGTGGACTCCGCGTCCAGCGCCCCGGTCATCGATCGCCAGGAGTCCCCGTCGATGCCGTCCGGTGGCGGCGGAGGGACGTCCGGTACGGCGACCGGATCGAGGCACCGGTTGGCGATCACCGGCCCGGTCGCCAGGCCCAATTCGTCCAGCGTGCGGAGGGTGTCCATGGCCTCGGTGACGGGCAACTCCTCGAGCAGGCTGACCACATGGGTCCGGCAACCCGGATCCCGCAGGTCGGCCATCACCGACGCCGCCTGTTCGGCGATCGGGCTGCCGTCGGTCAGCTCGGCCAGCGACTCGCCCGCGCCCAGGAACGAACCCACCCGGCCGGCGGGTGGGGCGTCCAGCACCAGCACGTCGACCTCGGGATAGGTCTCGGTCAGATGGGTCACCTGGCCGATCAGCAGAATGTCGCGCAGGCCGGGGGCGATCCGGGTGGCGAAGTCGACCAGCGCCTCGACCTGCAGCAGGCCGGCGGCGAAACCCATCCGGTAGTGCCGCTGCAGATAGCCGGCCAGGGCCGCCCGCGGATCGATCTGGACGCCCAGCAGCCGACGTCCGGCCAGTTCGGTGGGGGTGGCGCCGACCGGACGCCCGGTGGCCAGCGCGAGCCCGCCCCGTCCCTCCACCTCGGCGACCACCACCCGGGCGCCTGTGGCGGCCAGCCGGTGGGCCAGCGCCAAGGCGACCGTGGTCTTGCCGACGCCGCCCTTGCCGGTCACGATGTGCAGCGGGCAGCGGGACGGCATGTCGCCAGCTTAGGGAACCGCTGATCAACCATGTCCCGGCTGCGGCGCACCCGGCGGGGCGATCTGCGGCCCCCATATCTTGCACCGTATGGTCCAATACGGCCACAAGATCCGGGGGCCGCAACTCACCCCGCCGGGCACGTCCTCGCTCGGAACAGCATTGATCAGCGCTCCCCTGGGTCTGACATATTGTGTCGGCCGTCGCCGTTAGGGTTACCCCATGACGAAGTGGGAGTACGTGACCGTGCCGGTTCTGGTGCACGCGACCAAGCAGATTCTCGACCAGTGGGGAGCCGACGGCTGGGAGCTGGTGCAGGTGGTTCCCGGCCCGAATCCGCAGAACCTGGTGGCCTACCTGAAGCGGCCGCTGGAGGCACAGTGAGCGATCCGGCCGGCCCGCCGTCGCAACGGCTCGCCGAGCTGGGCCTGACCCTGCCGGCGGTGGTGGCGCCGGTGGCCAACTACCTCCCGGCGCTGGCCTCGGGCGGGCAGGTGCTCACCTCGGGGCAGGTGCCGCTGGCCGACGGCAAGCCGCTGTTCACCGGCAAGGTCGGCGACCGGGTCAGCCCCGAGCAGGCCTACGCCGCCGCGCGGCTGTGTGCGATCAACGCGCTGGCCGCGGCCTCCTCGGTGGCCGGCGGGATCGACCGGATCACCCGGGTGGTGAAGGCGGTCGTCTACGTCGCCGGCGTCCCGGGGTTCACCGGGCAGCCGCAGGTGGCCAACGGGGCCAGCGACCTGTTCGTCGAGGTCTTCGGTGACCGCGGCCGCCATGTGCGGTCGGCCGTCGGGGTCGCCGCCCTGCCGCTCGACGTCCCGGTCGAGGTCGAACTGGTCGTCGAAGCCGGCTGATGGAGACCCGGACGGCGCTGGTGCGTCGGGCCCGGGCGATCAACCGGACGCTGGCCGCCACCTATCCCGACGCCGAGTGCGAACTCGACTTCGGCAACCCGCTCGAACTGCTGGTGGCGACCATCCTGAGCGCCCAGTCGACCGACCGGCGGGTGAACGGCGTCACCCCGGTGCTGTTCGCCCGGTACCCGGACGCGGCGGCCTACGCCGCCGCCGACCGGGCCGAACTCGAGGAACTGATCCGCCCCACCGGGTTCTTCCGGGCCAAGACGGACAGCCTGATCAAGCTCGGCGCGGCGCTCGTGGAACGGTTCGACGGGCAGGTGCCCGGCAGGCTGACCGACCTGGTCACCCTGCCCGGGGTGGGCCGCAAGACCGCCAACGTGGTGCTCGGCAACGCGTTCGGCGTGCCCGGGATCACCACCGACACCCACTTCCTGCGCCTCTCCCTGCGCTTCGGCTGGACGGCGTCCGCCAAGCCCGAGACGGTCGAGGCCGACGTGGGCTCCCTGTTCCCGCGCAGGGATTGGACGCAGCTGTCGCACAACGTCATCTGGCACGGACGCCGCTGCTGTCACGCCCGCCGGCCCGCCTGCGGCGTGTGCCCGGTGGCGAAGCTCTGCCCGTCCTTCGGCGAGGGGCCGACCGATCCGAAGGTGGCCGCGAAACTCATCCGCGAACCTCGTGGGTGAGGTGCGGCCGGGCGCGGCTACGGTGTGCTGTGTGAACCGGCCGTATCGTGCCCGCCGGCTGCGGGCCGCCGTCATCGGCGCCGCCCTGCTGGCGGTGCTGACCGGCTGCGCGCCCGCCGCCCCGCCGAGTCCGCCGGCGCCGGCCTACACCCCGGTCGACCCGGCGGTCGTGCTGCAGGCCCGCAAGGAGGCCGGCATCCCGGGCTGCCCGAAGTCGTCCGACACCGTGCCGGCCCGGGCCGACGGGCTGCCCGACCTGACCCTCGACTGCCTGGGCGGCGACTCGACCGTCCGGCTGGCCGGGCTGCGCGGCAAGCCGATGGTGATCAACCTGTGGGCGCAGTGGTGCCCGCCGTGCCGCGAGGAGGCCCCCTGGCTGCGCGAGTTCGCCGGCAAGGCCAAGGGCAAGGTGCTGCTGCTTGGGCTCAACTACACCGACGGCCGGCCCGACCTCGCCGTCGAGTTCGCGTCCCTGGTGCGCTGGAAGTTCCCGCAGCTGGCCGACCCCGGCGGGCGGCTGAGCGAACACATGCCGGTGCGCGGCCTGCCGCTCACCCTGTTCGTGAACGCCGACGGGGCGGTCGTCCACCAGGTGGTCGGCAAGCTGCAGTCCTACGAGGAGCTCGTCGGGCTCACCCGCGACAAGCTCGGGGTCAAGCTGTGACCGTGCCGGCGCTGGATCGGCTGCGGCACAACCTGACCGGTGCGGAGCCCGCCGCCCGGTTCGCCGAACGGATCGCTCGTGGCGGACGACCCGCGGCCGTGCTGATCGCGCTGGCCGAGCATCCGGGCGGCACCCAGATCGTCCTGGTCGAGAAGGACGCCCGGCTGCGCACCCACGCCGGGCAGGTGGCGTTCCCGGGCGGCGCGATCGAACCCTTCGACGCCACCCCGATCGACGGCGCCCTGCGGGAGGCCGAGGAGGAGGTGGGCCTGCCGCCCGATGAGGTGCAGGTGCTCGGCGTGCTGCCGCCGGCGCGGGTGCGGGCCAGCAACTTCGACGTCACCGCGGTGGTGGGACGCTGGCCGTCCCCACGAGACCTGGTGCCGGTGGACGTCCGTGAGATCGCGGCCGTGCACAGCGTGGCCGTCGACGTCCTGCTCGACCCGGCCAACCGGCTCACCTGGACGCATCCCAGCGGGTTCACCGGGCCCGGTTTCGTGGTCGGCGACCTGTTCGTCTGGGGATTCACCGCCTACCTGCTGGACGGCCTGTTCGACCTGGCCGGCTGGACCCTTCCGTGGGACACCGACCGGGAGGCCGTCGTGCCGGACCGGTTCCTGTTCGGCCGTCGCCGCTGACCGGGGTCAGGCGCCCGGCGAGGTGAAGTCGGGACCGGTGGTGGTGCCCGCCTCCAGCCGCGGAGCCTTGCGCGCCGCCTTGCGTGACTCGATCTCGGCCTCGGCGTCGGCCACGCCCTGCTGCAGCGCACCCTTGACCGCCTCCACCGAACGCTCGGCATGGGCGACGGTGGCCTGCGGGCCCTTCGCCGCCGCGACCTTGCCCTTGCCGATCAGCGCCAGGATGCCGGCCAGGATCAGCAGCAGGACGGCGACGATGGTGAGTCCCATGAACGCGGCCAGCAGCGGCGACCAGCCCAGGCCGGTGGCGAAGAAGTGCCCGACCAGCAGCCCGGCCCCCAGGAACAGCAGACCGGCCGCGCTGATCGCGAAGTAGCCGGCCCCGCCGAACAATCCGGCACCGATCCCGACCGATTTGGCCTGCGGGATCAACTCGGCCTTGGCGAGTTCGATCTCGCCTCGGACGATGGTGGTCACGTCGGCCTGGATGGCCTTGATGGTGTCTGCGATGTCGTGCTGGTTGGCCATGGTGGCTGCCCTTTCGCCGCGGTCCCGCCCAGCCTAACGGGCGTGCCGGGTGCTGTCTGTGCCGCTCACAGCGGGATCTGTAGGCCGTCGTCCGGCAGGTCGAGCGGAGCGGTCAGTTCGGTGTGGTCCACCTCGGCCCGCCAGCAACGCACCTGGTAGGGCAGCAGCAGCGGCTCCGGCGGCCGGGCCGCGTTCTCGTACAGCGCGCTCACCTCGTTGAGCAGTTGCTGCCGGGCCTCCTCGTCGAGGTCCCGGACGGCGGGGTTGCGGGCGACCAGACCCACCAGGCCGGCGCGATCGATGGACTCCCAACGCCTGAACGACCGGGTCTCGATCGTGGGGAAGTACGCGCTGTCGGCGAGCGCCGACAGCGATTCGGTGCCGTAGGCGCCGGCCATCGCGTCGGGATCGACCTGGCGCACCAGCGCGACCAGCCGCTTCACCCACGGCACCGAGTCGTCCCGGACCGTGTACGCGATCCCCAGCCGGCCACCCGGCCGCAGCACGCGGGCGAACTCCGACAGGGCCAGCCCCGGGGCCAGCAGATGGAAGTTCTGGGCCAGCAGCACCCGGTCGAAGGCGCACGGCGCCAACGGCAGGGACTCGGCCGCGGCCACCAGCGGAAGCCCGGACGGTGCCCGCCGCAGCAGCTGCGCGACGGCGTCCCGGTCCCGGTCGACCAGGGTGACCCGGTGCCGGCCGTGCAGGCCCGCGGCGAAGGCGGCCGAACTGCGGCCGATGACCAGGCTGGGCCCGCGGCCCCCCTCGACCAGCCAGTCGAGGGCGTTGCGCAGGCTCGGAGTACTCACCCCGGCATCGTACGGGTCGGCGACCGGCCATTCTGAACACTGCCGCCTGCTGGTGCCCAGACTGAGGATGTGAGGGGTGCAGCGCCGACGCAGGCCGAGGTGGTGGTGATCTCGGGGGCCACCGACATCGTCGAACCGGTGAGCACCGCCGTGGCCGCGCTGGGGCAGCGTGCGATCGCCTGTGAACCGTCCGCGGCGGCCGAGGCGTGGGCCGCGGCCGGCACCGTCTTCGTCGGTGTCGACGCCGCGGCCCACGTGGTGGAGGCGGGGTTCCCGCGCCGCGATCGGGTCTACCTGGTCGGCGGCGACGCCGGCTCGGCCGCCCTGTGGTCGATGCCGCTGGGCGCCGAGACGATCGTGCTGCCGCAGGGTCGGGCCTGGCTCTCGGCGGTGCTCGCCGACGGTGCCGTCGACCGAACGGCCGACATGCTGGCCGTGCTCGGCGGGTCGGGTGGGGCCGGCGCGTCGACACTCGCCGCCGCCCTGGCCTGGCGGGCGGCGGGCCGCGGCGAGGCGGTGGTGCTGGTCGACGTCGACCGGCTCGGCGGCGGCCTCGACCTGCTGCTCGGGGCCGAGCGGGTGCCCGGGTGGCGCTGGCCGCGGTTCTCGGGGGCCGACGGGGTGCTGGGCGACCTCCGGGAGTTCCTTCCGGTGGTCGACGGGGTGGCGCTGCTGTCGATGGTTCGCGGGCCGGAGCGGGAGCCGGCCCGCGAATCCCTGGGTGCCGTTCTGGGTTCGCTGCAGCGCGGTTTCGACCGGGTGGTGATCGACGTCGGTCGCTGTGGAGGGGCGACCGGCGGCGAGGCGCTGCGGCTGGCCGGCCGGACGGTGTTGGTGGTGGGCGGCAGCGTGCGCGGTGTCGCGGCCGCCGGCCAGGTGCTGCGGGTGCTCGATCCGCCCGCCTGCGAGGTCGTGGCACGGCAACTGCCGGGCGCCCGGGTCTCCGACGACGCGGTGGCCGACGCGCTCGGGCTGCCCGTGGTCGGCCGGCTGCGGCACGAACCGGGGCTGACCGTCGCCGCCGAGCGCGGCGAGCGGCCGGCGTTCATCCGCCGCCGCGGCGGATTGGCCCGGGTGTGCGACCGGCTGCTGGGGGACGCGTGACCACCGCCGACCTCGACATGGTCCGTGCGGCGCTCGGTCGCACGGGTGCGCCGACCGGCCCCGCCGAGGTGGCGGGCGCCATGCGGGGCCTGGGCATGCTGGTCTCCGAGACCACGGTGCGCTCCACGGTCGAGGCGCTCCGGCGCGAGAGTGCCGGCGCGGGCGTCCTGGAGCCGCTGCTCGGCCTGCGCGGTGTCACCGATGTGCTGGTGAACGGTCACGAGCGGGTCTATGTCGACCGGGGCAGCGGCCTGGAAAGCGTCGAGACGGTGTTCGCCGACGAGGGTGAGCTGAGACGGCTCGCGGTCCGGCTGGCCGCGGCGGTGGGCCGGCGCCTCGACGAGGGCAGCCCGTTCGTCGATGCCCGGCTCCCGGACGGCACCCGGGTGCATGCCGTCCTGGGCAACCTGACCGATGTGGGCACCTGCCTGTCGCTGCGGGTGCCCGCCCGGGTGACGTTGACCCTGGACGACTGGGTGGCGGGCGGCACCATGCATCCCCGGGCCGCCGAGGCGTTGCGGGCGCTGGTGGCGGCCCGGGTGGCCTTCCTGATCTCGGGCGGCACC
>JAGPGQ010000380.1 GCA_018055925.1 Micropruina sp.
CGGTCAGCGTGATCTGGACCGGGTCGGTCAGTTCGGCGCCGGGCGCCACCTCGATCACCCGGGCGCCGCCCGAATGGGCCGCGGCCAGCGCCGAGACCCGGTCGATCGGGGCCTCGGCGACCAGCAGGCGCGCCTCGGCCGGGCCGACCTCGCGGCTGCTCACGCCGTCGGGGAACTGCTCCCGCCACTCCAGGTGGGCGTCGCTGGCGGCGTCGGTCAGCAGCGGGCGCATCCGGCGCAGCGGGCTGAACCGCCAGATCTCCTCCTGACCCTTCGGGAACGGGTGGTCCGCCACCTCGAACGACGGGGTCGGGTGGAGGTGGGACTCGACGGCCTCCACGGCCTCCAACACGGGTGCGGCCATCAGCCGACGGCTCCTTCCATCTGCAGTTCGATCAGGCGGTTCAGTTCCAGCGCGTACTCCATCGGCAGCTCGCGGGCGATCGGCTCGACGAAGCCGCGGACGATCATCGCCATCGCCTCGTCCTCGCCCATCCCGCGCTGCATCAGGTAGAACAGCTGGTCGTCGCTCACCTTGGACACGGTGGCCTCGTGGGCCAGCGACACGTCGTCCTCGCGGACGTCGACGTAGGGGTAGGTGTCGGAGCGGCTGACGGTGTCGACCAGCAGCGCGTCGCACTTCACCGACGACGCCGAGTGGTGGGCGCCCTCCTGCACCTGCAGCAGGCCGCGGTACGAGGCGCGTCCGCCGCCCCGGGCGACCGACTTCGAGATGATCGAGCTGGACGTGTGCGGCGCGCAGTGCACCATCTTCGAACCGGCGTCCTGGTGCTGGCCCTCGCCGGCGAACGCGATCGACAGGGTCTCGCCGCGGGCGTGCTCGCCCATCAGGTAGACGGCCGGGTACTTCATGGTGACCTTCGAGCCGATGTTGCCGTCGATCCACTCCATGGTCGCGCCCTCCTCGCAGGTGGCGCGCTTGGTGACCAGGTTGTACACGTTGTTCGACCAGTTCTGGATCGTGGTGTACCGCACCCGGGCGTTCTTCTTCACGATGATCTCGACCACGGCCGAGTGCAGCGAGTCCGAGGAGTAGATCGGCGCGGTGCAGCCCTCGACGTAGTGCACGTAGGAGCCCTCGTCGGCGATGATCAGGGTGCGCTCGAACTGGCCCATGTTCTCGGTGTTGATCCGGAAGTAGGCCTGCAGCGGGATCGTGACGTGGACGCCCTTCGGGACGTAGACGAACGAGCCGCCCGACCACACCGCGGTGTTCAGCGAGGCGAACTTGTTGTCGCCCACCGGGATCACCGTGGCGAAGTACTCCTGGAAGAGTTCCGGGTACTCCTTCAGGCCGGTGTCGGTGTCGAGGAAGATGACGCCCTGGCGCTCCAGCTCCTCGTTGATCTTGTGGTAGACCACCTCGGACTCGTACTGGGCGGCGACGCCGGCCACCAGCCGGGCCTTCTCGGCCTCGGGGATGCCGAGCCGGTCGTAGGTGTTCTTGATGTCGTCGGGCAGGTCCTCCCAGCTTTGGGCCTGCTTCTCGGTGGAGCGGACGAAGTACTTGATGTTGTCGAAGTCGATCTCGTCCAGGTCGGCGCCCCAGCTGGGCATCGGCTTGCGGTCGAACAGCCGCAGGCCCTTCAGCCGGGTGTTCAGCATCCACTCGGGCTCGTTCTTCAACGCGGAGATGTTGCGCACCACCGCCTCGTTCAGTCCACGCTGAGCGGAGGCACCGGCGATGTCGGAGTCGTGCCAGCCCCACTGGTAGGTACCGAGGGCTTCGAGGTGCTCTTCCTGCGTTGCCCCCAGGCCGGGGGCCTGTGGTGCGGTGGTGGTCATGAGGAGGCCTTTCTGTTCGGATGATCGGAGGGCCGCACCGGCCGCGGCACGTGGGTGGTGCACACCCCGTCGCCGTGGGCGATCGTGGCCAATCGCTGCACGTGGCTGTCGAGAAGCTGGGCGAAGACGCGGGTCTCGGCCTCACACAACTCGGGGAACTCGGCCGCCACCAGGGCGACCGGGCAGTGGTGCTGGCACAACTGCCGGCCGGAGGCGACCGGGTTGACCGACGCCACGTAGCCGGCATCGTTCAACGCCTGCACCAACGCGTCCACCGGGTTGTCGTATTCCCCGCGGATCTCGCCGAACCGCTTTTCGACCCCCGCGACGACGTGTTCGGCGAAGCGTTGCACGCCCTGCTCGCCGACCGCCTCGCGCAATTGGGTGAGCGCGTCGATGGCCAGCGTGTCGTAGGCGTGCGGGAATTCGGCTCGGCCCGCATCGGTGAGCGCGAACACCATCGCCGGACGCCCGCGGCCGCGGGCGCCGTAGACCCGGCGCTGGCGCGACTCCAGATGCCCGGCCTCCATCAGCACCACCAGGTGGCGGCGGACGGCGGCCGGGGTCAGGTGCAGCCGCTGCGCGAGCTCGGACGCGGTGGACGGACCGTGCTGCAGGATCGATCGGGCGACCCGGGTACGGGTGGAGGCATCGGTGTCCGCCCCGGGTGCGACCGCACCGGGCGTGAACGAAGCCTCCCTTTTCACCACTTCATTGTTGCCTAATCCGTACAGGGGTCAAAACTTCTTAGGATCGCCTAACCCCCTGTCCGGTTGTCGGGGCAACTTCGCGTCTCGCAAGCTGATACGG
>JAGPGQ010000153.1 GCA_018055925.1 Micropruina sp.
ACATGGCGGGCGGCAGACTAGCGGCCATGGATAAGCAGACCGAGTTCGTCCTGCGCTCCATGGAGGAGCGCGACATCCGCTTCGTGCGGCTGTGGTTCACCGATGTGCTCGGATTCCTGAAGTCGGTCGCCATCGCCCCCGCCGAGTTGGAGGGCGCCTTCGCGGAGGGCATCGGCTTCGACGGATCGGCGATCCAGGGGTTCACCCGGGTCTACGAGTCCGACATGGTCGCCCACCCCGACCCGTCCACCTTCCAGTTGCTGCCCTGGCGGGGCACCAAGCAGGGCACCGCGCGGATGTTCTGCGACATCCGGCTGCCGGACGGCTCGCCGTCGTACGCCGACCCCCGCTACGTGCTGAAGCGGGCGCTGCGCAAGGCGGCCGAGATGGGGTTCACCTTCTACACCCACCCCGAGGTGGAGTTCTACCTGTTCAAGCAGCCGCTGGTGCCGGGCGAGGCGCCCATCCCGGTCGACCAGGGCGGCTACTTCGACCACACCACCGCCAACGCCGGCACCGACTTCCGGCGGCACGCGATCACGCTGCTGGAGCAGATGGGCATCTCGGTCGAGTTCAGCCATCACGAGGGCGGGCCCGGCCAGCAGGAGATCGACCTGCGCTACGCCGACGCGCTCACCATGGCCGACAACATCATGACCTTCCGGGTGGTGATCAAGGAGGTCGCCGCGATGAAGAACATGTTCGCGTCGTTCATGCCCAAGCCGCTCGAGCAGCACCCGGGCTCGGGCATGCACACCCACGTGTCGCTGTTCGAGGGCGACCACAACGCGTTCTACGACGCCTCGGCCGAGTACCACCTGTCGAAGATCGGCCGGCAGTTCATCGCCGGGCTGCTGCGGCACGCCGCCGAGATCGCCGCGGTCACCAATCAGTGGGTGAACTCGTACAAGCGCCTGGTCGGCGGCTCCGAGGCCCCGCGCTACATCTGCTGGGGGCAGAACAACCGTTCGGCGCTGGTCAGGATCCCGATGTTCAAGCCGACCAAGGGTGCCTCCGCCCGGGTCGAGCTGCGGTCGATCGACTCGGCCGCCAACCCGTACCTGGCGTACGCGCTGGTGCTGACCGCGGGCCTGGCCGGCATCGAGAACGAGTACGAGCTGCCGGAGGGCGCCGAGGACGACGTCTGGTCGTTGACCGAACGGCAGCGGCAGTCGCTCGGCATCGAGCCGCTGCCCCGCTCCCTGGACACCGCGATCGGGCTGCTGGAGAACTCCGAGCTGGCCGCCGAGACCCTCGGCGAACACGTCTTCGACTTCGTGCTGCGCAACAAGCGGGCCGAGTACGAGGCCTACCGTGCCCAGGTCACGCCGTGGGAGTTGCGGACCTCACTGCCCACGCTTTGATCCGTCCAGCGGGAACACCCCGGCCAGGTCGCTGCGTACCCCGGAGGCGCTGACCTGGTGCCGGTCGAGGCCCGCCGTCCAGGTGAGTGTGCCGGCGGCGAGCGCGAGCAACACCTCGGGCCGGCATTCGACTACGTTCGGCGGGGTGCCGCGGCGGTGCCGTCCGGCCTCGTCCAGGCCGAGTTGGACGGCCGCGAACGGCGGCACCCGCAGTTCGATGCTGCCGCCCGGATGGCGCCTGGCCAGTTCGGCGCAGACCGCCCGGACGAGCTTCGCCAGCTCGGCGCGGGGGAGTGACTCGCCCGCGTCCAGGCGTGCCGCGGCATTGGTCAGTGCGCCCGGCTCGAACGGGGCGGGCTTGCGTGGCATGCCGACGACGCTACCTCCGTCATCCCCCGCGGAGGCCGTCATCCCGGCGAAGCCGGGATCCTCAAAGCCGGGTCATCGAGATCCCGGGGCAAGCCCGGGATGACGAGCGCGCCCCGGCTCACGTCATCCCGGCATCCCGTCATCCCGGCGCACGCCGGGATCTGTACACCCAGCCGGGGCCTGGCCAGCCGAGATCCCGGGGCAAGCCCGGGATGACCAGTCCCGTTTCGTCATCCCGGCGCACGCCGGGATCTGAACACCCAGCCGGGGCCTGGCCAGCCGAGATCCCGGGGCAAGCCCGGGATGACGGGAACCGGGTCCGTCCGGGTCGCGCCCAGCCTCACCGTCACGCCGACGCCCCACCGCTATCCCGCTGCCCACCGGTGCCCACCGTCATCCCGGCGAACGCCGGGATCTCCGCGACTCGACGGGTCACCGTCCCGCGGCCTGCCGTGGTCGCGTCCCACCCTCGCCCACCTGCCGACGGCGACCACTAGGCTCGCGACCATGGATCGGACGACGACGACCGAGGGCAGGCTCGCCCGGTTGGGCTTCGGCGATCCGCATCGCGCAGCCGAGGCGTTGACCGCGTGGTTCCCGGGCCCGCTGACCGAGACCGAGTCCGACCGGGGCGACGTGCTGCTCGACCAGCTGCTGGCCTGCGCGGATCCCGACCTGGCGTTGAACGGGCTCTCCCGGCTGGTCGGGGCGCGCCCCGGCCTGCTGGACGAGTTGCTCGCCGAACCGGAGTGGTCGAACCGGTTGATCCGGGTGCTGGGGGCGAGCATCGGGCTCAACCAGCACCTGGGGGTGAATCCGGAGGACGCCGATGTGATCCGGCACGACATCGGACGCCGGGACGCCGGCGCGCTGCGGGACACGCTGCTGACCGCGGTGGGAGCCGACCCCGGTTCCGGGACGCCGGTGGCCGAGCCGCGCCGGGACGACGACCTCCGCCGGGCGTATCGCCGTGAATTGATCCGGATCGCCGCGCGCGACCTGACCGGCGAGGATCCGCTGGCCGAGCTGCCCGAGGTGGCCGGCGAACTCGCCGACCTGGCCGACGCGACCGTGGAGACCGCCGTGGCGCTGGCTCGCGGCCAGGTGCCGGGCTGGGAATGCGCCCGGCTTGGCGTCGTGGCGCTCGGCAAGACCGGCGGCCAGGAGCTCAACTACGTCAGCGACGTCGACGTGCTCTACGTGGCCGAGCCGACCCTGGGCCCGGACGGGGAGCCGGTCTGCACCACGGGACAGGCGGTCACGATGGCCACCCGGGTGGTGGCCGCGCTCACCCGGATCTGCTCCGCGCACACCGCGGCCGGCACCATCTGGCAGATCGACGCGGCGCTGCGTCCGGAGGGCAAGGCCGGTCCGCTGGTGCGCACCCTCGCGTCCCACGAGGCCTACTACGACAAATGGGCGAAGAACTGGGAGTTCCAGGCGATGCTCAAGGCCCGGCCGATGGCCGGTGACCTGGCCCTGGCCGCGGAGTTCGTCGCCATGGTGACCCCGAAGGTGTGGCAGGTCGCCGACAACGACCAGTTCGTCAGCGAGACCCAGGCGATGCGCCGGCGGGTGATCTCACTGCTGCCCGCCCGCGAGGCCGGCCGCGAGATCAAGCTCGGCGCCGGCGGGCTGCGCGACGTCGAGTTCAGCGTCCAACTCCTGCAGCTGGTGCACGGCCGGGCCGACGAGCGGGTCCGGCAGGCCGGCACCCTGCCCGCCCTGGCCAGCCTGATCGACTACGGCTACGTCGGCCGCACCGACGGCAAGGACATGGACGCCGCCTACCGGCTGATGCGGCTGCTGGAGCACCGGATCCAGCTGGAGAAGCTGCGCCGCACCCACCTGATGCCCGAGGACGAACTCAGCCTGCGCCGGCTGGCCCGTGGGCTCGGCCTCGGCGACGCGGACGAACTGCAACGCCGCTGGCGCGACGCCACCAGGCGGGTGCTGGGGCTGCACCAGCGACTCTTCTACTCGCCGCTGCTCGAAGCGGTGGCGCGGATCCCGTCCGAGGCCGTCCGGCTCACCTCGCACGGCGCCGAGGTTCGGCTGCGGGCACTCGGCTACGCCGACCCGCGAGCCGCCCTGCGGCACATCGCGGCGCTCTCCCAGGGGTTGAGCCGGCAGGCCGAGATCCAGCGGCAGCTGCTGCCGGCGATGCTCGGCTGGCTCACCGCCGGACCCAACCCCGACTACGCGCTGCTGGCTTTCCGGCAGGTCTCCGAGGCGATGGGCCGCACCCACTGGTACCTGCGCGCGCTGCGCGACGGCGACGCCATGGCCGAACGGCTGGCCCGCATCCTGTCGTCCAGCCGGTACACGGTCGAGCTGATGATGCGGGCGCCGCAATCGGTGGGCATGCTCAGCGACGCCGACAGCCTGCGGCCGCGCGACCGGGAGGACATCCTGGCCGAGATGCGCGCCTCGGCGAAGCGGCACGAGCAGGACGAGGTGGCGGTCCAGCACATCCGCGCGGTGCGGCGGCGGGAACTGCTGCGGCTCGCCATGGCCGACCTGCTGGGCCTGATCGACCTGACCACGCTCGGGATCGGGCTCTCGGAACTCGCCGGCGCCGCCATCGACGCCACCCTCGAGGTGGTCCGCCGCGGCTTCGACTGGTCGCCGCGCATGGGCGTGATCGCGATGGGCCGCTGGGGTGGCTGCGAGCTGTCCTACGCCTCCGACGCCGACGCCATGTTCGTCGTCGAGGACTCCGACCGGCCCGACGCCACCAAGATCGCCACCCAGGTGGTGTCCCAGCTGCGATCGGCACTGTCGAAGGCCGGCCCGGACCCGGCGCTGGAAATCGACGTCGACCTGCGTCCCGAGGGCAAGGGCGGGCCGATCGTCCGGTCGCTGTCGTCGTATCAGGCCTACTACGGCCGCTGGGCGTCCACCTGGGAGGCGCAGGCGTTGCTGCGGGCCTCGCACGGAGCCGGCGACCCGGAGCTGACCGGGGCGCTGCTCGATTCGGTGGCCGGCCTGCGATACCCGGAGGCCGGGCTGGACAGCCACGAGGTGCACGAGATCCGCAAGCTCAAGGCGCGCATGGAGGTGGAGCGGATCCCGCGCGGCAGCGACCCGCTGCGCAACACCAAGCTCGGCCCCGGCGGTCTGACCGACGTCGAGTGGGCGGTGCAGCTGCTACAGCTGTCGCACGCCGGACGAGTGCCCGCGCTGCGGCTCACCGGCACCCTGAGGGCACTGGCCGTCGCGGAGCGCGAGGACCTGATCTCCGCCGAGGACGCGTCCGCGCTGCGCGAGGCCTGGACGATGGCCAGCCAGATCCGCAACGCCATCACCCTGTTGCGCGGCCGGGCGGCCGACACCATCCCGAACGACCCGCGGGAGGCGTCCGCCGTCGCCCAGCTACTGGGCTACGACAAGGGCGAATCCAGCCTCTTCCTGGACGAGTACCGCCGCCGGGCACGCCGGGCCCGGCTGGTGATGGACCACATCTTCTGGGGCCTGGAATAGCTGGTCCCGCTGGATCAGGGGCGGGCTGGTTGCCTGGGGTCTGAGGTGCTGGGGCCTGAGGTCTGGATCTGAGGTCCTGGTGCCGGTTGTCGGTCCGTCGAGGTTGACGATCGCGCGATCGCTTTCTGGTTTCGGGAGATGCCGACTGCTTTCGGGTTATTTGCTGTCAGTGGTGCGTCAACGTGTCAGTAGTGGACGATCGCGCGATCAGCACGGTCGTCCGGGTCCTCCGCGTTTGGTTGTTGTCCGGGGTGGCTGGTGTGCGAATGGTCGCGCGATCGCTTTCTGGTTTCGGGAGATGCCGACTGCTGTCGGGTTATTTGCTGTCAGTGGTGCGTCAACGTGTCAGTAGTGGACGATGGCGCGATCAGCACGGTGGTCCGGGTCTTCTGCGTTTGGTGTCGTCCGGGGTGGCTGGTGTGTGATTGATCGCGCGATCGCTTTCTGGTTTCGGGAGATGCCGACTGCTGTCGGGTTATTTCCTGTCAGTGGTGCGTCAACCTGTCAGTAGTGGACGATGGCGCGATCAGCACGCTCGGCGGCGTGAATCCCGCGCGAGGGCGGCCTTGACCCGACGCAGGAGGGTGTTCCGTTCGTCCAGAAGATCGGTGGTAACCCTGACCACCTGCCAGTCCAGGGCGCGGATGTCGTCCTCGCGGACCTTCTCACGCACCTGCGAACCAGGCTCGTCGTACTTGCCGAGGCCGTCACACTCGATCAGCACCCGGGTGCCCCGCAGCCGGGCGTCGGCCCGGTAACGAGTCCCGGGAACCTCGAACTGTGGATCCAGCCGCCACCCCCAACGATCGAAAGTGATCGCGGTACGCGACTCCAGGGCCGACTCACGGTGCCCGTTCGCCAACCGGAGCACGACCGACAGGTGGCTGCGCCCGGTGTGATTGTGGAGTGCGGAGGCCCACCGTTCGATGGCGTCACGCGTGACAGCGCCCGTACGAAGCGCCTGATCCGCGGCCATCAGTCCCGAGATCGGACAGCCCAGGGAGGTCTGGGCGACGGCCAGCGACGGATCGATGGCAGACACCTTGCCGACCTGCTGATGAATGACCACGGTGGGACGGCTCTGCGCAGGTCCGGGCACGGTCCGCATCAGGTGAACCCGTGACCAATCCGGGCGATGCACGGGGTAGCCGAGGGCGACGGCGGCCGAGTGGTGACTGGGAATCGTGCCGGGATGGTCGAGGAGTTCCGCCTCGACTCGCAGTCGGTGCCGATCGGCCGGATGCGGTAGCGGTTGCGCGGTGTACCAGCCCCTCTTCAGGCGAACCACGGTGCGATCGGCGACCGCCTGCTGCAGGGCGATGGGACTCACGCCGCAGCTTCTGGCATCGGTGACGGCGAAGAGTGCGCGTTGGGCCAACTCTGCGGGAATCACACCCTCATGATGTGCCCGCCGCTGGAGAAGTGTTCAGATTGGGCGCAGACATCGTCATCGGTCACCCAACCGTCCCGGTCAACCCGCCGTCCGTGACCGTCACCCACCTCCCGTGCGGCGATCGTCCAAGCACCCACCCGGCGGCGCGGGTACATCGTCCGCATCTCCGGTCGGCCCCTGGTGGGTTCCGGCGCTTTTGATGATCGCGCGATCGATCACTGGTGGCGGGTTCCAAGACTGGTTTCGGCATATAACCCGAAAGCAGTGCAGCATCACGTGGGTAGTGATTGATCGCGCGATCGTCACCGCGCGGGGGCGTACAGGCGCCCGGGCGTACGGGTGCCGGGGAGCTATGCGCCGGGCGTGCGGGCGCCGGGGAGCCATGCGCCGGGCGTCCAATGCGCCAGGGAACCACCCGAACCGGCCGGTGACCCGCACCTGCTCGCCATGTCGCCATCCGGCTGGACGCCGGGGTGGGGAACCACCGAATCCGGCCGGCGACCCACATCTGCCCGCCATGGCCCCCCGGCCGGACACCGGGCCTGGGAGCCACCCGAACCCCCCGGCACCCACGTCTGCCCGCCATATCGCCATCCGGCCGGACACCGGCGCTGGGAGCCACCCGAGCCCTGCAGGCCGCCGCACCATCCGTTGGTACCGAGGACACCGACGGCGGGTGAGCACCGACCCCTCCGCACCCGGCTGTCATGATGGACGCCGACTCGAAAGGGGAATCTGTGGCTGCTGCCTCGTCCGCCAGGCGTCTCTGGGTGGTGCTGTCGATCCTGTTACCGGCCGCGGTGGTCGGGGTGATGACCTGGCAGCGGCGCTGGATCTCGGACGACGGGTTCATCAACGTCCGGGTGGTGCTGCAACTCGTCGCGGGCAACGGTCCGACCTACAACCTCAACGAACGCGTCGAGGTGGGCACCTCCACGTTGTGGCTGGCCTTCGTCACCCTCGGCAAACTGGCCGCCCCCTGGGCCGAGGTCGGCGAGGTGATGGTGTGGCTGGGTACCGGCTTCGTCACCCTGGCGATGATCCTGCTCGGCCTGGCCGGGCTCCACCTGGTACCGGCCCGCAGCCAGGTGGTGCTGCCCTTGGGGACGGCCGCACTCGCCGGGCTCAGCCCGTTCTGGGATTTCGGCACCTCCGGCCTGGAGACCTCGCTCACCTTCTGCTGGATCGCGGCCTGCCTGTGGGCCCTGGCCCGGCGCTGGGCCAACCGGCCGCGGCGCCTGCTGCCGGCGTGGCGGCCGTGGCCGGTGGCCGTCCTGATCGGGCTCGGCGTGCTGGTCCGTCCCGACCTGGCCCTGGTCAGCCTGGTGTTCGGGATCATGCTGCTGTGCCAGTCCGAGCGGCGGATCCGCGGCTGGCTCGGCTCGGCCGGCCTGGCGCTGGCGATCCCGGTGGCCTATGAGATCTTCCGGATGGGCTACTACGCGTCCCTGGTGCCGAACACGGCACTGGCCAAGTCGAACGGCTCCGTCCTGCAGGGCCTGCTCTACCTGTTCGACTACTCCGCCACCTACTACCTGTACCTGCCGGCGGCGGTCGCGCTGGTGTTCTTCGTCGCCGGAGTCGCGCGGGCCGTCCAGGACCGGGACGGCGGCCTCGCCGCGCTCTGGCTCGGGCCGCTGATCGCCGCCGGGGTCCACGGCGCCTTCGTGGTGTCGGTGGGGGGCGACTTCATGCACGCCCGGTTCCTGCTGCCGGCCACCGTGCTGTTGTTCGCGCCGGTCGCGCTGGTCGGCGGGGCGATCTGGACGCGGGTCGCCGCCGTGCTGGTCATGGTGTGGGCGCTGGTCGCCGGGCTCACCCTGCGTCCGGCGTTGTGGAACGGCATGATCGTGGACGAGCGCAGTTACTACGCGGCGTTCGTCCCCGATCGTCCGGGCGCCATGGTGATCGCCGACAACTGGTCGGCCGACGTCGGCTTCCAACTCACGCAACGCGCGGCGAGGGACCTGGCGGCCGGACGTTCCTACTTCGTCGACATCACCAAGGGCGACGAACTGCCCACGCACAACGGCGAGGGGGTCTACGTGGTGATCAACTCGCTCGGCATCGCCGGTGTCGGCGCCGGCCTCGACGTCGTGATGGTCGACCCGCCATCGCTCGGCGACCCCATCGGCTCCCGCCTCGTGCTCCCCCCGGACGCCCAGTACCGGGTGGGCCACGCCTACAAGCCGGTGGTCTGGGCGATGGCCCGCTACACGGCGTCGGACGTCAACCCCGACGACAAGCAACTGGCGGACGCCCGCGCCACCCTGGCCTGCGGCGAGATCCCCACCCTGCTGGCGGCGATCTCCGAGCCGCTCACGCCGCAACGGTTCCTGACCAACCTCACCCTGGCGCCCAAGCTGACCATGCTGCGCATCCCGGTCGATCCGGCCGAGGCCCGGGCCGCGCTCTGTCGCTGACCTCAGCCTCGATCCACCACTCTGCGCCTACTGCGCGACCCCAGCTGGGCACCCTGGCTGCGCCGGGCACGCTCGTCGTACGACCCGGTACGCCTTCGCGCGCCTGGCTTCCCAGTGCACCCAGCTGGTGCCGCTCGCTACGGCGCCCATCGGCGGATCTAGGCTCAGGCGGACAGCGGCAGCCTGCGCATCAGCGCGACGCCGATCAGCGTGTAGCCGGCGATCTGCACGAGCTGCGGCTGCCAGCCCGCGCCGCCGCCGAGCAGTTCGGCGCACAGGTAACCGAGATGGAAGCCGCCGTGGATGCCGACAGCCGCCCACAGCGACCCGGTGGCGAAGTAGAGCGCCGCGGCGGCGAAGCCGAACGCGCCGGCGGCGGCGATGTAGATCGCGCCCTGCCACCACACCGCGTGGCCTCCGTTGGACGCCAGGTGGATCAGGCCGAAGGCGATCGCCGCGATGGTGGCCTGCCGCCGCGGGCTGCCGCCGATCG
>JAGPGQ010000381.1 GCA_018055925.1 Micropruina sp.
TCACCCGGGCCGCCTCGACCCGGGCGTCGAGCTCGCCGCGCAGCTTGCCGGCGGAGACCTGGGCCTCGGTTTTGCGCTGGTTCATGATGATCTTCGGCTTGCGCTTGTTCTCGAAGTCGGTCCGGGCATACCGCTGCCGCCGGGCCAGCGTCGTCTGGGCGGCGACCCGCTGCCGCCGCTCGGTTCGCAGGGTCTGCTCGGCGGTGCGCAGCGCCTGTTCGGCGGCCGCCTGCTCGCGGGCCAGGTACTCCCGGTAGTCGTCGAAGGGGCCACCGAAGACGGTCAGCCGGCCGTCGTGCAGCTCGGCGGTCTCGTCCATCAGGTTCAGCAGTTCGACGTCGTGGCTGACCACGATCAGGGTGCCGGGCCAACCGGCGATGGCGTCGTACAGCTGCCACCGGGACGACCGGTCGAGGTTGTTGGTCGGCTCGTCCAGCAGGACGATCTCGTCCCCGGCGAGCAGCAGGCCGGCCAGGGCCACGAGCATCGCCTCACCGCCGGACAGGGTGGTCATGCGGCGGTCGAGGCCGAGGTCCGGCAGGCCGGTCCGGGCGAGTGCGGCGCGGCCGCGGGACTCGACGTCCCAGGCGTCGCCGAGCGTATCGAAGTGCGCCGGGTCGGCGTCCCCGGACTCGATGGCGCGCAGGGCCTCCCATTGGGCGCGGATGCCGAGCAGGTCGGCCACCGTGGCGGCGGTGGCCAGGGTGAGCCGTTGCGACAGCCGGCCCACTCGGCCGGCCGTGACGACCGAACCGGACGCCGGCATGAGCTCCGCGGCGATCAGCCGCAGCAGGGTGGTCTTGCCGCTGCCGTTGTCGCCGATCAGGCCGGTGCGGCCGGCGTTGAACGTGGCGGTGATGTCGTGCAGGGCGGGGGTGCCGTCGGGCCAGGCGAACGAGACGCCGGTGAGCGTGACGACAGGGGCGAGGGTGTGGGACATGAGGGCTCCTGGTGGGTCAGCGGGGCGCTGACACCGGAGCCGGAACGGCGCTCTACGAGGGTCAGCGCACGGGACGTGCGGCGAGCGGCTCGTAGATCAGCACGATGGAGAATCCTCACGTGGGGCTTCCGGAACGCCGTCGATTATAGCAACCGTCCGCGACGGCCCCCGGCCCCGAAAGCGGTGCTCAGCCGACCGGACGCTCCGGCGCGACGGCCAGCAGCCGGCGCCGCAGTTCGTCCGGCGAGCCCTGCCCGGAGGCCAGCGCGTAGCCCAGCAGGAATGTCGACACCGGGGCCATCGGACGGGCCGCCCGGTGTGCGATCCGTCCGGCCAGGCCGAGCAGCAGGGGCAGGTCGACCTGGTCGCGGGGCACCCCGAGGGCGGCGCAGGCCTCGTCGATCCACTCGTCGTGGATGCTCAGGTCCTCGGTCATCGCGACCGCTCAGCGGACCCGGTCGCGGGACGCCGTCCAGGTGTTGCAGGCGCCCAGGGTGGTGGCGTCGAACCCGCGCGGCCCCCAGTACTGCTGGGCCTTCACCGATCCGTGCCCCTTCGGGTCCTGGGTCGATCCCCAGATGCGCTTGAACACCCGCAGGTCGGCGGCGGTCAGCTCGAACGACTCGACGTTGGCGAAGACGTAGTAGGTCCAGCAGAACACCTGCAGTTCGATCCGCCGGGTGGTGACGGCGCGCGGCTCGGAGAGCTCGGCGGCCGCGTCGAACATGTTCATCATCGCCTGCACGTGATGCAGGTACTCGTGGATCACCACCTCGGAGACCAGCAGCCGCGCGTAGCTGCGGTTGGCGTACACCTGGTTCGAGAAGTAGATGGTGCGGTTCGCCTCGCAGTAGAACGCGTAGGCCGAGCTGGCCCCGCACGGGCTGTCGGCGCGCTTGCCGAAGAAGGTGTGCCGCACCGCGCGGAAGGTGCCCCCGGCCTGCTCGACCCGCGGCCTGAAGATGCCGGCCAGGCAGGTCAGCAACCCGTCCACCTGGTCGGTGTACTGCTTGCGGGTGCGCGCTGACTCGATCGCCGGGCAGCTGCCGCTGACGCTGAGCGCGTACAGCGGACTGTTGCGGAGCGCGTCGGGACGGCCCGAGGACGATGGCCGCGGCGTCGGGCTGGCGGACGGCGTGCCGACGGTCGGCGTGGGACTGGCCGGCCTGGCCGAGGCCCGGGACGCCGACGTGCCGGAGGCGGACGGGCTGGGCGTGCTCGCCAGGGTTTCGCCCAGCACCGGCAGGGTCTGCAGGCCGGCCACGATCAGGCCGACCGCCAGCAGCAGCACCACCGAGAACGAGCCGGCCCCGGGACGGTGCCGCGGCGGCGGGGGAGCGGCGTGGCCCGGCGGCACCGGGTACTGCTGCCCGGCAGGGACGTACTGTGCGGCCTGGACGTGCGGCGGGGCCGGGTGGACGACGGGCGGCTGCACCGGGCGGCTGCCGAAAGCCGCGGGAACGCCGTGCGCGTCCTCCTGCCGGTAGTCCGGTCCTCCCCGATTCACGCGCTCAACGATATGGGGCCGACCCAACCGCGAGGGCCACGACCCGATCACAGCGGGCGACGACGTCCGGGTCGTGGGTGATCACCAGCAGCGGAACCGCCGTCATGGTGGCGAAGACGTCGTCCAGCAGGGCCTCGGCGGTCACCGCGTCCAGCTGCTCGGACG
>JAGPGQ010000382.1 GCA_018055925.1 Micropruina sp.
GGTGCGGCGATCGCGCGATCGTCCACTCCTGTCGGGTTGGTGCACTACTTTCGGCATATTTCCCGACAGCAGTGTGCCGAGGCGACAGCTGTGGACGATCGCGCGATCGTCCGGAGGTCCGAGGCCAGGAGGAGGAGCGATGCAGCTGCATCACGTCCAGGTGATGATGCCGGCCGGCGGCGACGACGGCGCCCGCGCCTTCTGGCGGGACGCCGTCGGGCTGACCGAGGTCTCCCCGCCGCCGGAGCTCGCCGGTCGTCCGGTGCGCTGGTTCCGGGCGCTCGACGCCGCGGGCGCGACCACGCTGGAGATCCACGTGATGGCGCAGGAGCCGTTCGTCCCGGCCCGGCTGGCCCACCCGGCGATCCTGGTCGGCTCGGTCGCCAAGCTGGAGGCGCTCGCCGTCCGGATCGCGTCCGCCGGCTTCGAACTCACCTGGGAGAACCGGACGACCTACGCCGGCTACCAGCGGTTCCACTGCTGGGACGGCTTCGGCAACCGGGTCGAGGTGATGACGCCGTCCGAGTGAACGGGAATAGGAACCGTCCCCTGAACCGGAATAGGAACCGTCCCCTGAACGGGAATAGGAACCGTCCCCGATCCGGGCGGGCGGGGAATCAGACCGTGCCGATGATGAACTCCGAGGTGGAGCGGTGCGCGGTGGGCGGCACCACGAAGCCGTTCATCACCGCCGAGAGCCGCAGCGCCCGCTCGGAGTGGAACACGTCCTCGAGGCGCATCGGGACGCCGTCGGGGCCCGACAGCGGGATCCGCCAGTTGGGGTACTCGTCGGTGGTGCCGGGCTGGTTCTGGGTGCGGTGGTCGCCGACGGCGTCGGTGAGCGCCGCGCACAGCACCCGGGCCGGGGTGTCGACCAGGAACCGGTGCATCGCCAGCACCACCTCCTCGGTGCTCGGGTCGTCGCCGGTCAGCAGGCCGCGTCCGCGCAGCAGGTCGAGCCACTCGTCCCGTTCCCGGGCGGCGTGGGCGAGTTCGGCGTCCAGGTCCTCGGTGAGCAGGCCGAGCGCGTGCTGCAGCTTGACGTGCGCGGCGTCCAGGTAGCCGGCGGTGGGCGGCAGGTCGTGGGTGGTCACCGAGGCCATGCAGTATTCGCGCCACGCCTCGGGGGGCAGCACCCGGCCGTCGTCGCCGCGCTCGAACCAGGCGATCGAGGTGCCCAGGATGCCGCGCTCGCGCAGGTAGGTGCGCACCCAGGGCTCGACCACGCCGAGGTCCTCCCCCACCACGACGGCCCCGGCCCGCTGCGCCTCCAGCACCAGGATCCCGACCATCGCCTCGTGGTTGTAGCGCACGTAGGTGCCGTGCGTGGGCGGCAGCCCCTCCGGCACCCACCACAGCCGGAACAGCCCCATGATGTGGTCCACCCGGATGCCGCCGGAGTGCCGCAGGATGCCGGAGACCATGTTCCGGAACGGCGCGTAGGCCAGGTCGGCGAGCCGGTCGGGACGCCAGGGCGCCTGGCCCCAGTCCTGCCCGGTCTGGTTGAAGTGGTCCGGCGGCGCCCCGACGGACACGCCGCGGGCGAAGGTGTCGCCCAGCATCCAGGCCTCGGCGCTGTGGCCGCTGACGCCGACCGCCAGGTCGTTCATGATGCCCACCCGCATGCCGGCGCCCTTGGCGGCCGACTGGGCGGCGCGCAGCTGCTCGTCCGCCACCCACTGCAGCCAGGAGTAGAACACGATGTCGCCGACGTGGTCGACGGCGAACCGGGTCACCTCCGGCGAGGACGGCCGGCGCAGCTCGGCCGGCCACTCGCGCCAGTTCAGGCCGTGCTCGCCGACCAGCGCGCACCAGGTGGCGAACTGGCTGAGCGGACGTCCCTCCTTGCGGACGAAGTCGTTCAGGCTCATCAGCCGGGCCGGTTTCAGGCCGGCCTCGAAGATCACCCGCAGCGCCTTCAGCTTGGCCCGCCACACCTCGTCCCGGCGGATCTCCGGCTCGTTGGCCAGCCGCTTCGCCAGCCGGTGCCGGTGGTGCGCGACCCGGCCCCGGGCGCGCTCGTCCAGGGTCGCGTACTCGGCGATCGCCTCGGGCCGGATGTAGATCGGGTTGACGTAGCGGCGCGACGTCGGCAGGTAGGGCGACGGCTCCAGCGGGGTCATCGGCTGGGCGGCGTGCAGCGGGTTGACCAGCACGTAGGACGCGAACTGCTGGGTGGCCGACCAGGTGGCCAGGTCGGCCAGGTCGGCCAGGTCGCCGATCCCCCAGGAATCCTCCGACCGGACGCTGTACAGCTGGGTGGCGTAGCCCCACACCCGCTTCTCGCCCATGGCCGGCGGGAAGCCCAGGAAGTTCGGGGTGACCACCAGCGAGGCCTCCGCCGTCCAGTCGGCCGTCCGGCAGCCCAGCCGGTGGTAGCCGGGTGGCAGGTCGCCGGGGATCTCGAAGCTGGCCTCGCCGATCAGCCGGCCGTCCACCTCCCGGGGCGGCTCGTCGTTGACCAGCTGGCTCAGGTCGCGGCTGCCGCCGTCCTCCAGCCGGACCCAGACGTTCACCCAGGCCCCGTCCGGGACGTGCACCCGGAGTTCGCGGGGCGCCCCCTGCTGCATCACGGTGCAGGCCGGCAGCGCCCGCCGCCAGGGACGCA
>JAGPGQ010000383.1 GCA_018055925.1 Micropruina sp.
TGTCGTCCACGGCGTCCAGCACCCGAGGCGATCCGTCGGCACCCGATGCGGTCGTGGCCACGCGGACCGCGGTCAGGAACGTCTGCTGGCCCTTCGCGCCACCGTCCAGGGCGGCCGAGACGACCACATTGAGCGGCTTCGGGACGCCGGGCGTCCACTGGGCCAGGTCGAGGGTCGACCAGTAGGTGACGCTGAGCGTGGCGGCACCGGCCTTGATGCTGCGTTTCAGCGATCCGGCGGCCAGGTCGTTGACCACCGGTGCCGTGGGCGAGGCCGGGGCGGACGGGGTGGGTGAGGAGGTCTCAGCCTGCCAGGGTGGCGTGCCGCAGGCCGTGACCACGAGCGAAAGACCCAGAGCCAGGGCAGCCAGAAAGGGTCGGGGGTGAGAATGCATGACCGAAGTCAATCAGTTGGCGACGCCCGGACGGGTGATTGCCAATGAGTGTCCACCGGACGGCTGGTCATCACGGCCATCGCCGGGATCCCGACTGATTCGGGAAAGCGGGGGAGTCCGGTCAGGAATAGCGGCCGGCGATCGCCACTGCCCGATGCCGATAACCGCCGCCGAACAGTTCCGCATGCACCAGCAGTGGATGCAACTGGTGCAGCCCGATGAGTTCGCGCCAGCCGTCGGGCAGCCATTCGGACGCCTCGGCATAGGCGTCGTGGATGCGATCCAGGTACGGGGTGCCGAACAACGCGAGCATCGCCAGGTCGGTAAGCCGGTGGCCCCCGTGCGCCGCCGGATCGATCAGCACCACCCCGTCCGGACTCCACAGGACGTTCCCGGACCACAGATCCCCGTGAATCCGGGCCGGCGGTGCGTCGTCGTCGAAGTCCCCGGCGGCCAGCCGGTCGATCACCCGGTCGAGGACAAGCTCGCGCAGCCCGGCCCGTTCGGCATGGAAACGCAGCCGGTCGGCGCCGTACCAGGCGCCCCAGGATTCCGGTGCGCGGTCGCGCAGGGGTAGTGGAGCGTCCCCGATCCAACCGACGCCCGGACCACCGTCCGGGCCGATCCCGAAGAAGGCGGCGCCGGCATCGTGGGTGGTCGCCAAGCGGCGTCCGAACTCCTCGGCCGCGCTCGCGGAGGCCGTGGACGTGTCCACCCGGTCGATCCGCAGGGAGGTCCGGGTGACCTCGTGGACGCCCGCGACGGCCACTCCGTCCGCTACCCGGAGCCAGCGCAGGCCGGCCGCCCCGGCGGCGAAGAAGTGCTCCGGCGCATCCGGACGGGTCTTGACGAAGGTCGGCCGCATGAACCGGAGCTTAGGGAGGCACCCACCCAACCGCCGATCAGGCGCGTCGGTTCCGTTATCCCGGCTCAGCCCCCGTCGTGCAGGCTCGGCTCGGTCGTGCAGGCTCGGCTCGGTCGTGCAGGCTCGGCTCGGTCGTGCAGGCTCGGCTCCGTCGTGCAGGCTCGGCTCCCGTCATCCCGGCGAACGTCGGGATCCCCGCACCCGGCTGGCCACCCGGCATCGAGATCCTGGCTGTCGCCGGGATGACGGGTGCGGGGCGTTCCGCCTTGGCCGGGATGGCGGCGTGAACGGTCGGGGACGGTTCTCTTTCCCGTTCACCGGACGGCGACGGATTGAATGGTCTGGGACGGTTCTCTTTCCCGTTCAGCTGGTCGGGGACGGTCCCTCCGTTCAGCCGGACGGTGGGTTGTGCAGCCGCCGGGACGGTTCCTTCGTGCGGGGCGAAAGGGGTGCGCAGCTTGGTCGGAATGGCGTGGCTGCACGGCATGGCGAGCTTTTTCGCTCGGTCGGGATAGCACGGCAGCACAGGAATGACACGCGTCGGCGTCGCGATGTCCGGGGGCAAGCCGCGGAAACCACGGGCGCGTCCGGCGAGGCCCACTAGGCTCCGGGAGCAACGGTCGTGCGGCCGTCCGGTACGAGTGCGACAGCGAGGGGTGACCATGGGGCGAGAGTCACTGGTCGACCAACTGATCGCGGAACTCCTGGACGACATCGTGGCCGGTCGGCTCGTCCCGGGGGAGTCGCTGCCGGCCGAGGCGGAGCTGGCGACCCGCTTCGACGTCAACCGGCTGACGCTGCGCGAGGCGATCCGCAAACTGCAGGCACAGGGCATCGTCCACACGGTCCCCGGCCGTCGCAGCGAGCTCAATCCCGTGTCCCGGTGGACCGATATCGGCGCCGCACTGCAGGTCGCGGAGGCGCAGATCGGACGGGCGGACTCGTCGATCCAGCTGCTGCAGCTGCGCCGGATGATCGAGACCGGGGCCTGCGCGATGGCCGCCACCCGGATGGGGCCCGCCGACCTTCAGCGCATGGAGCAGGAGTTGGACGGCATGCGCGCCGCCTCGGCGATCAACGACGTCGAGGCCTTCGTGATGCACGACATCGCCTTCCACGACGTGATCCTGGACTCGTGCGGCAACCGGTTCGTCCGCACCCTGTTCGACCCGCTCCAGGCACTGCTGATCCAGCGGCGCACCGACACCTCCCGGGTGCCGGCGGTGCAGGAGCATGCGATCGAGATGCACGCCGCCGTCCTCGAGGCGCTGCGGACGCAGGACGCCGATCTCGCCCACGCGGCCATGTCGGCGCACATGGACCAGACCGAGCGCGACCTGATCCGCTA
>JAGPGQ010000384.1 GCA_018055925.1 Micropruina sp.
CGCCGCCCGGGGGTCTTCTTCGCCGGCACCGGGACCACCCCCGGGGTGGGCATCCCGATGGTGCTGATCAGCGGCGACCTGGCGGCCCGCCGCGTCCGCGACTATCTGGGAGGGCCCCGATGACCGACGCCGACCTGGCGCGTGGCTACGCGGAATGCACCCGGCTGACGCGCGCCTACGGGACCACGTACTACTGGGGAGCGCTGTTGCTGCCGCGGCCGCGGCGGCGGCACGTCCATGCCATCTACGCGCTCTGCCGGCTCGCCGACGACATCGTGGACGCCCCCGGCGCCACCACGGGAGACACCGGCGCCACCCGGGCGGCGCTGGCCGGCTTCCGGTCCCGGTTCGCGGCGGCGCTGGCCGGCGAGGCGCTGCCGGGCGACGACGTGCTGGCCGCCGTGGCCCACACGGTGACCGGCTGCGGCATCGACCCGGAGTGCTTCGACCGGTTCTTCGACGCCATGGCGATGGACCTGGACGTGAGCCGCTACGAGAGCTTCGAGGACCTCTGCGGCTACATGGAGGGCTCGGCGGCGGTGATCGGCGAGATGATGTTGCCCGTGCTCGAACCCCGCTCGCCGCGCGCCGTCGCCCCCGCCCGGGCACTCGGGCTGGCCTTCCAGCTGACCAACTTCCTGCGCGACGTCGGCGAGGACCTCGACCGGGGCCGGGTCTACCTGCCGCAGGCCGACCTGCGCCGGTTCGGCGCCGACCCGTCCCGCCGCCGGGTGGACGAGCCCTGGCGGGCCCTGATGCGGTTCGAGATCGAACGCACCCGCGCGCTGTACCGGCGGGCCGCACCGGGGATCGGGCTGCTGCCGCCGGCGTCGGCCCGCTGCGTCGCGACCGCGCACCGGCTGTACTCGGCGATCCTGCAACGGATCGAGGCCCGGGACTACGACGTCTTCACCGGGCGGGCACGGGTGCCGTCGGTGACCAAGGCCGCGACCGCGCTGGGCGCATTCGTGCACGCCCCGGGCAGCGCGACGGCACCGGCCGGGACGGGCGGCTGAGGTGGACCGGTTCCAGTACCTCGCCCTGATGGCCGGCTGCCTGCTGATCACGCTGCCGCTGGAGTTCTGGCTGGCCGCCCGGGTGTACCGGCGGCCGCGCCGGCTGCTGCTGGCGGTGGTGCCGGTCGCGCTGCTGTTCATCGCCTGGGACCTGTTCGCGATCCGCCGCGACCATTGGACGTTCTCGCCCGACTACACCACCGGCGTCGTGTTCCCGGGCGGCATCCCGCTGGAGGAGGTGGTGTTCTTCCTGGTCATCCCGATCTGCGGACTGCTCACCTACGAGGCCGTCGGGACGATCCTGCGGCGACGCCGCCGCGTCCGGGGGTCGGGTGGATCCGGTGCTTGAGTACACGGTGGGCACGCTGCTGGCGATGCTGGTCGTCGTCCTGGCCGAGCTGGTCTGGGCGCGCACCGGCATCTTCGCCAAGGCGCAGTACTGGCTGGCGCTGGCCATCATGTTCTTCTTCCAGGTGCTGGTGGACGGCTGGCTGACCAAGCTGTCGGCGCCGATCGTCAGCTACCACCCCGAACAGTTCTCCGGGATCCGGTTCCCGTGGGACATCCCGATCGAGGACTTCGGCTTCGGTTTCGCACTGATCACGGCGAGCCTGATCGTCTGGGAGGTCACCGGGCGCCGCGAGTCCCGGGGCGAGCCGTGAGGCCGTGGCGGCCGGGACGCGACCGGCGCGCCGTCCGGGTCGATCCGCCGGCGCCGCTCGGGTCGGGCCCGGAGCGTCCCCGGGTGGTCGTGGTGGGCGGCGGGATCGCCGGCCTGGCGGCGGCCACCGGGCTGGCGGAGCGCGGCGTGGCGGTGACGCTGCTGGAGTCGCGGGCCGAGTTGGGTGGCCGGGTCCGGTCGTGGCCGCTCGGCGGCGACCGGACGATGAGCCGCGGCTTCCACGCCTTCTTCCGGCAGTACTACAACCTGCGCACGCTGCTGCGCCGCGCCGACCCGGCGCTGGAGCGGCTGCGGCCGGTCGCCGACTATCCGCTGCGGCTGGCGGACGGCCCGACCGACTCGTTCGCCCGGATCCCCCGCACCCCGCCGTGGAGCATCCTCGGCTTCGTCGCGCTCAGCCCCACCTTCCGGATCCGCGACCTGGCCGGGGTGGACGTCCGCGCCGCGGTCGACCTGCTCCGGGTCGACTTTCCCCGCACCTACTCCGAACTGGACGGCGTGAGCGCCGCCGAGGTGCTCGACCGGCTCCGGTTCCCCGCCCAGGCCCGCCACCTGGCGCTGGAGGTGTTCGCCCGCAGCTTCTTCGCCGACCCGCGGGAGTTCTCCGGCGGCGAACTGCTGGCGATGTTCCACACCTACTTCCTGGGCAGCGCCGAGGGGCTGCTGTTCGACGTCCCGGACGACGACTACGACACCGCGCTGTGGGCCCCGTTGGCGGGCTACCTGGCCGCGTTGGGCGTCGACGTCCGGTGCGGGGTGTCGGTGCGCGCCGTGGCATCGGACGGGGACGGCGTCCGGGTCGTCCACGACCGGGGCGAGGAGCGGGCGGATGCCGTCGTCCTGGCCCTCGACACCGCCGCCCTGCAGCGGGTGGTGCGCGACTCCGACGGTTTGGGCGACGCCG
>JAGPGQ010000385.1 GCA_018055925.1 Micropruina sp.
CACCTTCGCCACGGTGAAGGACATCGCCAACCTGCGCCTCCAGGGTACGGACGGTCCCGTGAAGCTCGGCGACGTGGCCACGGTCAAGGAGCAGCCGGTCGCCCGCACCAGCATCTCGCGGGTCGAGGGACGCACCTCGCTCACCCTGATGATCACCAAGACCCCGGACGCCAATACGGTCACGGTCGCGCACGCGATCAGCGAGAAACTGCCCGAACTGGAGCGCCTGCTGGGCAATGGCGCGAGCTTCGTCACCGTATTCGACCAGGCGCCCTACATCGAACAGTCGGTGCACGACCTGACGGTCGAGGGCGGCATCGGCCTGGCCATGGCGGTCTTCGTCATCCTGGTGTTCCTCGGCTCGCTGCGCTCCACGGTGATCACCGCGATCTCGATCCCGCTGTCGCTGCTGATCGCCCTGGTCGCCCTCTGGGTGGGCGGCTACACGCTGAACATCCTCACCCTGGCCGCGCTGACGGTGGCGATCGGCCGCGTGGTCGACGACTCCATCGTCGTGATCGAGAACATCAAACGGCACCAGGGCTACGGCGAGTTCGGCAATTCGTCGATCGTCGGCGCCGTCCGCGAGGTCGCCGGGGCGGTGACCAGTTCGACCCTGACCACCGTCGCGGTGTTCCTGCCGATCGGCCTGGTCGGCGGACAGGCCGGCGAGATCTTCCGTCCGTTCGCGGTGGCCGTGACCGTGTCGTTGCTGGCCTCGCTGGTGGTGTCGCTGACCGTCGTGCCGGTGTTCGCGTCCTGGTTCATGCGGCCCACGGCCAAGCAACAGGCCAAGCTGGCCGCCGACGGCCCCGAGGCGGAGGAGAGCAACACCTGGCTGCAGAAGGCGTATCTGCCGGTGCTGAACTGGAGTCTCGCGCACCGGTGGATCACGCTGCTGATCGCACTGCTGATGTTCATCGGCACGCTCGCGCTGGTGCCCCGGCTGAAGACCGACTTCATCGGTGAGACCGGCACCGAGAGCCTGACGATCACCCAGGAGCTGCCCTCGGGCGCCGGCCTGGACAGCACCGACCGGGCCGCCCAGCGGATCGAGTCGCTGCTCGCGGCCGACGAATCGGTGCAGACCTTCTCGACCAGCGTGGGCGGCGCGTCGTCCGCGGTGTTCCTGGCGGCCCCCAGCGACAGCAACAAGGCCTCGTTCAACGTGCCGCTCAAGCCGGGCTCCGACGCCCGCCAGACCGCGGACCGGCTGCGCACCCAGATCTCCGAACTCGGTCCGGAGGTCGGCGAGGTGGAGGTCTCGATCGGGGCGGGCGGCACCAGTTCCGGCGTGGTGGTCTACGTCGAGAGCAACAACCCCGAGCAGCTCAAGGCCACCAACGACAAGGTGGTCACCATGATGCAGGGGGTCACCGGGGTGACCAACGTGACCAGCGATCTGGCCACCGGGCGCGACATGTTGTCGGTGAAGGTGGACGACGCGAAGGCGGCGAAGCTGGGCATGACCCAGGCGTCCATCGGCCAGGCGGTCACGCAGGCCGTGCGCGGGCAGCAGATCGGGACGCTCGCCCAGGGCGACACCACGCTCAACGTGTATCTGCGTTCCAGGACGCCGGTGACCGACATCGACGAACTGCGCGGAATCCCGCTGCCGATCACCCAGGTGATGACCGCGGACGCCCGGACGAAGGCCGCCGACAAGGTGCAGGCCCGCACGGACAAGATGGCGCGGGATTCCAAGCGACAGGCGACCACGGCCTACAACGAGCAGGTCTCGGCGCTGCGCAAGAGCCGCAACCAGTCCAGGCAGGCGCAGACGACGCTGACCAGGCAGATCAACAGCGCCAAGAAGAAGCTGGCCTCGTTGCAGAAGCAACTGGCGGCGATCGGGCAGCAGTGCGGCGCCCTGCCGCCCACCGGCGAGCCGGTGCCGCCGAACCACCCGTGCGCCCCGATGGCGTCCGGAATCTTCGCCCTCAGCCAGCAGATCTCGGCGACCGGTGCCCAGGTGGCCCAACTGAGCGCCGCCCTGGCGCAGGCCAAGACCGGGGTCTCCACGATCGACAAGCAACTGGACGCCGCGGCCGAGCAGCGCCGCAAGTCCCTCGACGCCGCGGCCGAGCAGGAGTCGATCCAGCAGGCCGGCCAGGACGCGGCCAAGGCGAGCGCGTCCGCGGTGCGGCTGCGCGACGTGGCCAAGGTGGACGTGGTGCAGGCGCCGGTCAGCATCACCCGGGTCGACGGCATCCGCGCCGCGACCGTCACGGGCGCCTCGGAGTCGTCCGACCTGGGCGACACCACCGCCGAACTCGTCCAGGGGATCGCCGCGCTCGACGTGCCGGACGGGGTGACCGTCCGGATCGGCGGCGTCTCCCAGCAGCAGTCGGAGTCGTTCGCCCAGCTGGGCCTGGCGATGGTGGTCGCCGTCGCCGTGGTGTACCTGATCATGGTCGCCACGTTCGGATCGCTGCTGCAGCCGTTGATCCTGCTGGTGTCGATCCCGTTCGCGGCGACCGGCGCGCTCGGATTGTCGCTGATCACCGACACGGCCCTCGGCATTCCCAGCATGATCGGGCTGCTGATGCTGATCGGCATCGTGGTCACCAACGCCATCGTGCTGATCGACCTGATCAAC
>JAGPGQ010000014.1:0-8540 GCA_018055925.1 Micropruina sp.
CATCCGACAAGGAGAAACACACCACCATGGAAATCGTCATCTGCCCGGACGCCACGACCGCCGGCAAGCTGGGGGCGGGCGCCATCGCCGACCTGCTGCAGCGCAAGCCCGAGGCGGTGCTCGGCCTGGCCACCGGCTCGTCTCCGCTCGCGATCTACGACGACCTGGCCGCCCGGCACGCCGCCGGCGAGGTCTCGTTCGCCCAGGCCCGGGGGTTCACCCTGGACGAGTACGTCGGCCTGCCGGCGGACCATCCGGAGACCTACCACAACGTGATCCGGCGGGACTTCGTCAACCGGGTCGATTTCGCGGCGGACGCCGTCCACGGACCCGACGGGCTGGCCACCGACATCCCCGCGTTCTGCGCCTCCTACGAGGCGGCGATCGCGGCGGCCGGCGGCGTCGACCTGCAGATCCTGGGGATCGGCACCGACGGGCACATCGGGTTCAACGAGCCCGGCTCGTCGCTGGCGTCCCGCACCCGGATCAAGACGCTCACCAAGCAGACCCGGATCGACAACGCCCGGTTCTTCGACGGCGACATCGACCGGGTGCCGACCCACTGCATCACGCAGGGGCTGGGCACGATCATGGCTGCCCGGCAGATCGTCCTGGTGGCGAGCGGGGCGTCTAAGGCGGAGGCCGTCCACCACATGGCCGAGGGCCCGGTCAGCGCGCTGTGGCCGGCGACCATCCTGCAGCACCACCCGCACGTCACCGTCCTGCTGGACGAGGGCGCGGCCGGACGGCTGCAGCTGGCCGGTTACTACCGCGAGACGTACGCCTCGAAGCCGGCCTGGCAGGGTCTGTGAGCCTGGCCGGGACGGAAGGGTCTACGCATGCTGATCACCGCTGAACGGATCGTCACCGGCGCCGGGGTGCTCAGCCCCGGCTGGCTGGAGGTCACCGGCACCGTGGTCACCGGGCTCGGCTCGGGGGCGCCCGCGGGCGTCCCCGAGCACGCGCTCGGCGCCGTGACGGTGGTTCCGGGATTCGTCGACATGCACACCCACGGCGGCGGCTCGGGCGCCTTCCCGGAGGCGAGCGCCGAGAGCTCCCTGGCCAGCCGGGACCTGCACCGCAGGCACGGCACCACCTCGATGATCGCGTCGCTGGTCTCGGCGCATCCGGCCGAGCTGCTGCGGCAGGTGTCGGTGCTCGCCGAGCAGGTGCAGGACGGGCTGCTGGCCGGCGTCCATCTGGAGGGCCCGTGGCTGTCGTCCCAGCGCTGCGGGGCGCACGACCCCACCGCGTTGCGCGACCCGGAGCCGGCCGAGATCGACCGGGTGTTCGCCGCGGGCCGGGACACCATCCGGATGGTCACCATCGCGCCCGAGTTGCACGGTGCGCTGCCGGCGATCCGGCGGTTCGCGGAGGCCGGCGCCGTCGCGGCGATCGGCCACACCGACGCCTCCTACGAGCAGGCCCGCGCGGGTGTCGAGGCGGGTGCGACCGCCGCGACCCACCTGTTCAACGCGATGCGTCCGCTGCATCACCGCGAACCGGGCCCCATCGCCGCGCTGGTGGAGGACCCGCGGGTAACCATCGAGGTGATCAACGACGGGGTCCACCTGCATCCCGCGCTGTACCGCAACGTCACCGAATGGGTCGGCCCGGACCGGGTCGCCCTGATCACCGACGCGATGGCCGCGGCCGGCATGTCGGACGGCGCCTACACCCTGGGTGCCCTCGACGTCGACGTGACCGACGGGGTGGCCCGGGTGGCCGGCACCGACACCATCGCCGGCAGCACCGCCACCATGGACCTGGTCTTCCGCAACGCCGTCCTGGGCTGCGGGCTGGAGCGGGAGGACGCGCTGCAGCTCGCGGTGAAGCAGGCCTGCCTCAACCCGGCGCGGGCCATGGGCCTGGCGGCCGGCGACCTGGTCGCCGGCGGTCCCGCCGACCTGGTGGTCCTGGACGACGACCTGCGGGTCTCCGGCGTCCTGCACGGGGGTTCCTGGGTGAGTGACGTCTGAGGCCGGGCGCCGAGTAGTACAGCGGGCGGGTTTCACCACGGCAGTCAGTGGTGAAACCCGCCCGCTACTTGATCGCTCGCCCCGGTCGGCAGGTACTCCCGGACCAGCGCCTCACTCGCCGTCCAGAGACCCGCCCGGCGATCCGGCCGGCGTGCCCGGTCGGGGATGCGGATCTCCCGCAGCCGGGGGCCGTAGAAGCGACCACCGAGATCGCCCGCTTCGGCGGCCGAGGCGAGGAACGCCGGGGCGTACGCGGCGCGCTCCGGGCTCGAACCGACCAGCCGATTCAGGGACACGGCCAGTGCCCGGATGGCCGGGTCAAGCCCCCGGGCGTTGGCGAACACCTCGGTCCGGACGATGCCCGGGTACACGCAGGTCACCTGCACGCCGGCCGGTCCGGCACGCTCGGCGAGTTCGACGGCCAGCAGGTCGTTGGCGAACTGGGTCCGCCCCGCGACGGCCAGTCCGGGACGGCCGCGGCGGTACTGGAGATCGTCGAGGTCGAGGGTGTCGGGGTACTGGCCGGCGTTGGCGACCAGCACCAGGCGCCCGCCGGACGAGGACTGCAGGAGCGGCCACAGCCGGCGGGCCAGCAGGTAGCGTGACAGGTAGTTCAGCACGAAAATCCGTTCCAGGCCCTCCTCGGTGTACTCGGGAACGGTGGAGAACAGGCCGGCGCAGCAGACCAGCGCGTCCAGCCGGTCCGTGACGCGGCCGACCGACTCGGCCAGCCCGACCGTCCCGCCGAGCAGCGCCAGGTCGGCGGGCAGGAAGCGGTGATCGGCGCCCGGGCCGACCCGGTGGAGCTCGTCGAGCACCGCTGCGGCCCGCTGCTGATCGCGTCCGGTGATCAGGACGCGGTCGCCGCCGCCGGCCAGCCGCACGGCCACGGCCCGACCGATCCCGCCGGTTCCGCCGGTCACCAGCGACGTCCGATGACCACGAGTCTCGTCTGGCCTCATCTCCCAACCTCCCGTCCGATAGACAGCTAGACTGTCTATATCGAGAATAGACAGGAGAGTTGTCTATGGCAACACAGGTCGACCGATCGAGTGGCGAGAGCGACAACACGGCGGCGCTGCTCCGGGATGCCTTCGCCGCGATCGACCGAATCGTCCCCCGGCGCCTCGCCGACCGCGGACACGGGGCGGTCAGGGTGGCCCACGGTGTCGTGTTCCAGCACCTCGACGAGGCCGGGAGCACCGTCAGCACGCTGGCGCAGCGGGCCGGAATGACCAAGCAGGCGATGGCCGCGCTGGTGCAGTACCTGGAGGGCCACGGCTACCTGCATCGCGAGCCGGATCCCACCGACGGGCGCGCGAAGCTGGTCCGGCTCACGCCGCGCGGCCGGGAGGTGATCGCCATCGCCCGAGGCCTGGTGCCCGAGCTGGAAGGGCGCCTGGTCAAGGCGCTCGGGGCCTCCCGTTGGCAGGCGCTGCGCGACGATCTCCGTAAGGTTCGGGAGGTGTTCGCCGAGGAGCGCTGAACTCCCTCTCGCGGGCGGAATCAGGCCAGGGCGGGCACCTCGCTCAGCCGCACCGTCCGCCGCCGGAGCACCGCCGACAGGCTGCCGGCAAGACCCAGCAATCCCCACCCGACAAGGGTGAATACCGCGGCCGGAGTGCCGGCGGCGTCCGTGATCAGGGCGCGCAGGCCGTCCAGCGCCGGCGAGGCCGGTGACCAGTCCCGCATGGTGCCGAAGAACGCCGGGGCCGCGGCCGTCACCGCGGTCACCGTCGTGATCACCGCGAACCCGATCGACACCAGGCGTCCGGCGTTGCCGAACCAGGCCGCCAGCGCGTGGTTGACCAGGACGAACACCAATCCGGCCAGCAGCAGAAGGCCGGCCAGCGCGGCCGCCTTGGGCAGGGCCAGCCCGAGCACCGCCGAGCCGATCGCGGTCAGCACGATCGCCTGCGCGGCCGCGACGATCAGCCCCGGGCGCAACGCCCGCCACACCAGGGTTGGGGTGGAGGCCGTCGACAGCGCCAGGCGTCCGTCCAGCGGCTTGACCATCGCGAACGTCGCCAGGGCACCCAGCCACAGGGCGAGCACGAGCAGCAGGGCGGCCCACGCGGTGGTGGGCGCGACGACGCCCGCGGAGCCGTCCGGGCTGACCGGTGCGGCGACCACCGTGGAGAGGGTCTCCCGGTCGCTCTTGCTGTAGCTCGGCACCTGGTCGGCGCCCTCGGCGAGGCCGTCGGCGAGCTTGCGGGAGCCGTCCGAGGCGGCGCCGACGCCCGTCGTGTACTGCCGCACGCCCGAGGTCAGTTGCGGCAGCCCGCCGGCCAGCCTGGTCGCCCCGTCGGACGCCTGGGCGATGCCCCTGCTCAATTGGCCCAGTCCGGAGCCGAGCTGGGCCGTCCCGGTGGTCAGCTGCTTGCCGCCCTTGCGGAAGTCGGCGAGCTGCTTGGCCTGCTTCTTCTGCTGCGCCTTCGACGGCAGCTGCTTGTTCAGCGCGGCGCTGGCACCGCTCAGGCCCGTCGACAGCGGCGCCACCCCCTGCGCCGCCGCACCCGTCCCGTAGCCGAGCCCGGTGTAGAACGCGGTGCACTCCCCCGGGGTCTGGTACGGGCACTCGATGCCCAGCGAGGTCGGGTCGGTGGACGCCGCCGCCATCGCCTTCTGGAACTGGCTCAGTCCGCCGGACAGCTGGTTGAGGCCGCCGGCCAGCGTCGCCGTCCCCTTGCCGGCCGCCGCCAGCTGGTCGGCGAGCTGGTTGGCGCCCGCCACGTACGCCTTGGCCCCGGACGCCAGTTGCTTGCCCTGGGCGGGCAGGGACGCGGTGCTCTTCTTCATGGTCCGCAGCCCGGACGCCAGCGCTCCGGCCCCGGTCTGCACCTGCCTGGTGCCGGCCACCAGGGCGGGACCGTTGTCGTCCAGTTGTTCGAGGCCGTCGGCGAGCTTGCCGGCGGCGTCCGCGACCGTCTGGAACTGCTTGCCGGTGTCGTTGAAGCCGATGTAGATCCGGTCGAGGTAGGCCTTGGTGAGGGTCTCGTTCAGGGTCCGGGACGCCGCGCTCGCCAGCACGTTGCCCAGCCACCCGTCGGCGACGCCGGCCACCGGTGAGGTGTGCACGTCGATGGTCGCCTGCTCGGCGGTGGCGGGATCCTCATTGCCGTACGAGGTGGCCGCCTCGGAGAAGTTCTTCGGGATCACCACCACCGCGGCGTACCGCCCGGACGCCAGCCCGGGCCAGGCGTGCGCCTCGTCGGCCAGCACCCAGCTGAAGTTCTGCTGTTTCTCGGTGTCCACCAGGGCGGCGGACAGCTGCCGGCCGAGCGGGATGAACTGATCGTCGAGGGTGACCCCCTCGTCGAGGTTCACCACGGCGGCCTCCACCTGGCGCAGCCGGTCACCGGCGTTCCAGGTGCCCCACAGGAACCCGCCGGCGATCAGCACCGGCACCAGCACCAGCGCGAGCAGGGTGCGCCACGAGAACGGACGAGTGGCTTCAGGCATGGCTGAGTTCTCCTTGCAGGTTCAGGGTGCGGTACACGCCCGGTAAGAGATCGCCGAGATCGGCGCCGGGGGCGTGCGCGACGATCGCGCAGCCGCCGTCGGCGGTGAGGGTGCGGAGTCGCTCGGCGAGCGCGGCCCGCTGGGGGCCGCTGAACAGGTCCGCCTCCTCGACCAGCAGCACCGGGCCGGCGAAGTCCCGGATCGGGGAGGGGTGCGCGGTGGTGGCCAGGGCGGCGATCCGGCGCACCTCGGCCGACTGCTCGGGCAGCACCCGTCCGGCCACCAGTGCGTCGCCGGCGGTCAGCGGCAGCCGTCCGGCAAGGGCGAACAGGAGTGCGCGACGGGCGGCCGGCTCGCCCTCGACGACCAGCACCTCGCCCGGACGGACGGCGACGTCGACGTCGCGGAACGCATCGCCGCAGCCCAGTCCCCGCCCGTAGACCAGCTGCCCGGCGGCCTCCGGCAGGGCTCGGACGGCGAGCTGGTGGGCCAGCGTCTCACCCTCGATGTCGACCACCGGCAGCCGGCGGTCCAGCCAGCGGGGCAGCCACCACGACCGGCGTCCGAGCAGCTTCATCACCGCCGGCACCAGGGTCATCCGGACCACGAACGCGTCCAGGGCGACGCCCACGGCCAGGGCGAACGCGATCGGCTTGATCGTGCCCTCGCCCGAGGGGACGAAGAACGCGAACACGGCGAACATGATCAGGGCCGCCGCGGCCACCACCCGGGCGGAGTGGATGTAGCCGTCCTCGACGAACCGGTCGGTGTTGCCGTGCACGTACTCCTCGCGCATCCGGGACACCAGGAACACCTGGTAGTCCATCGCCAGCCCGAACAGCACCCCCATGGCGATGATCGGCAGGAAGCTGATCACCGGGGCCGGCTCGCCGAGGTTGACCACCTCCTTGAACCAGCCCTGGTTGAACACCAGCGCGGTCGCCCCGAACGCTGCGCCGACGCTGAGCAGGAAGCCGAGCGCCGCCTTGATCGGCACCCACACCGAGCGGAACACGATGGTCAGCAGCACCAGCGACAACCCGACCACGAAGATCGCGAACGGCACCAGGGCGTCCGCGAGCCGGTGGCTGACGTCGATCTGGACGGCGGTGGCGCCGGTCACCGAGGTGTCGATGCCGTGCTCGTTCAGCCAGGCGTCGTGCCGGTCGCGCAGCCGCTGGACGAGGTCGGCGGTCGCCGGATCGTCCGGGCCGGTGGTCGGGATCACCTGGATCAGGGCCGTGTCGGCGTTCTCGTTCGGCGTCGCCAGCGGCACCAGCTGGACGCCGGGCATCGCCTCGATGTCGGCCTTCAGGGCGTCGGTGATGGCCAGCGGATCGTCCGACTCGACGATCGTGCCGGTGATCACCAGCGGACCGTTGTAGCCGATCCCGAACTCCCGGCTGATCACGTCGAAGGTGACCCGGTCGCCGTAGCTGACCGGGTTGCGGCCCGAGTTCGGCAGGGCCAGCTGCAGGTCCTTGGCCGGCACGGCAAGCGCCCCGAGCCCGGCGACCACCAGCGCGACCGTGACCAGCGGCACCGCGGTCACCAGCCGCACCCAGGCCGGGCGCAGGTCGAAACGTCCCGCCCGGGCCGCCTTGGCCCTGGGCCGCAGCCGTTCGCCCGCGAAACCGAGCAGGGCCGGCAGCAGGGTGAGCGCCAGCAGCACCTCGACACCGACACCGACCGCGGAGAACACGCCCATCACGCCCAGGAACGGCACCCCCGAGATCGACAGCCCGACCAGGGCGATGATCACGGTCAGGCCGGCGAACACCACCGCCGATCCGGACGTGGCCACCGCGCGGGCCGCCGACTCCTCGGCGTCCAGGCCGTCGCGCAGCTGGTCGCGGTGCCGCGACACGATGAACAGGGCGTAGTCGATGCCGACCGCGAGCGAGATCATCACCGCGAGCATCAGGCTGGTCGAGTTCACCTCGATCACGCGCGAGGCCAGCATGGTGATCTCCACCGCGATGCCGACCCCGATCAGGGCCGTGGCAACGGGCATCGCCGCCGCCGTCACCGATCCGAGGACGACCAGCAGGACGATGATCGCGACCACGACGCCGAGACCCTCGATGATGCTCAGCCGCGGGATGTGGGTCGAGAACACCTCGCCGCCCAGGTGCACCTCGGAGCCGGGCAGCAGTGCGGCGACGGCCTCGGCCTGCTCCTCGAGGCTGTGCTTCTGGTCGTCGGTGATCTCGGTCATCGACACGTTGAGCTGGACGTTCGCCAGGCCGGCGCGTCCGTTGTCGGAGATCAGGCCGTCCACGTGCTCGTTGTACGGCGACACCACCTCGGTGACGATCGGCAGCCGCTCGAACGTCTGGAGCGCCCGGGTCACCTCGGCCTCGGTGCCGGGCCGGGTCAGCGACTCGCCCTCGGGCAGCAGCAGCACCACCTGCGCCGTGGTGGCGGCCCCGGACGGGAACGTCATCTTGAGTTGATCCAGCGCCACCTGCGAGGACGCCCCGGGAATCCGGAAGCTGTCGTTGAACTGCGGCCCACCGACGGTGGCCACGGCGGCGCCGAGGGCGATCAGCACGGCCAGCCAGGCGGCGAGCACCCGGAAGCCGTGCCGGTAGCACGCCCGTCCGATCCGGTACAGCATCGACGACATCGGTGGTCCTCTCCCCGGAGCATCGCTCACCCGACCCCCGGGCAATCCGATACAGAACTGTATTCGATTCAGGAGTGTATTCAATACAGGACCGTATGCAAGCGCTAGGATGCCGTGATGACCACCCACCGAGACCAGCCGGCGACCCGCAGGCAGCCCGGTGACCTCAGCCCCCGCCGCCAGGCCACCCGCGAACGCATCCTGGACGCCGCCGTCCAGCTGTTCGCCGAACGAGGGGTCCTGGCCGCCTCGGTCGAAGAGATCTGCGACCGTGCGGGCTTCACCCGCGGCGCCTTCTACTCCAACTACGAGACCAAGAACGACCTGTGCCTCGATCTGCTGCGCCGCAAGGGCGAGCTCTACCTGGCCGCGGTGCAGGCCGCGATCGAGGTGATCCCCGAGACCCCCGGAATGGACGGTCCCGAGCGGCTGATCCACGACGCGGTGTCGGTGTTCCTCGAGGCCCAGCC
>JAGPGQ010000014.1:8640-28569 GCA_018055925.1 Micropruina sp.
CCGGCCGCGGAATACCCGAACGCCGGGTCGGGTTCAAGTGACAGCAGCCCGGCAGTTAGGCTGTCCGGGTCGTCTCACCGCAAGGAAATGCATGTCCGAGGTTCGTGAAGTCATCGTCATCGGCTCTGGCCCCTCCGGCTACACCGCCGCCATCTACGCGGCCCGCGCCGATCTGCGGCCACTGGTGTTCGAGGGGGCGCTCGAGGCGGGTGGGGCGCTGATGAACACCACCGACGTGGAGAACTTCCCCGGCTTCCCCGAGGGGATCATGGGTCCCGACCTGATGGCCGCCCTGCGGGCGCAGGCCGAACGGTTCGGTGCCGAGATCGTCACCGACGACATCGTCGAGGTCGACCTGACCGGTCCGGTCAAGTCGGTGACCGACTCCGCCGGCGGGGTGCACCGCGCCCGCGCCGTGATCCTGGCGATGGGGTCGGGCTACCGCCGGCTCGGCGTCCCGGGCGAGGACCGGTTGTCCGGTCGCGGGGTCAGCTGGTGCGCCACCTGCGACGGCTTCTTCTTCCGCGACAAGGACATCGCTGTGGTGGGCGGCGGCGACTCCGCGCTCGAGGAGGCGACGTTCCTGTCGCGGTTCGCCCGCACGGTCACCGTCGTGCACCGGCGCGACGAACTGCGCGCCTCGAAGATCATGATCGCCCGGGCGGCGGCCGACCCGAAGATCGCGTTCGCCTGGAACTCGGTGGTCACCTCGCTCAACGGCGATCCGTCCCTGAGTTCGATCACGCTGACCGACACCATCACCGGCGCCACCCGTGACCTGGACGTCCAGGGCTGCTTCATCGCGATCGGCCACGATCCGCGCTCGCAGCTCGTCCAGGGACAGGTCGACACCGACCCCGCCGGCTACGTGCTCGTCCGGCCCGGCAGCACCGCGACCAACCTGCCCGGGGTCTTCGCCGCGGGCGACCTGGTCGACCACACCTATCGCCAGGCGATCACCGCCGCCGGAACCGGCTGCTCGGCCGCCCTGGACGCCGAGCGGTACCTGGCCGACACCGCCGCCGTGGCCGAACTGTCCGAGGCCGGCGCTACCGTCTGAGCATTCCCCACCGCAGTCGCCAACCCGAGAGGAACCCCCGTGGCCGCAGTCACCGCCGTCACCGACGACACCTTCGAATCGCTGGTCATCCGGGCCGACAAGCCCGTCCTGGTCGACTATTGGGCCGACTGGTGCGCACCCTGCCGCCAGATCTCCCCGATCATCGACGAGCTCGCGGGCGAATTCGGCGACCGGATGGGCTTCTACAAGCTCGACACCAACAGCAATCCGCGGATCCCCACCGAGCAGGGCGTGCTGGGGCTGCCGACGATCCAGATCTTCTCCAACGGCCAGGTGGTGAAGCAGTTCACCGGCGGCAAGACCAAGGCGGCCCTGATCCGGGCGATCGAAGAGTTCCTTTGATTCGTGTGGGCGGGCGGGTCCCGTCCATACCGGAGAATCCCGTTGTGAACGGGTGATTCGGGTACGCAATTGTGCGCATCCCGCCGTGGGTGTTCCCCACAGCGCGTTGTGAGAAACCATGGGCCCCGTCAACACCCCGACGGGAAGAGGAACACCATGAAGCGTGCCGTACGACTGATCGGCCTACTCGCACTCTGCCTGGCCGCCGCGCTGGCCGGGATCGCGCCGGCGTCCGCCGAACCACGAGTCAATTACGTCGCACTGGGCGATTCGTTCAGCGCCGGCACGGGTGCGATCACCCAGCTGGGCGACTACCTCGATCTCAGCGACGGTTGCCTTCGATCGACGCACGCCTATCCGAGACAGATAGCCGCCGCCCAGGGCTGGAACCTGCGGCACCGGGCCTGCCAGGGCGCGACCACGGCGGACGTGGCGGGCCAGCTGGGAGCGCTGGACTCCTCCACCGACGTGGTGACGATCACCATCGGCGGCAACGACATCGGGTTCATCCCGGTGATCCTGGCCTGCTCGACGCCGGGCACGACGAAGGACTGCCTCAAGGCGGTGGTGGCCAGCCAGACGGCCATGGTGCTGCGGCTGCCGTCGGCGTTGAAGAAGGTCTACTCGGCCATCAAGCGGGCCGCCCCGAACGCCCGGATCGTCGCAGTCGGCTATCCGCGCCTGTTCAGCGGCACCGACTGCAGCCCCGAGACCGACTACACGCGCGCCGAGCAGCTGGCCATGAACATCGCCACCGATGTGCTGAACGCCAGCATCGCCGCGACCGCCGCCAAGTCGGGCATCGGGTTCGTCAACCCGACCAAGACGTTCAAGGGCCACGCCTGGTGCGACCAGAACGCCTGGATCAACGGGCCCGCCTTCACGGCGCCGCTGCCGTTCAACGCCGGTTCGATGCACCCCAACGTGGCCGGCCAGATCGGTTACGCGACCGTGGTCGCCAAGAGCCTCAAGAACTGACCGCTCAAGAGGCGCTCCGCCGGGCCGGTTCCGGCGGAGCCACCGGCCGCACCGCCTGGACGAGCCGCTCCAGCGTGCTAATCACCGGATGTTTGGCCGGACGGACGGCCGTCGCCAGGTCGAGCCGCCACAGCGGCCATTCCACCGGGACGAAGCCGGTCGCCCTCAGGAATCCGGCCGGCAGCGTGCCGCAACCGCGGGGCGGTTCCACCGTGGCGACCAGCGCGCCGGCCCGGGCGCCCACCAGGCCGTCGGCCACCGTCCGGACGAGCGCGCGGCCGACCCCGTGGCCACAGGCGTCGTCCCGCACCCAGGCGGCGCTCACCCGGACCGGACCGGAGAGGGTCTCGTCGGTGGGCGGGGCGAGCAGCAGCACTCCGAGCACACCGTCCTCGCCGGTCGCGACGGCCCCGCAGAATCCCCAGGCGGCCTGGGCGGCCACCATGCCGGGTTCGTCGAGCGGCATCCGGTGCCCGCAGTAGGGGCAGGCCAGCCGGCGTACCGTTGCGGGCGATGCCCACGCCGTCCGGACCATGCTACCTCCTCGCCGCGACCGCGAACCAGCTTCGCTATTCATCCTAGAAGACCGTCCCCACATCGGAGGGGCGGTAAGCCTGGCTAAGCTGGGCGGGTGAGCCTCCCGGAACCCTTTCAACGTCGTGACACGGTGCTCGATCCGTGGATCGACACCTACGCCGAACGCACCCACGGGCTCACCGTGTCGGCCGTCCGCGCCCTGTTCTCGGTGGCGAACCGGCCCGAGGTGGTCTCGCTCGCGGGTGGCATGCCGAACATCGCCGATCTGCCCCGCGAGGCGCTCGGCGAGGCCATGTCGCAGTTGATCCGCGAGCGCGGCACGCAGGCCATGCAGTACGGCTCCGGCCAGGGCGAGCCGTTCATGCGGGAACACATCGTCGAGGTGATGGCCGAGGAGGGCATCCACGCCCACCCCGACGACATCGTGGTCAGCTGCGGCTCGCAGCAGGCGCTCGACCTGGTCACCCGCGTGTTCTGCGATCCCGGCGACGTGATCCTGGCCGAGGGCCCCTCCTACGTGGGCGCGCTGGGCACCTTCCGGGCCTACCAGGTGCAGATCGTCCACGTCGCGATGGACGAGCACGGCATCGTCCCGCAGGCGCTGCGCGAGGCGATCGCCGCCTGCCGCGCGGCCGGCAAGTCGGTGAAGTTCCTGTACACGATCCCCAACTTCCAGAACCCGACCGGGGTGACCCAGAACCTCGAGCGGCGTCGCGAGCTGATCCAGATCGCGCACGAGACGGACCTGCTGATCGTCGAGGACAACCCGTACGGCCTGCTCACGCTCGAGGGTGAGCCCGCCCCGGCGCTGCGGTCCATGGACGACGAGCGCGTGGTCTACCTGGGGTCGTTCTCGAAGACGTTCGCACCGGGGTTCCGGGTCGGCTGGGCGCTCGCCCCGCACGCGGTGCGCGAGAAACTCACCCTGGCGCAGGAATCGGCCACGCTCGCGCCGCCGGTGTTCAGCCAGTTCGCGATCGCCACCTATCTGGAGCAGTTCGACTGGCGCGGGCAGGTCACCGTCTTCCGCGACATGTACCGCGCCCGCCGGGACGCGATGCTGCGTGGACTGATCGAGCATATGCCGGCCGGCACCACCTGGACGCACCCCACCGGCGGCTTCTTCGTCTGGTTGACCCTGCCCGAGGGGCTGGACTCGCAGGCGATGCTGGCCCGTGCGGTGGCGGCCCGGGTCGCCTACGTGCCGGGCACGGCGTTCTTCGCCGACGGCCTGGGCAGCCGGAATATGCGCTTGTCATTCTGCTTTCCGACGCCGGAACGCATCATCGAGGGCACCCGCCGGCTGGGCGAGGTGCTGCACGACGAGCTCGAGGTGCTGCAGACCTTCGGCATCGGCGCCACCGAACACCTGTACCGCGACGTCACCGCCGGCCCGGGGCCGGACATCACCTGAGGATCACCATGAGCAGCGAACTCGGCACCATCGTCGTCCTGGCCGGCGGACTCTCCCACGAACGCGACGTGTCGCTGCGATCCGGGCGCCGAGTCTCGCAGGCGCTGCGTGACCTGGGCCACCGGGTGGTCGAGGCGGACGTCACCGCCGGCCTGCCGGACCTGCTGGCCGCCACCCCGGACGCCGTGGTGTTCCCCGTGCTGCACGGCGGGGACGGCGAGGACGGGTCGCTGCGCTCGGTGCTCGACCTGCTCGGCGTGCCCTATGTCGGCTCCACCGGGCCGGCCTCCCGGCGGGCGTTCGACAAGTCGATCTGCACCCCTCTGGTCGACGTCCAGCGGCCGGCGCAGATCGCGCTGCCGAACTCGATGTTCCGCGAACTCGGCGCCCGCGCGCTGATGCCGGCGATCGCCGACCGGATCGGCCTGCCGCTGATGGTGAAGCCGACCCGCAGCGGTTCGGCCCTAGGGTGCGCCAGGGTGGAGCAGCTCGCCCAGCTGCCGGGCGCCCTGGTCGCCGCCTACGGCTACGGCGAGATGGCGGTCGTGGAGGAGTTCATCACCGGGACGGAGGTGGCCGTCACCGTGGTCGACACCGGGGACGGGCCCCGTGCGTTGCCGGCGGTCGAGATCCGTCCCCGCTCCGGCGTCTACGACTACACCGCCCGCTACACCGCCGGCGAAACCCGGTTCATCTGCCCCGCGGAGCTGGACGACGAGGCCGCCGACACCTGCGCCGAGGTGGCGCTCCGCGTCCACAACACGCTCGGACTACGGGATTTGTCGCGCACCGACATCATCGTGTCGGACGAGCGCGGACCGGTGTTCCTCGAGACCAACGTCTCCCCCGGCATGACCGAGACCTCCCTGGTGCCGCTGGCGGTCGAGGCCGCCGGCGAGGACTTCGGCGAACTCTGCGCCGCCCTGGTCCGGCACGCCCGGGAGCGGGGGCCGTCCGGGCTGCGCGACTGAACGATGCGGAACGGAACCGGCATGTCCCTGCGCGTCCGGCAGGCCCTGGTGATCGTCGTCGGGGTCGTCGTGGCCGGCGTGATGGTCTGGCTGGGGCTCTGGCAGCTCCAGGTGTTCACCGACCAGGGCAACGCGTCCATCGCCGCCCGCGCCGAGCAGCCGGCCGTCCCGGTCCTCGAGCACGTCGGGCCGGACGGCACCGTGGGCGACATCTACGGCAAGCCGGTCACCGCGAGCGGCCACTACCTGGGGCAACACGAGCTGGTGCTCGGTGCGGACGGGGTGGTCCGGGTGCTCGCCGCCCTCCAGCTCGACGACGGACGCGTCCTGCCGGTGGTCCGCGGAACGATCGCACCCGGTGCCGAACCGGCGGCCGAACCGTCCGGGATTGTCCGGCAGACGGGGCTGTTCCTTCCCTCGGAAGCCCCCACGGATCACGCTCTGACAAGGGAATATAACCTCGGATCGGTACGCCTGCCGCAGCTGGCGCAACTGTGGTCGCAGCCCCTGATGCCGGGCTTCATCACCCTGGACGCGGCCGAGTCGCAGCGTCAGGGACTGCAGCCGGCCGGGGTCACCCTGCCCAGCGGCGAGGGGTCCTGGCGCAACAGCGGCTACGCGTTGCAGTGGTGGGTGTTCGCCCTGTTCGGCCTCGGCATGTCGCTCAAGATCGCCCAGTCGATGGGCCGCAAGCAACGCGGCATGGCCGACGCCTGAGATCCCTCAGCGGTTGATCTCGGCCGCTTCGACGGCGGCGAGCCGTTCCTCGACGTCCTTGGTGGCGTAGCGCTCGGCGACGAAGGACAGGAACGGGACCGTCCCCGCCAGCGCGATCAGGATCAGCCGCATCCAGGGCCAGTTCACCCGTCGTCCGAGGTCGTAGGCGGTGCCGATCAGGATCAGGTAGAGCCAGCCGTGCGGCACGGCTGTCCACAGCACGACGGTGTCGTTGTGGGCCAGGTATTTCAACGGCATCCCGACACAGACCAGCACCACCAGCAGGATCCCGACCACCCAGGCCATCACCCGGTAGCGCATCAGGGCGGAACGGACGGCGGGCAGGGTATCGGCGGTGATCACACCGACGAGGCTACCGGCCCTCGCCCGCCACCAGCCGCGCCGTCCGGCGACGCCCTCGTCGTCATCCCGGCGAGGCCATCGTCATCCGCCCACGTCACCCCGGCCCTCGTCATCCCGGCGAACGCCGGGATCTCCTCCCCCACCCAGCCAAATTATCGACAAATCGAGAAGGTGAGAAGTCTCTGAGACGACTCAGCTCAGTGAAGCAGGTCACTCAGCCGAGCCAGGTCGTCGTCGTTGGCGAACTCGATCACGATCCGTCCGCGACCCTTCGCGCCCATCACCACATTGACCCGGGTATCCAGTCGTTCGACCAGGCGTTCGACCAGCCCGGACGCGCGCTCGCTGGGCTCGCGGATCACTCGGGTCCGCACCGGCTTGGTCTTGTCGGCATTGCCGAGCGCGACGATCTCTTCGACCGCCCGGACGGACAGGCTCTCGGCGACCACGCGCTGCGCCAGCCGCTCCATCGCCAGGGGGTCCCCCAGTGCCAGGATCGCCCGGGCGTGGCCGGCGCTGAGCACCCCTGCCGCCACCCGGCGCTGCACCGGCGCCGGAAGCTGCAGCAGCCGGATCGTGTTGCTGATGTGCGGCCGGCTGCGCTTGATCCGGACCGACAGCTCCTCCTGGGTGCAGTCGAAGTCGGTCAGCAGTTGCTGATAGGCCGCGGCCTCCTCGAGCGGATTGAGTTGGGCCCGATGCAGGTTCTCCAGCAGCGCATCGCGCAGCAGGTCGTGCTCGGCGGTGGGACGCACGATCGCCGGGATGGTGTCCAGGCCCGCCTCCTGGCTGGCTCGGAGCCGCCGCTCCCCCATCACCAGCTCGTACGAGTCGGAATCAAGGGGTCGCGCGACGATCGGCTGCAGCAGGCCGACCTCGCGGATCGACTCGACCAGTTCCGCCAGGGCGTCCTCGTCGAACACCTGACGAGGCTGTTTGGGGTTGGGACGGATGCTGCCGATCGGGAGTTCGGCGTAGTAGGAGCCCTCCGGTGGCTCGACGGCCAGCGGTTCGGAGCGTTGCGGCTCCAGGGCGGGATCCGTCCGGTGGATCAGGTCTCCGAGGCCACGCCCCAGTCCGGATCGGGGTTTGGCGAGGCTCATGAACGTCCTTTCGTACCGACTCCGCGCTGAGCGATCTCGTGGGCCGCGGCCAGATACGCCTGGGCGCCGGCCGAGTTGCGATGGTAGGTGATAACGCTCTGCGCGTAGCTGGGCGCCTCGGACACCCGCACGGAGCGGGGGATCGCGGTGCTGAGCGTCTCCTCCGGGAAGTGACTACGCACTTCGGCCGCGACCTGGGACGAGAGCCGCGTGCGCCCGTCGTACATGGTCAGCACGATGGTGGAAAGGCGCAGCCGATCGTTCATCGAGCCCTTGACCAGATCGATGGTGCGCAACAGCTGCGAAACCCCCTCGAGCGCGTAGTACTCGCACTGGATCGGGACCAGCAGCTCGCGGGCACAGACCAGGGCGTTCAGCGTGAGCAACCCCAGGGACGGCGGGCAGTCGATGATCACGTAGTCGAAGTGATGCTTCGTCCGGAAGTCCTCGAGGGCGCGCAGCAGGCGACTCTCGCGTCCGGACGTGTCCACCAGCGCGATCTCCGCGCCGGCCAGATCGATGGTCGCCGGCAGCACCCACAGGTCGTCGCACTCCGGGGACGGCAGCACGTGCTGCTCGATCGCATCCCCGTCGATGAGCACTTCGTAGGTTCCGGGCGTGCCCGCTTCATGATCGATGCCGAGGGCGGTGGACGCGTTGCCCTGCGGGTCCAGGTCGATCACCAGCACACGCAAGCCGCCACGTCCGAGCGCGACGGCTAAATTCACCGCGGTCGTCGTCTTGCCCACCCCGCCCTTCTGGTTTGCGATCACCATCACGCGGGGCTCGTCCGGACGAGGGAGTGTCGTCGTTTCACGTGGAACGACGTCATTCGGCAGTTCTACCACCGGGGGATCGATCGTCACGGCGTCATAGAGCACGCGGCGCGGAGCCGCTGCGTTCCTCATCACCGGCCGTTGGATGGGTTGCGTTTCACGTGAAACCGAGCCGTTCACGGTCACTGTGCTGCCCTTTCGACGTGGCCTCGGGTACGGCTTCCGAGCCTATCGCCCAAACTCCCGGCGGCCCGGTTCATCCTGCGCACGCCCCGGGAAACGCTCATCAATTGGGCTCCTGGCGCGCCCAGGGCACGCTTGGCAGATGGTTGAGACGGAGATCCCGGCGTGCGCCGGGATGACGTGGGGCCATACTGAAGACCTCGAGTCCTGATTCCGCGCGAGACCCGCGCTCGGTGCGCCCACCCAATCCCGTCATCCCGGCGCACGCCGGGATCTCCGCACACCGGTTCGACCGGGACCTCACTGCGGTCGACGCTGTCGTCCCGCCTACCCGTGCATCTGGCCTTCCTGTGCCACGCGATCTCGCGATCGGGTAGTGATTTCGGGTTCGTCCACTCCCTTTCGTGAAATATCCCGACAGCACTGATCCAACGTGCGAGTAGTGATCGATCTCGCGATCGATGGCTCCCGTCACCCCGACCTGACTTCCCGCCCCCCGGACTGAGTTCCCGTCACCCCGGCCTGACTTCCCGTCCCCCGGACTCAGCTCCCGTCACCCCGGCCTGACTTCCCGTCCCCCCGGACTCAGCTCCCGTCATCCCGGCGCACGCCGGGATCTCGTTGACCGCCGCCGGTAACCGTGGTCGGCTCAGCGGACGCGGATCACCCAGGTGGGGTCGACCCCGGCTGCCGCCGAGACGGTGAGCACCTCGCCGGTCCGGCCGCGCTGCCGCAGCAGCCGCTTGGATTCGACCAGCTCGCGCTCCGCGCTCTCGCCCTTCAGAGCGAGCAACTGTCCGTCCCGGGCGACAAGGGGGAGGCACCAGCCCAGCAGCTTCGGCAGGGCGGCCACCGCCCGGGCGGTCACGACGTCGAAGCGTTGCCGCTGTTCCTCGGCGCGGCCGCGCACCACGGTCACCGAGCCGCCCAGGTCCAGTTCGTCCACGACGCCGGTCAGGAACTCGGCCCGCCGCAGCAACGGTTCCAGCAGGGTGACCGACAGGTCCGGACGCAGGATCGCCAGCGGCACGCCGGGCAGGCCGGGGCCGGACCCCACGTCCACCACCGTCGATCCCTCGGGGACCAACGTCGCGATCGCCACGGAGTTGAGCACGTGACGAGGCCAGAGCCGATCGGACTCTCGAGGACCGATCAAACCCCAATCGACACCTCTACTTGCCAATATATCGACATATCGGCTGGCCACTTCGTAGTGTTCGCCGAACACCTCGCGCGCGATCTCCACCGCACCTGTCTACTGCACCCCGCAAGGCCGAACAATCGCGGGTCCGGAAACGCCACCGGCCGGCCGCGGTGCGCGGCCGGCCGGTGGGGGAGTGCTGGTTCAGCCCTTGGGCAGCACCACGACCCGACGGGTGGGCTCCTCGCCCTCCGACTCACTGGTCAGGCCCGCGGCCGCCACGGCGTCGTGGACGATCTTGCGCTCGAACGGGTTCATCGGGGTGAGCCGCACGGACTCGCCGGTGTCGACCACCTCGGCGATCGCGTCCTTGGCCAGCACCTCCAGCTCCTTGCGACGCTTGTCCCGGTGACCGGCCACGTCGAGCATCAGGCGCGAACGATGGCCGGTCTCGGTCATCACCGCCAGCCGGGCCAGCTCCTGCAGGGCCTCGAGCACCTCGCCGCCGCGTCCGACCAGGACCTCGGACTCGGTGACGATCGACACGTGGGCGCGGCCGCCCTCGCTGTAGGTGTCGATGTCGCCGTCCAGGTCGGCGATGTCCAGCAGTTCCTCCAGGTAGTCCGCCGCGATCTCACCCTCGTTGTCGAGCGCCTGCTCACGCTTCGACCGGGCCGGCTCGGCCGGCTCGGCGACCTCCTGCGCGGTCTCCGTCTCCACGTCCTGCACGGTGTCCTCTGCGATGTCCACGTCACTCATCTGGTTTGGCTCCTGTGTCCGGCTCAGGCTTTGCCGGGATTGGTCTTCGGCTTGGGTTGACCCGACTTGCGGGCCGCCCGGCTCGAACGCTGGGGTTGCTGGCGGCGCACCTGCTGCCGCTGCACGCCACTGCCCTCGTCCGGGGTGTTGTTGGCCTTGTCGGTGCCCTTCTTGCCTTGTCGCGTCACGGTTCCGGGGTCGGACGCGGCCGCCGGGGCGGCCGGGCGACGGCCCTTTCCGGCGCGCTTGCGGGCGAGCTCGTCGGGATCCTTGCCCTTGGCCCGCATCCGCTCCTCCCAGTCGAGGTAGGCGGGGGTGTTCGGGGCGGGGTTGTTGTGGATCAGGATGTACTGCTGGACCATCGTCCAGATGTTCGAGATCAGCCAGTAGAGCAGCACGCCCACCGGGATGTTCACGCCCATGAACAGGTACATGAACGGGAAGACGTACAGCATGATCTTCTGCTGCTGGGCGAACTGACCGGTCAGCGCCTCGGGCGGCATGTTCTTGCGCATCAGCTGCAGCTGGGTGACGAACAGCACCGCGGTCATGCTGATCACCAGGAACGCACACAGAATCTGGGTGGCCCCGATCCCGTCCGTGATCGGCCAGAAGATGCCCGACAGCTTGGCCCCGAAGATGCTGGCGTTCCGCAGCGACTCGGACTGGGCGACGGTCATCACGCCGATCGCGTGCCCCTGCGAGGCGTTCCACAGCACCTGGTAGAGGGCGATGAAGATCGGCATCTGCAGCAGCAGCGGCAGGCACGAGGCCATCGGGTTGACGCCCTCGTCCTTGTACAGCTTCATGGTCTCCTGGCCGAGACGCTCCCGGTCGTGACCGTACTTCTCCTGCAGCGCCTTGGCCTGCGGCTGCAGCAGCTGCATGTTGCGCGACGACCGGATCTGCCGGACGAACAGCGGGATCAGCGCCGTCCGGATCACCACGGTCAGCGAGATGATGGCCAGCGCCCAGGCCCAGCCGCTGTCCTGACCCAGGAAGGTCGCGAACAGGCTGTGGAAGCTGGTCATCACCCAGGACACGGCCCAGTACAGCGGCCCCATCATGGTGTTCATGGCCCCGAGGAAGTCCTCCCACAGGCCCATCGGGACGATCTGCGGAATCGGTGGGATCACTTTGCTCCTCGAAGGTCGGATTGAGATGTGCGTTGCTCTTGTTCGGCCTGCCAGGCGACGGCCGCGGGAGTTCCCGGAACCGGGTCATAACCGCCCAGTGACCAGGGGTGACACCGTCCGAGCCGGTGCAGCGCGAGACCGGTTCCACGCAGTGCTCCGTGCACGGTGACCGCCTCGAGCGCGTAGGCCGAGCAGGACGGGTAGAACTTGCAGACCTGACCGTAGAGCGGGCTGATCACCGCCCGGTAGCCCTTCAGCAGGACGATGATCAGGTGCTTCACGCGACCCCCAGCCGTCGTTGGGCCTGCGCCCAGGCCGATCTCAGATCGCCGGCCAGGCCGTCGCCGGCGGGCAGCGCCCGGACGACCACGTCGACCGCGACCGGGGTGCGGCTGAACTGTTCGGCGACCAGGTGCCGCAACTGGCGCTTCACCCGGTTCCGCCGGACGGCGTTGCCGACGGCCTTGGACACGACGAAACCCGCCCTGGACGGCGGGTGATCGGTTCGCAGCATGTGCAGCACCAACGAGGGACGACCGGAACGGACGCCGCGGCGCACCGTGGTGCGGAACTCGTCGGCGGTTCGAAGCCGCGCGGCCTTGGGCAGCACCTGACGGCTCGTCCTGCGCGGTTCAGCCGGCGAGGCGAACGCGACCGCGGCGACGGCGCGACGAGATGATCGCGCGCCCGGCGCGGGTGCGCATGCGCAGGCGGAACCCATGGGTGCGGCTGCGACGCCGGTTGCTCGGCTGGAAAGTGCGCTTGCTCACGGAAGTGCTCCCCGTTCGATGTCTTCACGGACTGATGCACCCACTCCGGGCGCACGCATGAGGGTCGCTGGCGGCGACCTGTCAAGGTTACGCGGGGGTAGGGAGGTTCGGCAAACCCGGCGAGTCGTGGCCGGTCGAGCCGACACGCCGATGGGGCTGGAAAATTCTCAGGATCCGTTTGCGGCGGGACCATCCGGGCGATAGCGTGGCGCATCCGTTGACCTTGGAGACACCCCCTCCGGGATGGTCACCCAGATTGTTCACACCTGTGGAGAACTCTTGTGGACAACTCCGGTCGACGGTTTGCGAGTAGTGAGAAGGGGGCCAGGTGCCAGACGACCAGGTGACGCCCCCCACCGGTCCCGAGAACGACCTCGAAGACGCCTGGCGCTTCGTCTGGTCCGAGGCCGGCGCCCCGGCTCGGGCGTGGCTGAAGAGCACCCGGCCCGAGGCCCTGCACGACAACACGGTGATCATCAGCGTCCCCAACGAGTTCACCCGGACGCGGATCGAGTCCCGCCTGCGGGGATGGATCGAAGAGCAGCTGACTACGTATTTCGGTCGTCCGATGGGGATCGCTACGGTGGTTCCGGCGGGCAGCGAGCCGGAGGCCGCCGAGGAGCAGTTCCCGGAGGAGCCGCAGCAGAGCCCGTTGCCCGACCTGCGGCCCGAGCACGACGAGCGGATCAATGGCCGGCTGAACCCGAAGTACACCTTCGAGTCGTTCGTCATCGGCAGTTCGAACCGGTTCGCGCACGCCGCCGCGGTGGCGGTCGCCGAGGCACCGGGCAAGGCGTACAACCCGCTGATGATCTACGGCGACTCCGGGCTGGGCAAGACGCATCTGCTGCACGCGCTGGGCCACTACGTGCGCAGCTACCACTCCAGCCTCCGGGTGAAGTACGTGTCGACCGAGGAGTTGACCAACGACTTCATCAACGCGATCAGCGAGAACCGGACGGTGGACTTCCGGCGCACCTACCGCGACGTGGACGTGCTGCTGATCGACGACATCCAGTTCCTGGAGTCGAAGATCCAGACCCAGGAGGAGTTCTTCCACACGTTCAACACGCTGCACACCGCGCAGAAGCAGATCGTGATCACCTCCGACCGTCCGCCGAAGTCGCTGGAGGCGCTCGAACCTCGCCTGCGCAGCCGGTTCGAGTGGGGGCTGATGACCGACATCCAGCCGCCCGATCTGGAGACCCGGATCGCGATCCTGCGCAAGAAGGCGACCGTCGAGCGGCTGACCGCCGGACCGGACGTGCTCGAGTTCATCGCCAGCCGGATCACCAGCAACATCCGTGAACTCGAGGGTGCGCTGATCCGGGTCACCGCGTTCGCCAGCCTGAACCGCCAGGAGGTCGACCGGACGCTGGCCGAGGTGGTGCTGCGGGACCTCATTCCGCACGGCAGCGACACCCCGATCACCGCGCCGCTGATCCAGGACGAGACCGCCACCTACTTCTCGATCAGCACCGACGACCTGTGCGGCGCCAGCCGCGTCCAGGGTGTGGTGATGGCCCGGCAGATGGCGATGTACCTGTGCCGCGAGCTCACCGACCTGTCGCTGCCCAAGATCGGCCAGTCGTTCGGCGGCCGCGACCACACCACGGTGATGCACGCCAACAAGAAGATCCGCCACCTGATGGGCGAGGACCGCAAGGTGTTCAACCAGGTCGCCGAGCTGACCAACCGGATCAAGCAGCGCGCCGCGCGCCGCTGAGCCGAGGTCTCACGTCGTTCCGGACTCGATCCGGGACCTCGGGCGCGCTCACCGCAGCCCCCGCGAACCACACCGAACTCGTGTCATTCGACCGTGGACAAGTCCTGGGGATGAGCCCCCTGCCTGTGGACAACTCCGGGGACGCTCAGGTTCTGCGCAACTACTACCCGTGTGATTCCGGCTTGTCCACACGCCACCCCCAACCCTGAAACCGGCGATGGCAAGCTGGTTCAGCAGGTTGTCCACAGGTTCCACAGAAGTGATGACGACCAGGAATTGATAATTGCCCAAATCTCATAAAAGTCACCCGTCCCCATCGTGTGGACGTCAGCAGGCCGCACAGGCCTGCCGATATGATCAACCTCCCGGAGAACTGAGCAAGCCGGAGAAACTGAGCAAGGGAGCGTCGTGAAGATCCGACTCGATCGTGATGTCCTGGCCGAGGCTGTCGCCTGGACGGCACGCAGCCTGCCGACCAGGCCGAGCGTCCCGATCCTGGCGGGCCTGTTGATCCGTGTGATCGGTGGCACCGTGGTGATGTCCAGTTTCGACTACGAGACCTCGGCCCAGATCACCGTGAACGCCGAGGTGACCGACGACGGCACCGTGCTGGTCTCGGGACGCCTGCTCGCCGACATCGCCCGGTCGCTGCCGAACAAGCCCGTCGACCTGACCGCGGACGCGTCCAAGCTCGAACTGGTCTGCGGCACCGCCCGGTTCACCCTGCAGACGCTGCCCGTGGACGAGTATCCCGAGCTGCCTCAGATGCCCGAGGCCACCGGTACCGTGCCCAGCAACGACTTCGCCCGGGCGGTCGGCCAGGTGGTCGTCGCCGCCGGACGGGACGAACTCCTGCCCGTGTTCACCGGCGTCCGGATGGAGATCGAGGGCGACACGCTGTCGCTGCTGGCCACCGACCGCTACCGGATGGCGCTCAAGGAGATCCCGTGGAACCCGGGTGGTCCCGGGGCCGAGGGGGCCGCCCTGGTGCCCGCCAAGGTGCTCGGTGAGACCGCCAAGTCGATGACCTCCGGCGAGGTGGTCACGCTCAGCCTGGCCAGCAGCGTCTCGGGAGACGGGCTGATCGGCTTCGAGGGCGACGGCACCGCCGGCGTCCGCGAGATCACCACGCGGCTGCTCGACGGGGAGTTCCCCAAGGTGCGGCACCTGATGAACGTGCAGGCGGCCCTGACCGTGCGGGCCAACACCACCGAGGTGATCTCGGCGGTCAAGCGCGTCGGCCTGGTGGCCGAGCGCAACACGTCGCTGCGCATGCTGATCGGCGACCAGTCGATCACCCTGGAGGCCGCCACCGGCGACCAGGCCCAGGCCGTCGAGGCCCTTGAGGCGGTGGTCACCGACGAGACCGGGCAGGGTCTCGCGATGGAGGCCGCCGGCTTCAACCCGCACTACCTCTCGGACGCCCTGGCCGCCCTGGACGCGCCCTACGTCCACTTCGCCTTCACCGCACCCGGCAAACCCTGCCTGATCACCGCGCTGAACGAACTCGACGGCGAGCCGCTGACCGACTACCGGCACGTCATCATGCTGATGCGGCTGCCGACCGCCTGACCCGGGCACCGGTCCGGTGGGTTGCCTGCCGTAAGGTGACGGCGTGTTCGTCACGCATCTCTCGCTCGCCGACTTCCGGTCGTACCCGAGCGTCGAGCTGGCCCTCGAACCCGGTGTCACCACGTTCACCGGGGCCAACGGCCAGGGCAAGACGAACCTCATCGAGGCGGTCGACTACCTGGCCACGCTCGGTTCGCACCGGGTGTCGGCCGAGGCGCCGCTGATCCGGCACGGAGCCGAGCGGGCCATCGTCCGGGCCCGGGTGCAGGCCGGGCTGGACGACTCCCGGCAGCTGGTGCTCGAGGTCGAACTGATCCCCGGACGGCCCAACCGGGCCGCGCTGAACCGGGCGCCGCTGCGCCGGCCGCGCGACCTGCTGGGGGCGCTGCGCACGGTGGTGTTCTCGCCCGAGGACCTGGTGATGGTCAAGGGCGACCCCGGCGACCGGCGCCGGTTCCTGGACGAGCTGATCACCGCCCGCTGGCCGCGCCTGGCCGGCGTCCGGGCGGACTGCGACCGGGTGCTGAAGCAACGCTCCACCCTGTTGAAATCCCTGGCCGGACGCGGCCGGACGGTGGCCGAGGGGGCGGCGTCCACGCTGGACGTGTGGGACGCCCAGCTGGCCGCGCACGGCTCCGAACTGACGCACGCCCGGCTGCGCACCCTGGCCGACCTGACCCCGCACGTGGCCCGGGCCTACGCGGCGATCGCGCCGGCCAACAACACGGTGGGGCTGGCCTACCGCAGCGGCATCTCGGCCACCCCGGAGCTGTCGGCGGCCGAGATCGAGGCCCGGCTGATCATGGCGATGGCGGAGCGCCGCGGCGACGAGATCCGGCGCGGCGTCTGCCTGGTCGGTCCGCACCGGGACGACCTGGTGCTCAGCCTGGGCGAGCTCCCGGCCAAGGGCTACGCCTCGCACGGCGAGTCCTGGTCGTTCGCGCTGGCCCTGAAGCTCGGCTCCTTCGACCTGCTGCGCGATGACGGCGTGCAGCCGGTGCTGATCCTGGACGACGTCTTCGCCGAGCTCGACCAGGTGCGCCGCGAACGGCTGGCCGGCATGGTCGCCGAGGCCGAACAGGTGCTGATCACAGCGGCGGTGGGCGAGGACGTGCCGGCGTCCCTCGGTGGCCGGCGGTTCCGGGTCGGCGCCGGCGAGGTGAGCGAGGCGCAGCATGCCGGAACATGACCCGACCGGCCTCGAACTGGCCCGGATGATCGCCCGCAACGCCCAGGGCGGACCACCGGCACCCCGTCCGGCCAGGAAGCGGGCCAAGCCCAAGGCCGACCGGACGCGCAACCCGGGCGATCCCCAACCCCTGGGGGAGGCGCTGGACGAGCTGATCACCGCCAGCGGCTGGACGACCGAGGTCGGCCTGCACCAGCTGCTCGGCCGCTGGGCCGACCTGGTGGGCCCCACCAACGCCGAGCATTCCCGGCCCGAGGGCTTCGAGAAGACCGTGCTGCGGGTGCGCACCGACTCGACCGCCTGGGCGACCAACCTGCGCATGCTGGCGCCGGCGATCCTGGCCCGGCTGAACGACCAGCTCGGGGACGGGACGGTCACCCGGATCGTGGTCAAGGGGCCGGACGCGCCCAGCTGGAAGCACGGCCGGCGCAGCGTCCGGGACGGCCGGGGGCCGCGCGACACCTACGGCTGAGGCCCCGCCCCCGGTTAGGATCGGCGAACCATGACGGCCCTCCGCCCCCTCGCCGACGCACTGAATCGCCTGGCCACGACCACCGGCGCGGTGTGGTGGAACTGCCTACCCCAACTGCTCACCGTGTCGATGCTGGGCTGGCTCGGCTACAACGTCTTCCAGCAACTGGCCGCCATGGTGGTCACCGTGAGCGCCTGGTGGTCGCTGGCCATGCTCGCGATCGGTTTCGTGATCAACCTGTCGGCGATCATCATCGGGTTGCGGATCGCGGGCCAGCGGTTGCGGATCCGGCAGATGGTGCCGCTGGCCGCCGACGACCCGCGGGACGACTCGGTCTCGCACCTGTTGTCGATGACCCTGCTGCCCTTCCTCGGCATCTATGCCGTCTTCGACGTGATCACCGACGCCGCCAACGACATCCAGGTCAACTACTACGTCTTCCACGGCCTCACCTTCGAGAACGAGGTGCTCGCCCAGCTGAAGCCGCAGGGCAACGGCATCTGGCTGATCGTCGGCATCATCGTCGGCCTGTACGTCGTCCGGCGGCTGATCGAGCGCTGGTTCGACCACAGCGGCTGGCGTCCGCTCGGCCTGCTGGCGGCGCTGGTGGAGGGCTTCTTCATGCTGATCGTGGTGCTCAGCGGCCGGCAACTGCTGGTCAGCCTCGGGCACTGGGTCGAGCAGCGCGAGTTCCGGGTGTGGCTCGACCAGCCGCGGCTGTGGCTGGAGCGGGCGTTCGCGACCATCGGCGTCGACATCTCCGGCCTCCTCGACCGGATCACCGGACTGTGGACGGAGCAACTGTGGCCCGCCGCGGTCGCGATGGTGGTCGAACCGATGCTGTGGCTCGCCCTGGCCGCCCTGGTGTTCGGCACCCAGGTGCTCTCGATCGCCGACCTGTGGCGCCGCGGCCGCCCGGTGGAGGTCGAACTGCGCCGCTCGCGGGTGCAGCTCGGCGATCGCCAGCGCCGGGTCACCCTGCTGTTCCAGGACGCCTTCTGGGGCGACCTGAACGACAAGTACCTGCCCACGTTCCAGTCGCTGCGGCTGGTGCTGAGCGTGGGTGCCGGATTCCTGGGCGCGTTCATCGTCTGCTACGGGGTGCTGGTCACCGGCGCCGAATGGTTCAGGCGAGGGCTGTACGCGCTGGTCGGCGGCCATCCGGCGACGTTCTGGGCGGCCGCCGGCCCGCTGATCGACCTGGCGCACACCCTGCTGCTCGAACCGCTGCGCTGGGTGCTGCTGGCCACCGCCTTCCACCAGTGCCTCGCCCGGTTCGCCGCCCGTGAGGGTGTGGACGGGGAGCCGGCGTCGTCCGAGCGCTCGGTTCGGGGGGCGGCATGAACTGGCGGGGCGGGCTGGTGGGCCTGGTGTGCTGCCTGCTGATGATGGGCCTGCACATCGGGACGGGAGAGTTCCCGCACACCCGGCCGGTGAACGGCGAGGTGGGCACACCCGGCCGGCTCTACGAGTCGACCGTCACCGTGAACTCGTTCACCACCGGGCAGGACCTGTACGAGGGCCGGGTGGCGAAGGGCCGGACGCCCGTGATCTACCTGATGGTCAGCGTGACGGTCGCCACGACCGGGCGCGAGCAGCGTCCCGGCTGGAAGGTGGGCGGCATCAGCGGCGACCGGACGTTCTCTCCGCGGACCACCCTGTTCGTGCCGCAGCCCGGCTTCCGGCGCACCCAGGACGTGGTGTTCGAACTGGACGCCACCGACCTGGAAGGGTTCGCGATCACGTTCCTGGACCAGGGCCTGATCTACGTCTTCGACAACCAGCTGGTGATCGACCTGGGGATCACCGCGGAACGCGCGGCGGAACTCACCCGGCGGGGGCGGGACGCCACCGTGCGGGCGACCACGGGCTACTCCGAGGTGATCAGGTGATCCGGCCGCTGGGCGAGCGCGGCCGGCAGTGGCGGCGCACCGCGATCGTGGCAGCGCTGGTGCTCGCCGTGGTCGTGGGTTGGGGGACGTATCTGCACGCCCGCAGCACACCGGACTACCGGTTGGGGGCACCGGGCGCCGCGGTGGATCCCGACCCTGACGGCCTCGCGCCGATGCGACTGCTGTCGCTGGAGGTCACCGACAGCCTCAGCACCGACCGGGAGTCCGTGCCGGCCCCGGCGGGCGCCGTGTGGGTGGCGGCGGTGGTGGGCTACGACCCGCTGCCGGAGAACCGGGTGTGCACCCTCGCGCTGCTCGCCGACGACGGCCGCCGCTGGAGTGCCAGCACCCCGCTCGACGTGGGGGTGTCGGGCAGCCGGCCGCTCACCGCGGGCTGCCTCACGCCGGGGGACGACCGGCGCTCCGAGTTCCTGTACCTGGTGCCGGCGACCGCGGCCGGCTCGCTGGCGGGCCTGGTGCACGCCAACACCGGCTACCGCGGACTGGCGCCCTACTGGGTGCTCACCCCGCCCGGCTGACGGACCGTGCGTCATCCCGGGCTCGACCCGGGATCTCAGGTCGAGCCGGGAACGACGGATCAGGGAACCACCGGCTCGATGGTCACCGGGACCTCGAACCGGTACCCGGTACGGGCCGCCGACCAGGCCAGGTAGCCGTAGCCGGTCGGGCTGATGTCGATCCACTCCAGCACCGAGGCCCCGACCGTGATCTCCTTCGTGTCCGGGAACTCGTCCAGGTCGAATACGAACTGGCACGGCATCGGCGGTGTGCCCGGGTTGAGCACCG
>JAGPGQ010000386.1 GCA_018055925.1 Micropruina sp.
GCCTACACCGAGCTGGCGCGCGAGCTGGGCCTGCCCAACACGCACGGCGACGACCGCAGCGAGTTCTGGTCCTGGACCAACACCACCCCCGACGACCAGCGCAAGCTGGCCGAGCTGCTGGTGAAGGGCTCCCCCGCCATCCACGTCGAGGACCAGCTCTACCTGCTCGACCTGATGTCCAGGACCAACCCCGCGCACACGTGGGGCGTCGGCCACGACCGCGAGCGCAACGTCGTGCACGTGAGCATGAAGAACGGCTGGGTGCAGTTCAAGAGCATCGACAACCTGTGGGGCGTCAACTCGATGGGCTACGTGCAGGGCAAGGGCCGCAGCTACGTGGCCGCGATCATGAGCCGCATGCCGACCTTCGACGAGGGCCGCGCCCTCGTGGACGCCATCGGCGCCGACCTGTTCGACATCCTCGAGGGCGAGCTGGCCTAGGAGCCTGCTGAACAAGGCGTCTATCTGACGGCGGGTTGGACGTGGGTGGCGGGTGGGACGCCGCCGCGGCTGTCGAGCCGCGAGTGTGAGTCAGCGCAGTTGAGTGCGACAGCGGGGTCGTCGCGCTTGTCTGAGGGTCGTGGTGGACCCGTGTGGTTTGGTGTTCAAGCTCGTTCCGGGGCTGGTCAGGCGATCGCCCAGCCGGTGTTGCCGAAGCTGAGGCCGAGGTTCAGGAGGCGGCGGAGGTTGATCGCCGCGACTCGTTGGTGGAGCCAGTTGTCGTTCTTCGTGACGCCTCGGTAGGGCACTTTGCGGTTGCCTCGGGCCAGCCACGCGATCGTGCGTTCGACCATGGGCCGGTACCGGCGGTAGGTGGCTTGGAAGCCCTCGCCGGCGGCCCGTTGGCGGTGTGCGCGTTGCAGCAGGTCGTGGGGGTGCAGCTGGATGGTGCGGCCTTTCGCGGCGGTCGTGCATCGCTGCCTGAACGGGCAGGCCCGGCAGGCGATGCCGAACACCGCCTTGCGGGTCTTGGTGATGGTCTTCGTTACTCCTGCTGGGCAGGTCAGGGTGCCGGCGGCAGGGTCGTGGGTGAAGTCGTCGATGGTGAACCCGTCCTCGACGGCCGGCCGGATCGGCCAGGGTTTGACCAGCGGCACCCACCTCTTGGCCTCAAGGACGGCGAGCATGTCGCCGGTGGCGTAGGCCGAATCGCCCAGCACCTCGACCGGGCTGTCGATGGTCGGATCAGCCACCACCAGCCTGGCACCGACGGTGGCGTCGCTGTTGTCCGGCCCGGCGGCCTTGGTCAACTCGACCATGGTCGCGAGGCCGGTGTCGGGCTCGATCACCACGTGGGCCTTGAACCCGTCCTGGCGGCGCTCCACGGTCTTGTGCGCATGCCGCGCATCAGGGTCGACCGTTGAGATGACCCGGTCCGGGGCGACCCGGCGGGCGATCCGCCACCGGCCATCCGTGCCGACGGAACCCTCGGCTGGTTCAACATCCTGACCGGCCACCAAGGCGAGCAACGCGACCGCCTCGGCCGGCTTGCCGCCAGCAGCCGTGATCGCTTCGGCGTCCAGGCCGGCGAGCAGGGCGAGCGCGTCGTTGACCAGCGCCGTGACCAGTTCGTCGCGGGCCTGGCGGTCGTCCCACGCGATCCGCGGCTTGCCGGTGCTGTCGTACCCCTGGCCGGTCAGCGCGGCCAGCCGGGTGCAGCGCTGCTCGATTACCTGCTGGGCGCCGGGCACCTCCCGGCCCACCCGGCGCACCTGCGCGATCAGCTGGGTGACCGTGTCCTGCCTTGCCACCGCGTCATCCAGGATCGTCGAGTCCAGGGCACGCCGCGTCCGGCCCTTCACCGCACCCGTGGCGTCAATCACGTCCCGGACCACCTCGAAGATCCGCTGCGGCCGCTCCGACGCTGCCAGCCGAGCCCGCCACACCGTCAACGACGACGCATCAAACGCCTTCTTGTCGACCGGGTAGCCACACGCCGCTTTCCACCGCAGGTCGAACGTGAGCGCTTCGACGGCTTCCCGATCGGACAAACCGTTCAACGCCTGCAGCACGATCACCGAGGCGATCACCTCGCCCGGGATCGATGGCCGGCCCCGCCCCGACGGGAACAGGTCGGCGAACAACGCGTCCGGGAACAGGCGGTGCCGGTGCTCGGCCAAGAACCGGAACACGCTGCCAGCCGGCAACAAATGCCCCGCCAGCGACTCCACGTCCAACACATCCCGCTGCGGACTCGACTCACCCTGCACAACCCAACAATTCCAGCCAGCTGCCGGTCAGTCCCGTGGGCACGCGGACAGATTGTTCAGCAGGCTCCTAGGCCACGCGCTGCAGCGGGTGCTGCCCGAGGCCGACGCGCTCGGCATCGAGGCGCTCGACCTCACCGACGCCGACGCCGTGGCCGGCTACCCCTGGCAGGGCGTGGGCACCGTCATCAACGCCGCCGCCTGGACGGCCGTCGACGACGCCGAGACCCCCGACGGACGCCGCGGCGCCTGGGCGGTCAACGTCGGCGCGGTCGCCAACCTGGTCGCGGCCGCCCGCGAGCACCGCTTCACCCTGGTGCACGTGTCCAGCGACTACGTCTTCGACGGCCGCGAGGT
>JAGPGQ010000154.1 GCA_018055925.1 Micropruina sp.
AGTACCTGCCGACCTGGCAGTCGCTGCGGCTGGTCAGCGGCGTCGGGGCCACCTTCTTCGCCGCGTTCATCCTCTGCTACGGCGTCCTGGTCACCGCCGAGGAGGGGCTGCGGCGCGGCCTGTACTGGGCGCTGGGCGGCCACCCGGCCACCTTCTGGTCGGTCGCCGGCGTGCCGATCGATCTGGTGGTCACCGTGGTCGCCGAGCCGCTGCGCTGGGTGCTGCTGGCGAGCGCGTTCCACGCCTGCCTGGCGATGTTCGCCGCCCGCGCCGCGGCCGCGCCCGAGGATGCGGACCGATGAGCCGCCGGTGGAGCCACGCCCTGGTCGCGGTGCTGGCCTGCCTCGCGATGATCGGCCTGCACGCCTACACCGGCCAGGCACCCGATGAGCACGTCACGCGGGTCGCGGTCGGCAAGCCGGGCCGGCTGTACGACACCACCGTGACGGTCAACTCGATCGCGACCGGCCAGGTGCTCTACTCCGACACCGTCTTCGTCGGTCGGACGCCGGTGATCTTCCTCGCGGTCAACGTCACGATCGTCACCGACGGGCTGCGCAGGAGCACCAACTGGCAGGTCGGCGGCACCGCCAACGGACGTACCTTCGCCGCCAGCGAGCCGATCACGGTGCCCGAGCCCGGCTTCCGGATCACCCAGGACGTGGTCTTCGAGATCGGCCCGGACGACCTGGCCGGCTTCACCGTCACCTTCCTCGACCGGGCCCCGATCTACGCCTACGACCCGCAACTCGCGATCGACCTGGGCATCACCGCGGACGCCGCCGCCGAACGGCTGGAACGCGACCGCTACGCCACCGTCGTCGCCACCCGGGGACGCGTGGAGGTGAACCGATGACCGACCGGCTCCGGCAATGGCTGGTGGCCTGCATCGCAGGAGCGTCGGTGCTGGGCGTCACCGTGGCCTGGACGGCCTACCTGAACGCCCGCAGCACCCCGCACTGGCAGCAGACCGTGCCGGGGGCGTTCGCCGACCCGCTCCCGGAGGGCGGCATGCCGATGCGGCTGGCGTCGCTGACCGTCGCGCCGATGCTGGCCACCGACCGTGGCGACCAGCCGGCGCCCGCCGGGGCGCTGTGGGTGATCGCCGTGATCGAGTACCGGCCGCCGGCCGAGGGCGGCTACTGCATGCTCAACCTGCTCGCCGTCGATGGCCGGCAATGGGGCACGGTCAGCCCGCTCGACGTCGACGGACGCCGCTCGCTGGAGTCCGGCTGCACGGCCACCCCGGGCAGCGGGACGCCGCGCGCCGAGCAGCTCTACCTGATCCCCGAGGATGCCGCCGGGTCGCTGGCGGGGCTGGTGGGCATCGTCTCCGCTCACCGGGGGATCAGCGCGCACCCGGTGCTCACACCGCCCGTCGGTTGAGTCCAAACCTTCTCTCGTCATCCCGGCGCAGTTCTCGTCATCCCGGCGCACGCCGGGATCTCGGATGTTGCGCGGGGGGTCTCGATGAGCTCGACCAGCGAGGGCCAGGGGCTCCTCACCGGTCGGGTTCGGTGACCACCGGCACCTCGAAGCGGTAGCCGGTGCGGCTCGCCGACCAGACCATCTGGCCCTCGCCGGTCGGGCTGGCGTCGATCCACTCCAGCTCGGACGCCCCGACCGAGACGACGTCGGTGCCGGGGAAGGCGTCCAGGTCGAAAACCAGGGTGCACGGCACCATCGGCGTCCCCGGGTTGAGCACGGTCGAGTTGCCGATGGTCTCGCCCGGCCCGAAGAACAGTGAGGCGTCCGGCGCGATCTCGCGGCTGACCGGGTGCTGCAGCGAGAAGCCGTTGCGCACCAGCCGGTCCTTGCTCGATTCCAGCGGATCGTCGCCGTTGTTGCGGCACCGAGCGAACACGTACACGCTCCACGAACCGGACCGCTCCCGGGCCAGGGCCCGGTCGACCGCGACCGACATCGGCCCCAGATCCACCTCGGTGCCCACCGGCAGCCGGGCGAGGCGTCCGGTGGCCACCTCGAAACCGCCGGCCAGCCAGGTGCCGGCCAGCAGCGCAACCGTCACCACGGCGGCGACGACCAGCGCCGGGATCGATCGACGGGGTGCGTCCGGGTCGCCGGGCGGCGCGAACGCGCCCAGGCCGGGCTCCCCGCCGGCGTCGGGGCCGACGGTTTCGGAGCTGACCCGCGGAGTCACGGTCGCAGTCTAGGACCAGCCGGCTCGCGGCTGCTCTGAACCGTTGAGGGGTCGGGAGGGTATGGGGGGCCATGAACGGGTGCCGATCCGCTCAGAGGGCCGTTCTGCGGCCTCCTGGCCAGTTCCTGCCCCCGAAACACGCGCCAGGATTGGGGTCGAGGCGCCGTACACGGTAGACTGGACAAGTTCCGACGCCGCCTGTAGCCGTCAGGTCTGCGGGCGGTGTTCGTCGTGAATGAGACCCGGAATAGGCAGGGGTACCCGAGTGAGTGAACCGACGACCGGTGGCCGGACGGTCGGTTCGGCGGCGCATGCCGTCGAGGCCGGCAACTACGACGCCAGCGCCATCACCGTCCTGGAGGGGCTGGAGGCGGTTCGCAAGCGTCCCGGCATGTACATCGGCTCCACCGGCGAACGCGGCCTGCATCACCTGGTGCAGGAAGTGGTGGACAACTCCGTCGACGAGGCCCTGGCCGGCTACTGCGACACGATCGTGGTCCGGTTGCTCGACGCCGGCGGCGTCCAGGTGATCGACAACGGACGCGGCATCCCGGTCGCCGAACATCCGAAGGAGAAGATGTCGGCGCTGACGGTGGCGCTGACCATGTTGCACGCCGGCGGGAAGTTCGGTGCGGGCGGCTACAAGGTCTCCGGCGGTCTGCACGGCGTCGGCGTCTCGGTGGTGAACGCGCTGTCGTCGTCGCTCACCGTCGACGTCCACCGCGACGGCTACCACTGGCGCCAGGCGTTCACCCTGGGCGACCCGAACGGCCCGCTGCAACGCCTCGAACCGGCCGATGACACCGGCACCACGGTGACCTTCTACGCCAGTCCCGACATCTTCGAGACCACCACCTACTCCTACGAGACGCTGGCCACCCGGTTCCGCGAGATGGCGTTCCTGAACAAGGGCCTGACCATCACCCTGATCGACGAGCGTTCCGACCGCCGCACCGAGGACGACGAGGAGCCGCCGAGCGACACGTTCCGCTACGACGACGGCCTGATCGATTTCGTGAAGTTCCTCACCGGCAGCAAGGACACCATCCACCCCTCGGTGATCGCGATCGACGCCACCAGCGACACATCTCGGCTCAGCCTCGAGGTGGCGATGCAGTGGAACTCCTCGTTCAACGAGAGCGTGCACACCTTCGCCAACACCATCAACACCCATGAGGGCGGTACCCACGAGGAGGGCTTCCGGGCCGCGCTGACCAACACGGTCAACAAGTGGGGCGAGCAATGGGGCCTGATCAAGAAGCGGGACGACCGGGTCTCCGGCGACGACATCCGCGAGGGGCTGACCGCGATCGTCAGCGTGAAGCTGGGCGAGCCGCAGTTCGAGGGCCAGACCAAGACCAAGCTGGGCAACACCGAGGCCCGCTCGTTCGTGCAGAAGGTGACCAACGACCTGCTCGGCGACTGGTTCGAGAAGAACCCGGCCGAGGGCCGCGACATCGTCCGCAAGGCGCAGGCGGCCGCCAGCGCCCGGATCGCCGCCCGCAAGGCACGCGACATCGCCCGTAGCCGCAAGGGTCTGCTGAAGACCGGCCAGTACGGCAAGCTGTCCGACTGCCAGTCCACCGAGCCGGCCGAGTGCGAGGTGTTCATCGTCGAGGGCGACTCCGCCGGCGGCTCCGCCAAGGGCGGCCGCGACCCGCGGATCCAGGCGATCCTGCCGATCCGCGGCAAGATCCTGAACGTCGAGAAGGCCCGGCTGGACAAGATCCTGCAGAACAAGGAGGTCGAGGCGATCATCAACGTCCTCGGCACCGGGGTGCAGGACGACTTCGACGTCAACAAGCTGCGCTACCACAAGATCGTGCTGATGGCGGACGCCGACGTCGACGGTGCGCACATCCGCACCCTGCTGCTGACCCTGCTGTTCCGGTTCATGAAGCCGCTGATCGACCACGGCTACGTGTACCTGGCGCAGCCGCCGCTGTACCGGTTGCGCTGGACCAACGCGCCGCACGAGCTGGCCTACAGCGACGCCGAGCGGGACGCCCTGCGCGACGCCGGTTTCGCGGCCGGCAAGAAGCTGCCGGCGCCGAACAACAACCCGATCCAGCGTTACAAGGGCCTCGGCGAGATGAACGCCGACGACCTGTGGGACACCACCATGGACCCCGACAAGCGCTCGCTGCTGCAGGTGACCCTCGAGGACGCCGCGACCGCCGACAACATGTTCTCGATCCTGATGGGCGAGGAGGTGGAGCCGCGGCGGCACTTCATCCAGCGCAACGCCAAGGACGTCCGCTTCCTCGACATCTGAGCCACCACCGATTTGGAGACTGACCGATGACTGACGGTCCCATCGACGACGATCCCACCGCCGGCGTCCCCGGCGAGCCCGCGGACGAGGCCGGCACCGTGCCGACCAAGGCCCGCACCGACGAGATCGACCTCAACGTCGAGATCCAGCGCTCCTACCTCGACTACGCGATGAGCGTGATCGTCGGACGCGCGCTGCCCGACGTCCGGGACGGGTTGAAGCCGGTGCACCGCCGGGTGCTGTACGCGATGTACGACGGCGGCTACCGGCCCGACCGGGGATGGAACAAATGTTCCCGGGTGGTCGGCGAGGTGATGGGCCTGTACCACCCGCACGGCGACCAGGCGATCTACGACACCCTGGTGCGGCTGGCCCAGCCGTGGGTGATGCGGGCACCGCTGGTGGCCGGCCAGGGCAACTTCGGCTCACCGGGCAACGACCCGGCGGCGGCGATGCGGTACACCGAGTGCCGGATGGCGCCGCTGGCCATGGAAATGGTCCGCGACATCACCGAGGACACCGTCGACTTCCGGCCCAACTACGACAACCGCGACACCGAGCCGGTGGTGCTGCCGGCCCGGTTCCCGAACCTGCTGGTCAACGGCTCCACCGGCATCGCGGTCGGCATGGCCACCAACATCCCCACCCACAACCTGCGTGAGGTGGCGGACGCCGTCCAGTGGTCGCTGGAGAACCCCGAGGCCACCAAGGAAGAACTTCTCGAGGCGGCGATCGAACGGATCAAGGGCCCCGACTTCCCGTTGGGCGCGCTGATCGTCGGCCGCAAGGGCATCGAGGACGCCTACCGCACCGGCCGTGGGTCGGTGATCATGCGGGCGGTCATCGACATCGAAGAGGACAAGGCCGGCCGCACCCTGCTGGTGATCACCGAGCTGCCCTACATGTGCAACCCGGACAACCTGGCCACCAAGATCGCCGAACTGGTCAACGCCGGCAAGCTGACCGGCATCGCCGACATCCGCGACGACTCCTCGGCCCGCACCGGCCAGCGGCTGGTGATCGTGCTCAAGCGCGACGCCCAGCCGCGGGTGGTGATGAACAACCTGTACAAGCACACCCAGCTGCAGGACACCTTCGGCTGCAACATGCTGGCCCTGGTCGACGAGGTGCCCCGGACGCTGCGGCTCGACCAGTTCATCGCGCACTGGATCAAGCACCAGATCCAGGTCATCCAGCGCCGCACCGCCTTCCGGCTGGCCGAGGCCGAGAAGATGGCGCACATCTACCGCGGCCTGGTCAAGGCGCTGGACGCCCTGGACGAGGTGATCGCGCTGATCCGGCGCAGCTCGGACGCCGAGAGCGCCCGCACCGGCCTGATGGAGCTGCTGGAGATCGACGAGGCGCAGGCCAACGCCATCCTGGAGATGCAGTTGCGCCGGCTGGCCGCGCTGGAACGGCAGAAGATCATCGACCGGTTGGCCGAGCTGGAGCGGCAGATCGCCGACCTGCAGGACATCCTGGACAAGCCCGAGCGGCAGCGCAGGATCATCAGCGAGGAACTCGCCGAGATCGTCGAGAAGTACGGCACCGACCGGCGCACCCGGATCATCTCCGCCGACGGTGACCTGTCCAACGAGGACCTCATTCCCGACGAGGACATGGTCGTCACCATCACCCACGGCGGCTACGCCAAGCGCACCCGCACCGACCAGTACCGCGCCCAGAAGCGGGGTGGCAAGGGGGTTCGGGGCGCAAGCCTGCGGGCCGACGACGAGGTGGAGCACCTGTTCGCCACCACCAACCACCACTGGATCCTGTTCTTCACCAACCTGGGCCGGGTCTACCGGGCCAAGGTGTGGCAGCTGCCGGAGGCCGGCCGGGACGCCAAGGGCGGCCATGTGGCGGGGCTGCTGTCATTCCTGCCCGACGAGCGGATCGCCCAGGTGCTGACGCTGCGCAGCTACACCGATGCGCCGTACCTGCTGCTGGCCACCAGGCGCGGCCTGGTGAAGAAGACGGCGTTGATGGCCTACGACTCGCCGCGGCAGGCCGGCGTGATCGCGGTCAACTTCCGCGATGCCGACGACGAGTTGATCGGCGCCGAGCTGTGTTCCTGGGCCGACGACGTGCTGCTGATCTCGCGCAAGGGGCAGGCGATCCGGTTCGCCGCCAGCGACGAGCAGCTGCGTCCGATGGGCCGGGCCACCTCGGGCGTCACCGGGATGAAGTTCCGCGGCGGCGACATGCTGCTGTCGATGGCCGTGATCGGCGCCGACATGCCCGAGGACGACCGGTTCGTGTTCACCGTGACCGATGGCGGCTTCGCCAAGCGGACGGCGGTGTCGGAATACCGGCAGCAGGGTCGCGGCGGGCTCGGCATCAAGGCGATGAAGCTCAACGACGACCGCGGTTCGCTGGTCGGCGGCCTGGTCGTCCAGGAGAACGACGAGATCATGGCGATCAAGACGTCCGGGCAGATCATCCGGTCGTCGGTGAGCGAGGTCCCACCCAAGGGGCGCGACACCATGGGGGTCAAGTTCGTCCATGTCCAGGGCGACGATTCGGTCTCGGTGATCGCGCTATACCCGGAAAACGGCGCGGATGGGGAAGAATCGACCCCGGTGGAAGCGTCGGATACCGTGCCGGGGTCGGATACCGTTGGCGCGGACGCTGTTCGACCGGAGGATGGCGACCCGCAGGACCCGTCGACTGACGAGGGTCGAGGAGGACTATGAGCGACCAGCAGGGCAAGGCCCGCACGTCCGTGGCCGGGAACGTCTGGGGTCCCGGCGGCACCGCCGGGCGAACGGACGACCTGTACCGGCCCGGTACCCCCGGCCCGTCGCTGCCGCCGCCGCCGGAGGTCGACACCGGCGACCAGACCCGGGTGCAGCCGGCGGTGGCCGGCCAGGCATCCGGTGCCCCGGCGCAGCCGGCCCGTCCGTCCGTGGTGAGCTCGGGGCCGCGCTCGGTCTCCCGGCGCACCCGCAAGGCACGGCTGCGGCTGTCGCGGATCGACCCGTGGTCGGTGATGAAGACGTCGTTCCTGTTCTCGATCGCGTTCGGGATCATGTTCTGGTTCGCCACCTACGTGGTGTGGTCGGTGATCGGGGCGTCCGGCCTGTTCGACGCGGTCAACGACATCCTGGGCAACCTGCTGTCGAACCCGAACGACCAGACCCAGATCCGGATCGAGGACTTCGTCAACACCAACAAGGTGCTCGGCGTGGCCGCCCTGATCGCGGTGATCAACGTGGTGCTGCTGACCGCGATCGGGACGCTGACAGCGTTCCTGTACAACCTGTCGGCCAACATTCTCGGTGGCCTGGAGCTGACGCTCGCCGAGGACTGATCCGCCTCCTGCGGGGAGTTCTCCCCGTGGTCGGCGCGGGTGCGCTGACCCGTCGTCTGCCTAGGATGTGCAGGTTCCCGATCCTGCACAGAAGGCCTTGGCATGAGCGACTCGAACCGTCCCAACGATCCCGGACAACCCAATCAACCGCCGTCGGCGGGCAGCCCGTACGGCCCGCCCCCGGGTGGCTACGCCGCTCCCGGTCAGCCGGGCTACGGTCAGCCCAGTCATGGCCAGCCCGGCTATGGTCAGCCCGGCTACGGGGCCCAGTCGCCCCAGAGTGGCTACGGTCAGTCGCCCCAGGGTGGCTACGACCCTTCGTCCGCGCCGGGCTTCGGCCAGCCGCCCGCGAGTCAGCCGGGGTACCAGGCCCCGGGCGCGCAGTTCGCCTCGGGTGCCCCCGGCGCCCCGGGTGGGCCGGGTGCGCCGGGTGCGCCCACGGGGTGGACGGCCCCGCCCCCGCCCCCGGCGCCGGGCAAGGCGGGCAACAAGATGCCGTTGATCATCGGCGGCGCGGTGATCGTGGTGATCGCGCTGGTCGTCGGCCTGATGCAGCTCGGCAACCGCAACACCGGCACCACCGGGACGCCGGCCACCGCCTCGCCGAGCGCGAGCGCGAGCACGGGCACTGGTGTGGGCGCCGGCTCGGCCAGCGAGACCGTCCAGAAGTACTTCGACGCGCTGGCGGCCGGCGATCCGGACGCGATCTTCGGCCTGGTGCGCGGCGACCTGCCCGACCGGACGTTCCTGACCCGTGAGGTGATGGCGGCCGCCGTGCAGGCGAACCCGATCACCAACCTGAAGCTGACGGAACTGAAGTCGTCCAACTACAGCGCCGAGATCGAGGCCGAGTACACCATCAACGACCGCACCCAGCGGCAGAAGTTCTACGTGTCGGCGCGGGACGGCCGGTGGTACCTGACCACCATCGCCGCCCGGCTGTACGTCAAGGGCCTCAGTCCCGCCGACACGGGCCTGACCGTGAACGGCATCCAGGTCGGCGACGTGGATTCGATCGAGGTGTTCCCCGGTGGCTACACCCTGGGCAGTACCAGCGACACCTTCGGTTTCAGCAAGACCAAGGTCGTGGTGGAGTCGCTGGGTTCGTCCAGTGACGTGTACGACATCAAGGTGCAGCTGTCGGACGCCGCGCTGAAGGACTTCCGGGCGGCGACCAAGAAGCTGGTCGACTCCTGCAAGAAGCCGGGTGCGCTGAAGAAGCCCGACTGCGGGATCAACTTCCGGCAGCCCTCCGGCGTCACGATCAAGGCCAGCACCATCGCCTGCACCCCGTCCGGGGTCAACTCCATCGACCGGATGAAGCCGACGCTGAACGCCTCCGACCTGACCGTCCGTGGTTCCATCAGCGTCAGCTACCGGTGCACCATGAAGTCCACGAAGGGCGCCAGCTACCGGGGCGTCGGGGGCCTGTACTCCGTCTACGGTCAGAAGACCGAAACCGGCTGGAAGGTGAGCGGGCAACGTCCGTGATCGAGGCCCGCCCGGACCGTTCCACGTGAAGCGGTCCGGGCGATCGATCGCCGATTTGAGCGGGCGGCACCGGAGTCGGTAG
>JAGPGQ010000387.1 GCA_018055925.1 Micropruina sp.
AAGGGGAACCGTCCCCTGGGTGCGAGGGGAACCGTCCCCCGGGTTGCGAGGAGCCGTCCTCGGTGGGACCGACCGACTTGAGTAAAATAGTCCGAGAGACTAATATAGGGAACGTCCCGTTCGAGGGGCGACAGAACCTACACAGGAAGAAGAACCAGACCCACATGTCTGCCCAGCAGATCAATGCCCGTCCGTCCGATGCCGCGGCGCGGGGCAACGTCCTCGCCGACCTCCGCTCAGCCTACGCCGGCCTCCGGGCCGCGATGACCGCCGATCGCGCCACGAGTGTCGTCGTTCGCGCGGCCGTGGGCATCCTGGGCGCCGTGGCCGCGGTGATCCTGGTTGCCGGCGTTGCCACCCAGTCCGCGTTCGCGATGATCGCGGGCGGTCTCGGTGTGGCCGCCATGGCGGGCGTGCTGCTGGTGCTCGCACCGGCGTCCGCCAAGCCGGCCGCCCGGTAACCGCTGAGGCAAGGATTCCGCCGGACTGAATCCACTGAGAAGGGGCGACACCTCCCGTGTCGCCCCTTCGTCGTGCCCGCCGCGGCCTTCCTACACTGGACGCCGTGACCCACGCAGCCCGCCCGTCCGCATGATCCTGTTGGAACGTCTCTGGGACGGTCTGGCCGGTGTCCAGCAACCGCCGTCGGCGATGGCGATCTGGTGGACGGCGCTGGCCGCCGTGGCCGTGGTCGCGATCCGCCCGGCCTGGCGGATCGCGCGCCATCTGGTCACCATCGTGCACGAGGGCGGCCACGCGGTGGCCGCCCTGCTGAGCGGCCGCCGGTTGCGCGGCATCCGGCTGCATTCGGACTCCTCGGGCGTCACGCTGAGCCACGGACGACCGCGCGGACCCGGCATGTTCATCACCCTGATCGCGGGCTATCTGGCGCCCAGCGTGGTAGGCCTGCTCGCCGCGGTGCTGCTGCATCACCAGCGGGCGCTGGCGGTGCTCTGGACGGGTCTGCTGCTGCTCACCGCGTTGCTGCTGCAGATCCGGAACTTCCACGGGCTGTGGTCGGTGCTGGTCGCCGGGCTAGCGGTGTTCGCGGTCTCGTGGTGGACGCCGGAGGACGTCCAGTCGCTGGCCGCCTACCTGGTCACCTGGTTCCTGCTGCTCGCCGGGCCGATGACCGTGATCGAACTGCAGCGGACCCGGCGGAGGGGACGCGGGGCGACCAGTGACGCCGACCAGTTGGCGCGGCTCACCCGGTTGCCCGGGCTGTTCTGGGTGGGTGTGCTGTTGGTGCTGGACCTGGCCGCGCTGCTGCTGGGCGGTTGGCTGATCTGGCCGGGAGTCCCGTCCGGGTCATAGATCGCGTGCCTGACCGATGATCTCGGTGCGCGACGGGTCGCGGGCGAGGCGGTGACGACCGGTCGGCCCGGTCGATCGGGCGCGGTGGGTGAGTGCGCTCGAACTCGGACGACAGGCGTGGGCTGGCGGGTGAGCCCGGGCTCGGGCAGCATGCCCGGGTGGACCAACTCCTGCGGGCGCTCGGCGTCAACCTGCTCGGTTCGCTGGCCGCCCGGTTGCCGGCCCGGGCCGGCGCGGTCGTGCAGCTCCTGCTGATCCTGGTCGGCTCGCTGCTCCCGCTGTGGCCGCTGCTGAGGGGCTGGATCGAACTGCAGGATCTGCTCGCCTACAGCAGCCTCTGGCTGGCGATGTCGGTCGGCTCCACACTGATCCGGCTGAACACGATGGCGCGCCGCGACGCGATCACACGGTTCTTCGCGCTGCACTACGCGATCATGATCGGCGTCCTCAGCCTGGTCTGCGGGGTTTGGTCGGTGATCCTGCTGTTCATGGCCGGCGTCAGCGGCGGCTGGTTCGCCCTGATCCCGACCGCGGCGGCGCTGCTGCTCTCCCACGCCTGGTCGCTGGCCGATGGCTGGTTCCTGCGCGGCGGCCGCACCGTGACCCGGCTGTGGCAGGTGCTGCTGCCCGGCTATCTGCGATTCATCCCGGTGCTGCTGGCCACCATCGCCGGCGCCGTGCTGATCATCGGCGAGTACCCGCTCGACTACCGGTTCGTGGCGGCCGCGGCGCTGGTGGTCGTGCTCACCGCGATCGACCTCACGCTCGCCCTGGCTTCCTTCCGCCTGACCCGGTAGGCGTCCCGCTAGCCGAGGCCACGGGCGAGTCGTGCGAAGTGGTCGAACGGGATCTCGCGAACCAGCGGGTCGGCGTGCCGGTGGACGATCTGCCACCGGTCGCCCGCCCGGCGGAAGACGACGGTGACCCGCAACGACCAGTCCTGCTCGGGATAGCCGCCGACCTCGCCGTGCTGCCGTTCGATCGCGACCAGCACCACCAGATCTCCGGACACGTAGGTGTGTTGGACGTCGAGAACAGCCTCGCCGGAAGCGAAGAACCGGCTCAACTCGTCCAGGTCCTCCTCGGTCCGGTGGAAGCCGATCATCGTGTCGCCGCCGTACGGGGGCATCAGCGAGTAGTCGTCCGGGTGGTCGAACAGGGCGAAGTAGTGGCGGACGTCCCCGCGGATGTAGGCCGACGCGGCCTCACGCATGCGAGCGATCAGCTCGCCGAGT
>JAGPGQ010000155.1 GCA_018055925.1 Micropruina sp.
CGTGGTCGTCGAGAACCTGGGTGAACCCGGAACTCCGGCGCAGGTGCTGGCCGGCGAGGACGTCCGCGACACCCGTGGCGTGATCGGCCTGGAATCCCTGGAGCGGATCGTCCGAGCGGACGCCTGAGCGCTACAGCGTGCCCCAGAGGTCGAGGGCGGTGGCCAGGTCGGGGTGCTCGGCTGCGGCCTCGGTGGCGGGGATGCCGGCGAGGGCGGCGTCCACCGCCCGCCGCATCGCGTGGACGCCGGCGGCGGGGCCGGCCGGATGGCCCTGGATGGCGCCGCCGACGCCCAGCACGAGGTCGGTGCCGAGTTCGTCGACGTAGCGTTGCACCGTGCCCGGGTGGACGCCGCCGCCGACGACCGGGAACACCGGCTTGAGATGCGGCCGCGGCAGCACCAGCTGGTGGGCGGTCCGTTGATACTGCAGCCGCGAGATCGGGTAGCCCCCGTACGGCGAGACCACCAGCGCCAGGTCGGCGCCGGCCAGCCGCGGGAACAGCCCGGAGGCGAGCGGGGCGCTCATCCCGGTGCGCGGCCCCTCGTACAGCGGGGCGGCGCCGGCGAAGTGACCCAGGATCGGCACGCCGACCTCGTCGGCCAGCATCTCCACCGCGCCCAGCCCGACCGTCGAGTAGGCCACCATCAGGGCCCGCGCGCCGGCGTCCACAGCCCGCCTCGCGGTGGCCAGCATCCGGTCCGGCCGGTCGGAGATGTTCGGCAGGTAGACCGTCCGCACCCCGGTCTCGGCGTGGGCGCGCTCGGCGGCCGCGGTGAACAGCTCCACCCGGCGCAGCACCGTCGAGTAGCCGGTGTTGCCCATCAGTTCGTCGTCCTTGATCAGGTCGATCCCGCCCCGGGCGGTCGCCTCGAAGATGGCGGCCGCGGTCTCGGGTTCGAGCCCGGTGCAGGGCTTGAGCATGTTGAGCAGCAGCGGACGGTCGGGGACGCCGAGCAGGTCACGGACGCCGGCGACGCCGAACCGCGGACCGCCGAAACCGCGTTCCAGTTCACCCGGTAGTTGCAGGTCGACCAGCTTGGCCTCCATCGAGGTGGACGCGTCGTTGCCGATCAGGGTGTTCAACAGCTGCGGCAGGGACGCGCCGAAGTTGATCGTCGGCAGCGCGAGGGTCGCCAGGTAGCCGATCGCGGTGTCGGGGGTGTGACCGGTGGTGTCGGAGGGCGGCACCGGCAGCACCTGGACGACCCGGCCCTCGTGCGCGGAGCGCAGTTCGGGGGTCAGGCCGGGCACGTCGACCCAGGTGCCCGTGGTCTGGCCGACCGCGAACCGGGCGACCCGGGCCCACGGGTCGACGTCGGCCGGCAGTTCGAGGGCATAGGTGGCCAGCAGGTAGTCGCCCTCGCGAGCCACCTCGGCGAGGATCGCCCCGGCGCCCACGGTCAGGCTCCGCGGACGGCGGCCAGCCGCTCCAGCAGGTGGGCGGCGCCGTCGTCCGCGTTCGAGGGGGCCACGCCGCGGGCGACCGCATGCACCTCGGGACGCGCGTTGCCCATGGCCACCGGCAGGCCGATCCGGCTCAGCCAGCCGACGTCGTTGCCGCCGTCGCCGGCGCCCAGCACGTGCGCCGGTTCCACGTCGTAGTGCCGCAGCACCCGCTCCAGGGCGTGCCACTTGGTGGACTCGTTGTCGACGGCCTCCACGATCGAGTCCATCGACCGTTGGCTGCCCGGCAGCCGGCGCTGGATCTCGCCGGCGATCTCGTCCATCCGGTCGCTGGGCGCCCACGCCATCATCTTCAGCACGACGGCGTCGTCCAGCTCGTCCGGGTCGGCGATCTCGGCCTCCTCGTGGTTGAGCACCCGGATCGTCGCGCGCATCGGGCCCTCGGCGGTGACGAACATGTGGTCCCTGGTCCACCAGGTCAGGTCCATCCCGAGGTCCTCGGCGAGCTCCCGGAAGGCCCGCTTGTCCGCACCCGACATCGGGTTGGCCGCCAGGTCCTCGTCCGTCACCGGATCGAAGATCAGGGCGCCGTTGCAGGCGATCGCCAGGTGCGACAGCCCGGCCCGTTGCACGATCTCCAGCGCGTTGCGGCGGGTGCGGCCGGTGAGCAGGATCACCGGTACGTCCAGCGTGCTCACGGCCCGCATCGCGGCGATGGCGCGATCGGTCACCTGGGAGTCCGGGCCGGCCAGCGTCCCGTCGACATCGAGCGCAACGGCGCGGACGGCCGACAGGTCCAGGTGGTCGAGCATGCGACTCCTTTCGAGCGACGTCCTCGGGAGGGTACACGTATAGACAAGTATGTTCAAGAGTTGACGTGCGTAGTCAACCCTTCTTAGGGTGTCCCCCGGGAGCGCAATGGAGCGGCCCAGGGAGACATCAACCCAACCACACAGATGTGAAGGGGAGCCATGACGAAGTACATTCTCGGGATCGATTCCGGGACGACGAGCGTGCGCTCGTTCGTGATCGACGAAGCCGGCGCGGTCGTCGGCTTCGGCCAGCAGGAACTGACGCAGCACTATCCGCGGGCCGGCTGGATCGAGCACGATCCCAAGCAGATTCTGGCCTCCCAGCTCGAGGTGATGCGCACGGCCCTGCGGTCCGCCCAGCTGACCCCGGCCGACATCGCCGCGGCCGGCATCACCAACCAGCGCGAGACCGCACTGGTGTGGGAGAAGTCGACCGGCGAGCCGATCTACAACGCGATCGTCTGGGCCTCCCGGCAGACCGTCGACGTGGTGGAGAAGTGGGTGGCCGACGGCATCGGCGGCCTGATCGAGGAGCGCACCGGGCTGATCCCGGACGCGTACTACTCCGCCTCGAAGATTCGCTGGATCCTCGACCATGTGGCCGGCTCCCAGGAGCGCGCGGAGCGCGGCGAGTTGCTCGCCGGCACCATCGACACCTGGCTGATGTGGAACATGACCGGCGGGCACTCCTTCGTGACCGACGTCTCGAACGGTTCGCGCACCATGATGATGAACCTCAAGACGCTGGACTGGGACGACGAACTGCTCGGCCACTACGGCATTCCCCGCAGCATGCTGGCCGAGATCCTGCCCAGCGACGCCCACTTCGGCGATCTCGAGGCCAGCTTCGGCGCCCCGATCCCGATCGGATCGGACCTCGGCGACCAGCAGGCCGGCCTGTTCGGCCAGGCGGCCTTCGAGCAGGGCCAGTGCAAGATGACCTACGGCACCGCCGGCGTGCTCAACATCAACTGCGGCACCGAACCGCAGCGGATCCCGGGCCTCACCCCGAGCGTCGGCTGGACGGTCCAGGGCAAGACGTCCTACGAGATCGAGGGCGTGCTGTTCGCCCAGGGCAAGACCATGCAGTGGCTGCGCGACGACCTGCAGCTGATCCACGCCGCCCCCGACTCGGAGTGGTACGCCGGCCAGGTGAAGAGCACCGACGGCGTCTACCTGGTGCCGGCGTTCACCGGTCTCTCCGCGCCCACCTGGGACCCCTACGCCCGGGCCGCGATCATCGGCATCAGCAACGCCACCACCCGGCTGCACATCATCCGGGCCGCGGTGGAGTCGATGGTCTACCAGACCCGCGACATGGTCGAGGCGGCCACCAGCGACACCGGCGTCTCGATCCCGGAACTCCGGGTCGACGGCGGCGCGGTGAAGAACAACCTGCTGCTGCAGATGCAGGCCGACATCCTCGGCATCCCGGTGATCCGGCCCAAGAACCACGAGGCCACGATCTACGGCGCGATGCTGCTGGCGGGCCTTTCCAACGGCGTCTACTCCTCGCTCGACGACCTGTCGAACATGTGGGCGGTGGAGCGCGTCTTCGAGCCCGAGATGAGCCGGGACGAGGCCGACGGCCTGTACGCCGGCTGGGTGGCCGCGCGGGAACTCACCAAGGGCTGGACGAGGAAGCTGCCGCAGCACTGACCCCGTGCACCCACCCCCAGGAGCACCGGATCAGGCGGGACGATCGATCCCGAAGACGGCGTGCAGCCCGTCCAGGAACTCGTCCCGCCGGCCGGAATCGGCCAGTTCGCGGGCCCGCACCGACGGGCCGTGCAACAGCACACCCGCGAAGTGCCGCAGGGCCGCGGTCGCCTTCTCGGCGGTCTCGGGGTCGTAGCGCTTCTGCACCCGGGCGATCTCCGCCTCCAGGGCGTCCCCGACGTGCGAGCGCAGCGCCGCCACCGCCGGACCGATCGGTCCGGCGTCCTCGGCGTGCGCCGCGGCCGCCCGGCGGACCAGGGCCTCGGCGTCGTCGGCCACCGCCAGGTGCTGCAGCGGCACGTGCAGCTTCATCGCCTCCAGGTCGAGCAGCTCGACGCCGGGCAGGTCGGCCACCCGCGGGTCGACGTTGCGGGGCAGGCCGAGGTCGACGATCACCCGGCCGCGCTGCTGCGCGTCCGGACTGCCGACCGGGCACTGCGCGGCGGTGTGCGCGGTGACCGGGCAGGTGCCTTCGAGCAGCGTCGGCCCGACCACCACCCTCGGGCTGGTGGTGCAGCAGACGATCACGTCCGAACGACTGGCGGCCGCGGCGACGGCGTGCCCCGTGGCCAGGGTGAGGCCGTGCAGCCGGGCGAACTCCTCGCCCCGGCCCGACGGGGACCAGACGCTGATCGTGGTGACGCCGCGGTCGCGCAGCGCCTCCAGGCAGGAGGTGGCGTAGCGGCCGGTGCCGACCAGCAGCACCCGGGCGCCCGCCCAGTCGGTGATCCGGTGGGAGGCCAGGTCGAGGGCGAGCCGGATCAGTGACGGCCGCGCCGAACCCAGCCCGGTGCGCTCCCGGACGGTGCGCCGGGTGGCCAGGGCGTCCGAGAAGACCCGCTGCAGGACGGGCGTCGCGCAGCCCGAACTCTCGGCGTGATTGAGCGCCCGGCGGACCTGCCCGGCGATCTCGGGTTCGCCGACCACCACGGATTCCAGGCCGGCGGTCACGGCGAACAGGTGCCGTGCCGCGGATTCGCCGCGCAGCAGTTCGAGGGGGCCGCGGTGGGCCTGCAGCGCGCCGAGCGCGCGGGTGTCGGCGTCCAGGTAGACCTCGAACCGGTTGCAGGTGCTGAGCACGATGCCGCCGCCGACGCCCTCGACCCCGAGGAGCGTGGCGGCCAACTCCTTGCCGGACGCGGCGCTCAGCCGTTCCAGGACGGCAAAGTCGTGCGTGCGGTGGCTAGCGGTCAGGCACAACAGCACCGATGCAGCATACCCGCCATGCGCCGTTCGGCGCCCGGGTTAGGCTGCGAACGTGTCTGCCGCCTCGCTGCCCGATGGTCATCCGCTCAACCACGAGGCGAAACACTCGCCGCTGATCGCGGCCTACCGGCGCACCCGGCCCTCGGCGACCCCGGTGTGGTTCATGCGGCAGGCCGGACGCTCCCTGCCGGAGTATCGCGCGCTACGGGTCGGACGGCACATGCTGGACGCCTGCACCGACCCCGAGGTGGCCGCCGAGATCACCCTGCAGCCGGTCCGCCGGCACGGGGTGGACGCCGCCATCTTCTTCTCCGACATCGTGGTGCCCCTGCTGCTGGCCGGCGTGCCCGTGACCATCGAGGCCGGCGTCGGCCCGGTGTTCGCCGATGCGGTGGACTCGCCGGAGGCGGTGGCCGCGCTGATCGCCGAGCATCCGCCCGAGACGCTGGACCGGACGCTGGACCCGATCGCCGACGGTGTGCGGCGCACCGTCGCCGGGCTGCGTGCACTGCCGGGCACGCCGGCGCTGATCGGGTTCGCCGGGGCACCGTTCACGCTCGCCGCCTACCTGGTGGCCGGCCGGCCGAGCAAGGACCACCTGGCCGCCCGCAGCATGATCCACACCCATCCGGAGGCGTGGGCGGCGCTGCTGGCCTGGTGCGCCGAGGTGTCCGGACGGTTCCTGCGTGCCCAGGTGCTGGCCGGGGCGTCCGCCGTCCAGTTGTTCGACTCCTGGGCCGGTTCGCTGCCGGCCGCCACCTACGCCGCGCACGTCGCGCCCGCCTCGTCGGCGACCTTCGGCGCGGTGCGCGACCTGACCGACGACACCGGTGCCCGGGTGCCGCTGGTGCACTTCGCGGTCGGGGCGAGCGAACTGTACCCGCTGCTCGACCTGGACGTCGACTGCGTGGGTGTCGACTGGCGGACCCCGCTCGACGTGGCGGCCGCCCGGGTCGGGGGACCGGCGGTGCAGGGCAACCTGGACCCGGCGCTGCTGGGGGCGCCCTGGCCGGTGCTGCGCGCTGCGGTGGACGAGGTGCTGCGCCGCGGACGGGACACCCCCGGACACGTGTTCAACCTGGGTCACGGCGTGCCGCCGAACACCGATCCGGCGGTGCTGACCCGGATCGTCGAGCACATCCACGACCGATGACCCGGGCGATCGTCGTCGGTGCCGGCGCGGCGGGGCTGGTGGCCGCCTGGGAACTCGCCCGGGCCGGCTGGTCCGTCACGGTGCTCGAGGCCGGGCCGCGACCCGGCGGCCTGCTGACCGGGGTCGACGTCGCCGGCCTCACCCTGGACGTGGGGGCCGAGGGCTACTCGGTGCGCGGCGGGGGCGTCGCGGGCCTGCTCGCCGACCTCGGCGCCGCCGGACGGATCGTCGCCCCGAACTCGGCCGGCGCCTGGCTGCAGACCGCGGCGGGTGCCCGTCCGATCCCGAAACGGCTGGTGTTCGGCATGCCCGCAGACCCGGACGCGGACGACGTCCGCGCCGTCGTGGGCGAGGTCCCCCCGGCCGGACCGGTGGACGCCGGCGCGAGCCTGGCGGCGGTGGTCCGGGCCGGCTACGGGGACCGGGTGCTCGACGATCTGGTCGTCCCGCTGGTCGGCGGGGTGTACTCCACCGACGCCGACCGGGTGACGCTGGCCGACCTGGCACCCGCGCTGGCCGCACGGGTCGCCGCCGGCGAGCCACTCCGCGCGGCCGTCGCGGCAACCGCGGCCGCGACCCCCGAGGGGGGCGCGGTGCACGGACTCACCGGCGGCATGCACACTCTCGCCGGCCTGCTGCTGACCGCCGCCGAGGCGGCTCCCGGCAACGTCGAACTCGCCTGCGACGAGCCGGTGGACGCGATCGACGCCCGGGACGACGGCTGGCGGGTGACCACCAACCGGCGCCGGCTGGTGGCGCCGGCGCTGGTGCTCGCGGTCGGTCTCGACGTGGCCGCCCGCCTGCTCGGGGCGCCGGCCGTCCCGTCCAGCACGGCGATCGAGGTGATCACGGTCGTGCTGGACTCCCCGGGCCTGGCCGGCGACGAACCGCGCGGCACCGGCGTTCTGGTGGCTGCCGGGGTGCCGCGGGTGGCCGCCAAGGCCCTCACGCACTCGACCGCGAAGTGGCCCTGGCTACGGGTATCGACCGGTGGCGCTGACGTGGTGAGGCTCTCCTACGGCCGCCGCGGCCAGCCACCCGCCACGCATGACCTCTCCGGCCGGGGATTGGCCGAGCGGGTCGGGTCGGACGTGGCGGCGCTGCTGGGCCGTCCGGTGCCGCCGCCGGCCGCGCTGGCGCGCACCCGGTGGCGGATTCTGACTCCTGGAACACCGCACGCGGGCGCGGTTCGGGAGTGGTTGACTGGACGGAGAGCTGCCGGCCTGACCCTCGTGGGGGCCGGCGTGGCCGGTGTCGGGTTGGCCGCAGTGGTGCCGCACGCCCGCGCGGAAGTCGCACGATTGATGAGGAGTTTCGATGGGTGAGGATCAGCCGGGAGCGACCGGGTACGCGGTCTGGACGGTGCTCCGGCGTGACCCACTGACCGCGCAGGCCGCGGCGGCCGGCACCGAGTCGTTGGCCGACGCGGTCGCCGCGGTCGAGGCCGACGGCGCCGTGGTCCGCGGCATCTACGACGTCAGCGTGCTGCGGGCCGACGCCGACCTGATGCTGTGGGTGCACGGCGACACCGCCGAGGGGCTGCAGGCCGCGGTCCGCCGGCTGCGGCGCAGCGTCGAGTTGGCCCCGCTGGCACCCACCTGGTCGGCGATGGGCGTGCATCGCGACGCCGAGTTCAACAAGGCCCACGTGCCGGGTTTCCTGCGCGGCGAACGCGCCCGGAACTGGCTGACCGTGTACCCGTTCGTCCGCTCCTACGACTGGTACGTGCTGCCCGACGAGGACCGCCGGGCGATGCTCGCCGACCACGGCCGCAAGGGCGCCGCGTACCGGGGTGTGGTGGCGAACACGATCGCGTCGTTCGCGCTGGGCGACTACGAGTGGCTGCTGCCCATGGAGGCCGACGAACTGACCGACCTGGTCGACATGATGCGTGCGCTGCGCGCCACCAAGGCGCGGCTGTACGTGCGCGAGGAGGTGCCGTTCTACACCGGTCGGCTGATCCGGATCGACGAGGTGCCGGAGGTCCTGGCGTGAGCCCACTGGGGTGCAAACCCTCACCGGCAACCGGCGTCCGGATCGAACCCGGGTGCCGGGTGCCGAGCGCGTCGCCGGGTGCCGCCCCGGGACCCGAACACGTCGAGGTGCCGACCCGCTACGACGCGGTGCTGCTCACCGGGTTCGGCGGACCCGAGGGCCAGGACGAGGTGATCCCGTTCCTGCGCAACGTCACCGGTGGCCGCGGCATCCCCGACGAGCGGCTCGAGGAGGTGGCGCACCACTACCGGCACTTCGGCGGGGTGTCGCCGATCAACGGCCACAACCGGGAGCTGCGGGAGGTGCTGGAGCGCCGGCTCGCCGCGCGCGGGCTGCCGCTGCCGGTGCTGCTGGGCAACCGGAACTGGCGCCCGTACGTGAACGACGCGCTCGCCCGCGCGCATGCGGAGGGCTACCGGACGCTGCTGGCGATCCCGACCAGCGCGTACTCGTCCTACTCGTCGTGCCGGCAGTACCGCGAGGACTGGGCCGACGCGTTGGAGGACACCGGCCTGCAGGACGAACTGCGGATCGACAAGGTGCGTCCCTACTTCAACCACCCGGGGTTCGTGCAGCCGTTCATCGACGGGGTGACCTGCGCGCTGGCCGAGGCGGCCGCCGCCGGGATCGCCCGCGACGAGATCGAGGTGCTGTTCTGCACGCATTCGATCCCGACCGTGGACGCGTCCCTGTCGGGCGGCGGGGACGCCTACCCCCGGCAGCACCTCGCGGTCGCCCAGCACGTCATGCGGCAGGCGTCGCCCGGTGTGGCCTGGCAGCTGGTGTACCAGTCGCGTTCGGGGCCGCCGAGCCAGCCCTGGCTGGAGCCGGACGTCAACGACGCCATCGAGCAACTGAGCGGCCGCCGGGGGGTCGTCCTGGTGCCGGTCGGCTTCCTCAGCGACCACATGGAGGTGCTCTGGGACCTCGACAACGAGGCCGTCCAGACCGCCGGCGACGCCGGCCTGTGGGTGCG
>JAGPGQ010000015.1:0-9392 GCA_018055925.1 Micropruina sp.
CCTCCGGTGAGTTCCGTCACGATGGCGTCCTTGGCGCAAATGCCGGCGTGCACGGCGTCCCCGGCCGCGACGGTATTGCGTCCCGCTTGCAGGTTGGCTTCGGCGGACGCAAGGTACTCCTCTGCCGTCTTCAGGAAGCTACGGGCATGGTTGCGTTGCTCCAGCGTCGCCACTACGCCACTCCGACCTTGCGCTGAGGAGTCGATCCGACGAGCACAACACCGTCGGCCAGGATCTCGTTCACGACAGGCTCCTCGCCACTGGCAACCAGCCGATTGAACTCGTCAGGGGTGAACAACAAGACGTCACAGTCGTTTCCGAGCCGGGTGCGTACCGAGTCTTCAAGGTCCGATCGTCCATCCCAGTCGGGTGATGCGAGCACCGCCAGGTCGATGTCGCTGGTGGCGTCGGCCTCGCCGCGTGCCACCGAGCCGAACAGGATTACGGCAACAGCCTGCGCGCCGACCGAATCCCTGATCACCTGCCGAAGTGCGGTGAATGGGTCCACGAGCGTGCGTAGGGGTCGGATCGCGTAGTGGTTCTCGTTGATCAGGTAAATGTTGGCGCGACCTACTGGCCGCACATCGACGAGGCCAAGGCTCACGAACTCGCTCAAAGCCTGCTGAACCGACCAGAGGCTGGCGCCGTCACGGACGAGGGCGTGAACCTGCCGACCTGTCAGCTCTGTTCCGGTTCGCAGCAGCACCGCCAGCACTGCTCCACGAGTATCGGGGAATAGTCCGCCGAATGCTTCACCGAATCGCATATGACCATCCTAGCAGTCATATGACTGGCAGGACAGTCATATGACTGTTTCTGGTGATGATCTTGGCGGACGCAGTCAGCCGCCCCAGACCGCGGTGGCGCCGCAGTGCCCGGCCAGTGCCACCAGCACCAGGGCCGCGACGGCCGAGATCGCGGTGAGGGCCACCAACAGCCACCAGACCGGACGCGACCGGTTCTCGACCAGCAGCGCGGCCGGCAGGACGAGTGCCAGCGCCACCGCGGGGAAGGGGGCCAGCAGGCCCCACATCTGGTGGGCGTCGAAGGCGGGGCCGCCGATGCTCAGCTGCTCGGCCAGCACCGGACCGGAGAGCCGGGCGGCAACGGCCGACGCCGCCCCGGCCGCGGCCGACAGCACCGTCAGCCAGCCGTAGCGGGAGCGGACCCAGGCCGAGGACACCACCGCCAGCGCTCCCAGCGCCGCGAGCGGCACCAACACCACCGCGCCGTGCACCACCAGCGGATGCAGCGGCAGCCCGAAGACGTCCATGATCAGCTCTTGATGGCGTCGCCGTCCCGGTCGAGCACGAACCAGACGCTGTTCACGTTCTGTCCGGTGACGTCGCCCGGCTTGGCGTCGGATTGCCAGTAGTAGAGCGGCCAGCCGTTGTAGCTGGCCTGGGTGCGGCCGTCGGCGCGGGTGAAGGAGCCCAGCTTCGAGTCGTCCACGCCGGTGCCGGCGGTCGGCTTGCCGAGCAGCGGCGGCCAGGCGGTCAGGCACTGCCCGGTGCAGTTGCTGGTGTTCGGGGTGTCGTTGGTGAACAGGTAGAGGGTCATCCCCTTGCCGTCGACCAGGATCGAGCCGAGGCTGCTGTCGGCCATCGAGAGCGTCAGGGTGGCCGCGTCCGCCTCGGACGGGCTGGCCGCCGGCATGCTCGAGGCGGGTGCGCTGGACGCCGGCGCCGCCGGAGTGGACGCCGTGCAGGCGGTGAACAGGACCAGGCAAAGGGCCGGCAGGATCGTGACCGCCGGGCGGGAACGTGTGACCATGGGGTTCCTCCTTGGATCGGGTGGTCTTGCAGGTGATACGGGCGACATGGCTTCGTGGATTGCGTTCCGGCGCAATCTTTCGGGCCGGTTCGTCCGTATCGGATGATGTGGGTCTCTTCGCGCTGTCCGACCGGGCGTCCGACGCCGCGCTGGTGGCCGGCCTGGCGCTGAACGACGAGCCGTCCGCGACGGCCTTCGTCCGGCGCTTCCAGGGGCCGGTCTTCGGCCTGGCGGTGTCGATCACCCGCGATCGGGTGCTGGCCGAGGACGTCGCCCAGGAGGCGTTCCTGCGGGCCTGGCGGGCGGCGGCCAGCTACGACCGGCGGCGCGGATCGGTGCTCACCTGGCTGCTGACCATCGCCCGTAACGTGGCCATCGACGCGATCCGGGCTCGGCGGGCCGCGCCGGTGGAATCGGGAGAACTGGAGTTGCTGTTGGCGACGACGCTGCGGGGCATGGTGCCGGACGGCGTGGGTGGCCGGGTGGAGACCCTGGCCGCGGTGGAGCGGCTGGGCCGGCTGCCCGTCGATCAGGCCCGCGCGGTGGTGCTCGCCGTGATCGGCGGCCGCACGGCCAACGAGGTGGCCGAGCACGAGGGCATTCCGCTGGGTACGGCGAAGACCAGGATTCGCACCGGCCTGTTGCGGATGCGGCAGGCGATGGAGGCCGAGACATGACCGAGTGGCACCCCGATCCCGACCAGTTGGTCGCGCTGGCGCTGGCCGACGTGGGCGGCGACGAGCAGGAGCGCCTGGTCGCGCACCTGGCCGGGTGTTCCGCCTGCCGCGACGAGTATGCGCAACTCTCCGACGGCCTGCAGCAGACCCTGACCGCCGCCGTCTCGGTCGCCCCGCCGGCGGGTTTCTCGGGCCGGGTGCTCGCGGCGATGCTGCCGGCCGCCGAGGTGCCGCCGACGGGACGGCGGCCGCGGGCACGGCTGCTGATGGTGGCCTGCCTGCTGCTCGGGCTGGTGATCGGGGCCGGTGGGTCGATCGCGATCAACGCGTCGGTAAACCGTCCGCCGTCGGCGTCCACCCTGCCCGAGACGACGGCCGCCCGGCTGCTCACCGCCGACCGCGTCGAGGTCGGCTCGGTCGGGCTCACCCACCGCGACGGCCGGGCGTACCTGCTGCTGAACGTCACCGCGGGTCGCAGCGGCGCCCGCTACGACTGCATCCTGGTCGGGCCCGACGGCGGCCGGCTGAACGGGGGCAGTTGGACGCTCTCCGACGAGTACGGACGGGGCACCGCCTCCGGCGCCTGGCTGGTGCCGATCGGCGCCGAACCGCCGGTCGCCGTCGAACTGGTGACACCGACCGGGACGGTCTGGGCGCGCGCGACGTTCTAAATCCAGGACCGCAACCACATACGCGCCATCCACTGCGAGTAGGGCAGGATCTCGTCGGTGAGGATCGGGTAGATCCAGGCGAAGTTGAGCGCGACCAGGGCGACCGCGACCCCGACGATGATCGCCCCGCGTCTTCGCGTGGCACTCTGTGCCGGACCGAGGATCAACCCCATCACCATGGCCAGCCCGATCACGGTGAACGGCACCATGGTGATCGCGTAGAAGAAGAACTGCGGCCGGTCGGTGTAGTTGAACCACGGCAGGTAGGTGGCCAGGGCGCCCAGCACCGGCACCCCGAAGCGCCAGTCACGGCCACCGATCCACCACACGGCGCACACCACCAGGGCGATCGCCGCCATCCACCAGAGCACGGGTGTGCCCATCGCGACGATCACCCGGATGCAATCCTCGGACCCGGCACACCCGGGCTCCGATCCCGGCTTGATGTTGTTCACCGCGTCGAAGGCGGTCGGACGCAGCATCGCCAGCCAGCCGGCCGGATGCGCGTCGTAGTCGTGGGTGGCCTTGTTGATGTAGTCCCCGGTGTGGAACTCGTAAATCTCCTTGTGGTACCACAACAGCGAGGCGAACCGCTCGCCGAAGGCGGCCACCCACGGATGATCGGGATTCTGCATCGCCCAGTTGCTGTCGTAGCCGCCCGGGTTCCGCAGCCAACCGATCCAACTGGTCACGTACACCCCCACGGCCACCACGACCATGCGGACGAACGCCGGGATGCCGTCGACCAGCAGCGCCAGCCAGGACCGCCAGTTCGCCCCGGCCAGCCGCCGGGCGCCGACGTCCCACAGCACGCTCAGGACTCCGAAGGTGGCCAGCACGAACACCGAGTTCCACTTGCAGGCCAGGGCGGCCCCGAACATCACCCCGGCGGCGAACCGCCACGGGCGCAGCCACACGATCGGCCCGAACGAACCGCCGAAGTCGTGCAGCCCGCGACGTTCCAGCAGGTCGGCCAGTCGCGCGCGGTACCAGTCCCGGTCGGCGACACAGCAGGCCACCGCCGCCACCAGGAAGGTCGCCTGGAAGATGTCCAGCAGCGCCGTCCGGCTCATCACGAACGCCAGGCCGTCCAGGGTGAGCAGCAGGCCGGCGATGCCGCCGACCAGCGTCGAGCGCGACAGCCGCCGGGCCAGCCGGACGGTGGCGAACACCAGCAGCGCACCGAACACGCAGGCCATGAACCGCCAGCCGAACGCGTTCATGCCGAACCATTGCTCGCCGAGCGCGATCAGCCATTTGCCCAGCGGGGGATGGACGACGAACGCGGGCGTGTCGAGGTAGACGTGCACATTGCCTTCCACGACCGAGGCGTTGGCGTTGTCCGGCCAGTTGCGTTCGTAGCCGAACTGCAGCAGCGTCCAGGCGTCCTTGGCGTAGTAGGTCTCGTCGAAGATCAGCTTGTTGGGGTAGCCCAGGTTCTGCACCCGGATCAGGAACGCCAGCAGGGTGAGCCCGAGCGTCACGACCCAGCCGACGGTGGCGTCGGTCATCCGGCCGTCGCGCAGCCGTTCGATCGTGGTGAGGTCATCGCGGACGACGGGCGGCTGCCAGGTCGCGCCGGTACGCACCTGGCCGGATTCGCCGGGCAGGTCGTCGTCCCGGGGTTCGGTGACGGTGCTCACCGGGCTCGCTTGGGTCACCGAGCCATCCTAAGCGGCGATGTGTCAGGGTAGGGCGTATGGACGAAGCCGCGGCCCTCGTGCTGGCCGGCACCCCCATCGGTGACCGCGACGACGCCTCGCCCGCACTGCGTGCGGTGCTCGAGACCGCGGACGTGATCGCCGCCGAGGACACCCGCAAGTTCCGCGACCTGTGCCGCCGGCTCGAGATCGCCCCGCGCGCCCGGGTGGTGTCGTTCTTCGACGGCAACGAGGCGGACCGGGTCGCCGGCCTGCTGGAGCACCTCCGGGCCGGACGGCGGGTGGTGGTCGTCTCGGACGCCGGCATGCCGGCCGTCTCCGATCCCGGCTACCGGCTGGTCGCCGCGGCCGCCGAGGCCGGGATCACCGTGACCGCGACCCCAGGACCGTCCGCGGTGCTCACCGCCCTGGCGGTGTCCGGCCTGCCCACCGACCGGTTCTGCTTCGAGGGCTTCCTGCCCCGCAAGTCGGGTGAGCGGAGGGCCCGGCTGGCCGGCCTGGCCGCCGAACCGCGCACCATGGTCTTCTTCGAGGCGCCGCACCGGCTGGCGGCGTCCCTGGCCGACGCCGCCCGGGCGTTCGGGGCCGACCGGCGCGCCGTGGTCTGCCGCGAACTCACCAAGACCCATGAGGAGGTGCTGCGCGGCACGCTGGCCGACCTCGCGACCTGGGCCGGGGGCGGCGTCCGCGGCGAGATCACCGTGGTGATCGAGGGGGCGGTGGCGTCCCCGGCCAGCCTGCCGGAGGCGCTGGACCGGGTGCGGATCGAGGTGACCGCCGGGCGGCGACTCTCCGAGGCGGTCGCCGACGTGGCCGCCGCGACCGGGGTGCCCCGCCGGGAGCTTTACGACGCGGCCCTGAAGGACCGGGCCCGTTCCGCGGGAGCGGAGCCCGCCGGCGGCCGGCCGGGCATGCGGCAGGATCGACACCCATGAGTCGTGAACTGCCGCCCGCCCCGGAGCCGCTGCCGGCCGCCACGACGGACGCCCACACCCACCTGCTGAGCACCGCGGCCTACTCGGGGTTGCCGGTCGCCGACGCCCTGGCCCGGGCCCGCGCGGTCGGCGTCACCCGGGTGGTGGAGGTCGGCTGCGACGTGGAGAGCTCCCGGGGTGCGCTGATGCTCGCGGAGCGGTACCCGGAGGTGATCGCCAGCCTCGCCCTGCACCCCAACGAGGCGGCCCGGGCGGGCGATGCACTGCCCGCGGAGCTGGCCGCGCTGGCCGCGCTGATCGAGGGCAGCGACCGCGTCCGGGGCATCGGCGAGACCGGCCTCGACTACTACCGGACCCGCGACGACGAGGGCAAACGCCGGCAGCGGGAGTCGTTCGCGGCGCACCTGGCGCTGGCCCGCGAGCACGATCTGGCGGTCGTGATCCACGACCGGGACGCCCATGCCGACATCCTGGACGTGCTCGACGGCGAGGGCGTGCCGGAGCGGTTCATGATGCACTGCTTCTCGGGCGACGCCGACTTCGCGCGCAGCTGCCTCGACCGCGGTGCCTGGCTGTCGTTCCCCGGCACGGTCACGTTCAAGCCGAACGAGGCCCTGCGCGAGGCGTTCGACATCACCCCCGCCGACCGGCTGCTGGTCGAGACGGACGCGCCCTACCTGACGCCGGTGCCGGTCCGGGGCCGGCCCAATGCGTCCTACCTGATGCCGCACACCGTCCGGTTCCTCGCCGAACGCCGCGGCGCCGACCTGGCGGATTTCTGCGGACTGCTGCACGACAACGCCACCGCGTTGTTCGGGGCGTGGGGGGACGCCGATGGCTGACGGGTTGCTCGACCCGCGCCGGATCCGGGAACTCGCCGCCGAACTCGACCTGCGGCCGACGAAGCAGCGGGGGCAGAACTTCGTCCACGACGCCAACACGGTGCGCCGGATCGTCACGGCCGCCCGGCTGGACCCCGACGACGTGGTGCTCGAGATCGGTCCGGGCCTCGGTTCGCTCACCCTCGGTCTGCTCGAGCGGGTGGCCCGGGTGCACGCGATCGAGATCGACGACCGGCTGGCCGGTCGGCTGCCCCGCACGGTCGCGGAGCGGCTTCCCGAGGCCGCCGGACGGCTCACCGTGATCGAGGCGGACGCGTTGCGGGTGGACGAGCTCCCCGACCCGCAACCCACCGCGGTGGTGGCGAACCTGCCGTACAACGTCAGCGTGCCGGTGCTGCTGCACGTGCTGGCCACGTTTCCCACGGTGCGCCACGGCCTGGTGATGGTGCAGTCCGAGGTGGCGGATCGGCTCGTCGCCGGCCCGGGCTCGAAGGTGTACGGGGTGCCGTCGGTGAAGCTCGCCTGGTACTGCTCGGCCCGCCGGATCGGCTCGGTGCCGCCGGGGGTGTTCTGGCCGGTGCCCAATGTCGACTCGGGACTGGTCGCCCTGGAACGCCGCGACCCACCGCCAACCAGCGCACCCCGCGAACGGGTGTTCGCCCTGGTGGACGCCGCATTCGGGCAGCGCCGCAAGATGCTCCGCTCGGCGCTGTCGGGCAGGTTCGGCTCCTCGGAGCGGGCCGTGCACGCTCTGGTGGAGGCCGGCATCGACCCGCAGGCACGCGGCGAGGTGCTCGGCGTCGAGGACTTCGCCCGCCTGGCGGCCGTCGAAGGCTGACCGGGAATCCCCCGATCGGGGGCGCGCCGCCAGGGGGCATCGGCTAGCCTCGCCGCGTGGCGTCACCCTTAGCCTCCGAGACCGACTACGTCCGCGTCCGGGCCTCCGGGAAGATCAACCTGGCTCTGCGGGTCGGCGCGCCCGAACCGGACGGCTACCACCCGCTGGCGACGGTGTTCCAGGCGGTGTCGCTGTTCGACGAGGTGACGGTGCGGGCCGACGATCCCGGCCGGTTCAGCGTCACGATCGCCGGCGATCAGGCGCCGCTCGTGCCGGCCGACGACGGCAATCTGGCGGTGCGGGCCGCCCGGCTGTTAGCGGCGGAGTACGACCCGGACCGGTTCGGCGCCGAGATCGCGATCCGCAAGACGATTCCGGTGGCCGGCGGCATGGCGGGGGGTTCGGCCGACGCGGCGGCAACGCTGCTGGCCTGTTCGGTGCTGTGGGACCTCGACACCACGCCCGACGACCTGCGCGCGCTGGGCGCCCGGCTCGGGGCCGACGTGCCGTTCCAGTTGATGGGCGGCACGGCGCTGGGCACCGGCCGCGGCGATGATCTCGTGCCCGTGCTGAGCCGGGGCAGCTACCACTGGGTGCTGGCGATGAGCGAGCACGAACTGCCCACGCCGGCGGTATTCGGACGCTTCGACGAGCTCAACCCGGACGCGCCGGACGAGCTGCCGATGCCCACCGAGGTGATGAATGCGCTGGCCACCGGTGACCCGGCGGCCCTGGGTGAAGTGTTGGTCAACGATCTGCAGCCGGCGGCGATGTCATTGCGGCCGGGGCTGCGGCGGGTGCTGCGTGCCGGCCTGGACGAGGGCGCCCTCGGGGCGATCGTCTCCGGCTCGGGACCGACCTGTGCCTTCCTGGCCGCGAACGAGGCGGCCGCGGTCGACCTGTCGGTGCGGCTGTCGAGCGCGGGGGTGTGCCGGGCGGTGCGCCGGGTCACCGGGCCGGTGCCCGGCGCCCGGCTGATCACCATCTGATCCGGCTGGGCGGGGTTCACCCGACCGGCAGCAGGCGGTCGGTCGAGGTCTCGGCCTTGTCGGCCTTCTCGGTCAGGCCGGCCGCCGCGACGTTACGGACGAGGGTGAACGAGGGCGCGGCCATCTCCGCGGTGGGGGAGGTGCGGCTGAGGGCGGCGATCAGGCTGTTGAGCTTCATGATGTCTTCTCCTTGTCGATGTTGCTCCGGGTGCCGGATTGATCCGACATATCCAGTGTTCGCCGACACGATCGATGCGTCCAATGAACTCAAGGCATAGGAATCATGCGTACTGTGCATGTATACCGCGTTGGAGGAGGTGAGCGGTGTGGACACCGACGCACTGCGCTGGTTCGAACTGGTGGCCGACGGGGCGACCGTGACCGAGGTGGCCGAGTTGGAGATGCGCTCGCAGCCCGGGGTCTCGCGGGCGCTCGCGCGACTCGAGGAGGAGGTCGGGGCGGCGCTGTTCCAGCGTTCGGGACGGCTGTTGTCCCTGACCCCGGCCGGCGCCGCGTTCCACCGGCATGTCGGCGCGGCCATGCATCGGCTGGACGACGGCATCGCCGCCGTCCAGCAGCTGGTGAGCCCCGAGACGGGCACGGTCGCGGTGGCGTTCCAGGCGTCGCTGGGCACCTGGCTGGTGCCCGACCTGATCGGGAGCTTCCGCGCCCGGTACCCGGAGGTGCGTTTCGACCTGCGTTCGAAGGCGGACGAACAGATGTCGGCGGTCGGGCCGCGCAGCGTCGTCGACCTGGAACTGTCGACGCTCCACCTGGTCGAGCAGGACGTGGTGTGGCGTCCGCTGGTGCTGGAGCCGATCCGGTTGCTGTTGCCCCGGGAGCACCGGCTGGCGGACCGGCGCCGCGTCGGCATCGCCGAGCTGGCCGACGACCCGTTCATCACGCTGCGGCGCTCGTCGCTGCTGCGCACCCAACTCGACCGGCTGTGCGCCCGGGCCGGCTTCGACGTGGAGGTGGCCCTGGTCGCCGACGACCTGCCGACGCT
>JAGPGQ010000015.1:9492-28343 GCA_018055925.1 Micropruina sp.
CGGTCCCTTCTCGTCCGGCATGACCCGGGCCAGCAACGGCAGCGCGGCCAGCAGGACCGCGGGCAGCAGCATGGTGTGCTGCAGGCCGACGACGCTCGCCACGAAGCCGATCACCGCCGGACCGCACAGGAACGTCGCGTAGCCGAAGGTGACCACGACCGCGAGACCGCGGCCACCGCCGGCGTGCCCGGCCACCGCGTACACCTGCGGGGCGATCATGCCGATACCGAAGCCGACCAGCGCCCAGCCGATCAGCAGCACCGGCAGCCCGGTGGTCAGGGCGGTGATGAAGTAGCCGATGGCCGCGCAGCCGCCGCCGAACCGGACGACGGCGCGGCGTCCGAACCGGGCCACCAGGGCGTCCCCGAGCAGCCGGATGGCGACCATGAAGCCGGCCACCACGGTGACGGCGACCGAGCCCTGGGCGGCGGGGATGCCGGCCACCTCGGTGACGTGCAGGCCCGACCAGTCCATCGCGGTGCCCTCGCCGAGGCCGAACGCGATGGCCATCAGGCCCAGCAGGTAGACCCAGCGCGGGATCGGCGTCCGGTCGCCGTCGGTGTCCGCATGGTCGACCACCGCCGTCTCGGGGGTGAACCGCACGGCGACGAACGTGCTCACCAGGCCGACGACGGACGCGGTCAGCACCGCAGCCTGCACCGGCGTGGCCGGCCAGACCAGCGAGGCCAGCAGCACCAGGGCGGCCCCGCCGAAGTTGCCCACCGACCACATGCCGTGGAAGAAGCTCATGATCGGCTTGGGCCGGGTGGCCTCGACCTGCACGCCGATCGCGTTCATCGCGACGTCGATGCCGCCGTTGCCGAGGCCGAGCAGCACGCCGCCGGCGAGCAGCATCGGGATGCTGCCGGCGAAGCCGAACAGCAACAGGCCGGTGAACAGCAGGGGCAGGCAGGTGAGTGCGATCCGGCGGGCACCGATCCGGTCGGTCAGCCGGCCACCCACCTGCATGGCGGCGATGGCGGACACCCCGGCCGCCACCAGCAGCCCGGCGATCCAGGACGTGTCCAGCCCGAGCCGCTCCCGGAGCGCGGCCAGCGAGGCCGCGTAGACCCCGATGACCAGGCCGTTGTACGCGAACAGGTTGACCACAGCGGCGGCGGACGTCCGGGTGGAGAGTGTCGAGGTGGTGGGCACGGATCGACCCTAGTGCCCTGCCCCGGCCACTCCGTCCGGTCGCCATTCGGACACGATCGGCGCGACGCCGGCCGTCCGGGTGCTAACCGGTCCGGTCGTCCGCCTCGTCGGCCGGCGTGGGCCGGGCGAGCCTCGGCTCCGGCTGCAGGTGTCGCATGCCGTTCCAGGCGAGGTTGACCAGGTGGGCGGCGACCACGTCCTTGGCCAGGCCGTCCTCGCGGTTGTCGAGCCACCACTGGCCGGTGAGCGCGACCAGCCCGACCAGCATCTGCGCGTACATCGGCGCCAGCGCCGGGTCGAGCCGGGTCTTGGAGAACTCGTCGGCCAACAGGTCCTCGGCGTGCCCGGCGACGTCGGAGAGAATGGTCGCGAACGAACCCTCCGGCGAGGTGGCGGACGAGCCCCGCGAGATGATCGCGAAGCCGTCCGGGCGGGCGTCGATGTAGTCCAGCAGGGCCAGCGTGCCGAGCTCGATCAGCCGGCGGGCGCCGGCCCGCGGGGTGGTCAGGGCCGTCCGGATGGCGCCGTGCAACTCGCGCACCTCGCGGTCGACCACCACCGCGTACAGGCCCTCCTTGCCGCCGAAGTGCTCGTACACCACGGGTTTGCTCACCTCGGCGTGCGAGGCGATCTCCTCGACCGAGGTGCCGTCGATGCCCCGATCCGCGAAGAGCCCCCGAGCGACCTCGATCAGCTGCTCGCGGCGCTCCGCCCGGGTCATCCGCACGCGTCCACGCCGCGCCCGGCCCGCGGTGGCTGGGCTGTTCGGCATTCGCCCAGTGTGGCGTCCCGTCGCCGGTGGTGCCAGTCTGTCCGGGATGCGGGGGCCGTCCGGTGGCCGTAGAGTGGTGGTCGATCCCCGGTTGGTCTTCCGGCAGGGCCCGCCTGACTTTGAATCAGGATAAGCGAAGTAGGTTCGACTCCTACCCGGGGAGCGCAGTGAAGCACCTAGTGAGAGTGCAAATCCCGGCTCCCTGAGGCGGCCTCGTGCCAGTTACGTGCCGGCCTCGGCAACATGCCGCATCGCACGCTCACGCAGTTCCACCGGATACCCCGCGCCGCACCGCGGGGCCAGGTCTTCCTCGATGCTGACCTAGATCGCCTCCCACCCGGGGGCCAGTGCAGCGATAGGGCTGTCTTCCGTCCGCCCTGTGCGCGCCAGCGGCCTGACCCGTCTCCCCGGCAAGCAACTCTCGCTGCTCTGGTTCCGGTCTGGCGGCGATGTCGAGATCGCCGTCCGCTGGCGGGAAGCCTCGCCGATGTCGTGTTGTGACCCGAAATCGGGTGGGGCTTTCCCCTATCGGCGAGCGATGTCGAGATCGCCGCGACCCGGATGGTCGATCCCCGCGAACGGGTGGTCGATCGCCGCCCCGGTAAAGCCATCGTCGCGACCCCGGAAGGCCCAAGGGGAGCCCCGTGTTCGACACAGGGCTCCCCGTCGGATCTGGTGGGACGGTCTGGCTGCTACGCGGAAGCGCCTTCCATCTCGCTGCGTTGCGAGTCGCGGATGAACGGATCGCCCATGACGTGCTGATCGTCCTTCTTGAGCGCGAAGAACGCCCAGATGCCCGCCACGGCCACCACTCCGGCGATCACCAGGAAGGTGGGCTGGTAGCCCAGGGCGTCGCGGATGTACCCGAACGGGGTGGAGAAGATGGCGCTGCCGACCTGTGCGGAGATCTCGAAGCCCACCATGTACATGGTCGCGGAGAGGGCTGCCGGGAAGTGCAGGGTCAGGTAGCGGAAGATGCCGAGCACGAACAGCGGCACCTCGATCGCGTGCAGCATCTTGATGCCCGACACGATCACGGGGTCGGTGAAGACCGCCGTGCCGAGGATGCGGATGCACATCACGGAGACGCCCATGAGCAGGATGTTCCGCACGCCGACCTTGCGCATGAGGATCGGCACCAGCATCATGCAGAACCCCTCGGCGAACACCTGGACCGAGTTCAGGATGCCGTAGGTGTGCAGACCGTCGTCCTCGTTCGCGAACAGCGCCCGGTAGAAGTTCGGGAACATCTGGTTGTCGTAGAGGTTGTAGAACGTCCAGCTGAAGATCACGAAGATGATGACGATCCACAGCTGCTTGTACTTGAGCACGGACACGATCTCGCGCAGCGAGGGAGCGGCCGGGTGGTCGCTGTGGCCGGGTGCCAGCGGGACGTGATCGGTCTTCCAGAAGATCTGGATCAGCAGGCAGACGATGCCGAACAGCGACCCGAGGTAGAAGTTGATGTGCGGGTTGACCGTGAAGATGAAGCCGGTGAACAGCGCCGCGACGGCGTAGCCGAGCGATCCCCAGCCGCGGGCCTGGCCGTAGTCGAATCCGTAGGTGCGGCTCAGCCGTTCGGAGAACGCCTCGAGCAGGCCCACCGCGGCGGTGTACCCGAACGGCAGGTAGATGGCGCCGACGACCACGCCCATGGCGAAGTTGTTCTTCAGCAGCGGCTCGTAGACGAAGATCGCGAACGGGGCCAGGCACGCCATGACCGTCGAGGCGAGGATCACCAGATGCCGCTTCAGCACGAGACGGTCCTGCGTCATGCCGTAGAACAGCAGCACCGCGATGGTGGTGAGCGAGTTGACCGAGTAGATCGTGCCGATCTGGCCGCCGCTCAGCCCGAGGCCCTTGTCGAGCCAGGTCGAGAAGAACGACCACCAGATGCCCCACGAGGCGAAGAAGATGAACAGAGTCGTCGAACTCTGAAGATAGGCACCGTTCTTGAATAGGTTTCTGGATTTCGGCATGCCGAGTACCTCTCCGTTGAGTGATTTTCTCACGCGAGTTTCAGTGCTCGATTCGAGGCCGATGCAGACCGGGGCGGCATCGTCCGGCAGGCGTGCATCGACGGGAGTAAATCGAGTGAGCCGACGCTAGCACCGTCCGAATCGGTCTGCAACAGGGGATCGGATCCGGCATGTCAAGTACCCGCATAACCGCCGTCTCGCGCGCTGGGTGGTCGCCGGATTCGGACGCCCAATAACTCGCCGGTCCGGCGGCATTGCGTCCGGGAATGTGGCCCGGTTGTGCTTCGGGATGCGGCCATGGACGACGAGTCGGCGGCCGTCGGAGGGAGCGGCCCGCGCCGGCAGCGGCGCGACCGGGCGCGCGGCGTCCATTAGGCTGGCGCGTGGAATGCGTCGGGACGGGCCGTGCCCAGGCACTGCTCCGGCAAGCGGCGCGACTCGCGACCCCAGGGAGAATTCGTGTCCAACCCAGACCGTGTGGGCGTGGCCGCCGTCGTCATCATGGCGGCCGGTGCGGGCACCCGGATGAAGTCGGCCACCGCGAAAGTGCTGCACCCGCTGGCCGGACGCTCCATGCTCAGCTACGCGGTGGAGGCCGCGAGCGCGCTGGAGCCCGAGAACCTGGTGGTGGTGATCGGACACCAGCGGGACCAGGTCAAGGCGCACCTGGACGAGATCGCCCCCCAGGTGGTCACCGCCGTGCAGGAGGAGCCCCGGGGGACCGGGGACGCCGTCCGGTCCGGCCTGTCGGTGCTCGGCGAACTGACCGGCGACGTGGTCGTGACCAGCGGGGACGTCCCGCTGCTGACCGGCGACACGCTGCGGGAGTTGCTCGAGGCGCACCGGCTCGGCGGCAACGCGGTCACCGTGCTGACCACCATCGCCCCCGACCCGACCGGGTACGGCCGGATCGTGCGCGAGGGCGGCCAGGTAGCCCGGATCGTCGAGCAGCGCGACGCCAGCGAAGCCGAGCGGCGGATCACCGAGATCAACGCCGGCATCTACGTCTTCGACGCCGCCACGCTGCGAGCCGGGATCGCGGCGCTGGGCACCGACAACGCCCAGGGCGAGCTCTACCTGACCGATGTGATCGCCTTCGCCCGCGGCCGGGACGGCCGGGTCGGCGGCAGCGTGCTGGCCGACTCGGTGCAGGCCGAGGGGATCAACGACCGGATCCAGCTGGCCGCGTTGGGCGCCGAGCTGAACCGCCGCATCCAGCGCCGCTGGATGGCCGACGGGGTGACGATCATCGACCCGGCCAGCACCTGGATCCACGACTCCGTCGATCTGGCGGCCGACGTCACTCTGCTGCCCGGCACCTCGCTGGAGGGCGCCACCTCGATCGCCGCCGGTGCCGTGATCGGCCCCGACACCACGCTGATCGACGTCGAGGTGGCCGAGGGTGCCCGCGTCGTCCGTAGTCACGCCCAACTCGCCGTGATCGGCCCGGACGCCCAGGTCGGGCCCTATTCGTACCTCCGCCCGGGCACGCAGCTGGGCGTCAAGGGCAAGATCGGCGCCTTCGTCGAAACCAAGAACGCCCAGATCGGCGACGGCGCCAAGGTGCCGCACCTCACCTACTGCGGCGACGCGACGGTCGGGGACGGGGCCAACATCGGGGCGGGCACGATCTTCGCCAACTACGACGGGGTGCACAAGTCGCGCACCACGGTCGGCAGGGCGTCCTTCGTGGGCAGCGACACCGTGCTGGTGGCCCCGGTCGAGATCGGCGACGGCGCCTACGTCGCCGCCGGCTCCACCATCACCTCGGACGTCGCGCCCGGCGAACTGGCCGTGGCGCGGGGCAGTCAACGCAACATTCGCGGCTGGGTGGCGCGCAAGCGTCCCGGAACGTCGACCGCGGCGGCGGCCGAGGCCGCGACGGAGGAGTCGGCCCGGTGAGCGGGATCAAGCGGCCCACCGAGAAGCACCTGATGCTGTGCACCGGCCGGGCCTACCCCGAGCTTGCCGAAGAGGTCGCCCGGCTGCTCGGAGTCGGCCTGGTGCCGACCCGGCAGGTGACCTACGCCAACTCCGAGATCTACGTGCGGTTCGAGGAGTCGGTGCGCGGCGCGGACGCCTTCGTGATCCAGAGCCACCCGGCGCCGGTGAACGAGTGGCTGATGGAACAGTTGATCATGTGCGACGCGCTCAAGCGGGCGTCCGCCAAGCGGATCACCGTGGTCTCGCCGTTCTATCCCTACGGCCGCCAGGACAAGAAGCACGCCGGCCGCGAACCGATCTCGGCCCGGCTGATCGCCGACCTGTACAAGACCGCGGGCGCCGACCGGCTGATGAGCGTCGACCTGCACGCCTCGCAGATCCAGGGCTTCTTCGACGGCCCCGTCGACCACCTGTTCAGCATCCCGGTGCTGGCCGACTACGTGGCGGCCAAGTACCCGCTGGAGAACATGACCGTGGTGTCCCCGGACGCCGGACGGGTCAAGCTGGCCGACCATTGGTCCGACCGGCTGGGCCTGCCGCTGGCGATCATCCACAAGCGGCGCGACCCGAACAAGGCCAACGAGGTCGCCGTCGGCGAGGTGGTCGGCGACGTCCGGGGGCGCGTCTGCCTGCTGGTCGACGACATGATCGACACCGCGGGGACGATCTGCCAGGCGGCCAGCGCGTTGCGCGACCACGGTGCGGCGAAGGTGATCGCCGCCGCCACCCACCCGATCCTGTCGGGGCCGGCGGCGAAGCGGCTGAACGCGTCCGCCTTCGAAGAGGTGATCGTCACCAACACGCTGCCGATCCGCGACGACCTGCACATCCCGAAGATCACCGTGCTGTCGATCGCGCCGCTGCTGGCGCAGGCGATCCAGGAGGTCTTCGTGGACGGCTCGGTGACCTCGCTGTTCGAGGGCATGGAGTAGCCGCCGGTTCACGCCGCCCGGACCCTCGCTGGGGCACCATGGCGCATGCGCCGTCCCCGCTCGCTGGTCGTGAACCCGGTCGCGACCCCCGTCGCGCTCTGGTGCCTGGCGCTGCTCGCCGGCCTGTTCTCGGTGCCGCCGAGCGCCAGGGTCGACGAGCACCCCCTGCTGTTCGCCGGTTCGGTGGTCTGCCTTTTCGGGTTCGCGGTCTCGGTGACTCTCGCGCTGCCCTGGCTCTGGCTGCGGGCGACTCCCGACGCGCTGGTTCCCTCGGAGGGGCGCCGCCTCCGGGCGCGCCGGATCGACGGCTTCGGCCTGGCCGTCCACCGGGTGGGGCCCGTGCGGGTGTACCTGGTGACCTGCATCGTCGATTCCCGGACGGTGCCCCTGCGGGCCACGGCCTCTCGACACTGGTGGCCGGCGGTGCGGCATCGGCGTCGGCTGGAGCAGTGGCTGGGCGGAGCGGGTGACGACAGCCGTTGGCTCGATGACCCCTCGTCGGTCGCGGCGAAACGCCATCGGGCGTAGCCTTCCGACGAGGCATATCTCCTAGGAAAGAGGATTTAGCAATGCCTTGCCCGGACGATCTCGCGGTGCTAGCTTTCTGCGCAGGCTTTCCGCCTGAGCGCGTGCGTGCGGTGCGGTCGTGGATCCCACGGGCGGTGCGGCGCTTCTTCTACTAACGAGGGGCTGGCAACCGTGTTCGACCTTCCCGAGGCGTGGGTGTGGGATTTCTGGCTGGTGGACGACCAGGAGCGGTACCACCTCTTCTTCCTGTACGCCTCCCGCGCCCTGAAGGACCCCGACGCCCGGCACTACCGGGCGTCCGTGGGGCACGCCGTCTCCGACGACCTGACCACCTGGACGCGGGTGACCGACGCCCTGGTCAGGTCGGATCCGCCGGCCGCCGATGACCTGGCCACCTGGACCGGCTCGGTCGTGAAGGGCCCGGACGGGCTGTGGTACCTGTTCTACACCTCGTCGACCGCGGCCCCGAACGGGTCGAACATCCAGACGATCTCCTACGCCACCTCGCCCGACCTCTACGACTGGACGAAGGCGCCCGGGCCGGTGCTGCGCGCCGACCCGCGCTGGTACGAGCGGCTGTCGGACGGCCAGTGGAACGACGAGGCGTTCCGGGACCCCTTCGTGTTCCCCGACCCGGACGGCGCCGGCTGGCACATGCTGATCACCGCCCGCGCCAACCACGGGCCGGCCGACGACCGCGGCGTGGTCGGGTACGCCACCTCGTCCGACCTGCACCACTGGACGCCGCAACCTCCCTTGTCGGAGCCGGGTCACGGATTCGGCCAGCTGGAGGTGATGGACCACGTGGTCGTCCAGGGACGGCAGTACCTGCTGTTCAGTTGCCTGGACGAGACCCTGTCGGCGGCCCGGCGGGCCACCGGCTCGCCCGGCGGGATCTGGCTGGCGCCGGCGGAGAGCCCCCTCGGCCCCTACGACCTGGACGGCGCCCAGCTGCTCACCGACCGCCGCCACTACGTCGGACGCATCCTGCCCGACCGGACGGGGCGGGACGTGTTCCTGGCGTTCCGCTACGACGGCCCGGACGGCGCCTTCGTCGGCGGCGTCACCGACCCCAGGCCGGTGGGCGTGCTGGACGGCCGGGTGGTCTTCCTCGACGAGGTGCCGTAGGCACGGCACTGCCGATTTCGTGCTCCCCGGCGGGTCGCGGTAGATTGGTCAGGTTGCCTCGGCGAGGGGCCCCAGGCCCGTGATCGACAAGGTGTGTGCCGACCCGCGCGCCTCCCTCGTCCGAGATTCGAGTTGCAGAACGAGGAGAGAAGAGCCACTCATGGCTGAAGTCAAGATTTCCGCAGTATCCCGAACCGAGTTCGGCAAGGGCGCCGCCCGCCGCACCCGCCGCGCCGGACTGGTGCCCGCCGTGCTCTACGGCCACGGCGGCGACCCGGTGCACGTGTCCCTGCCCGGCCACGACACCCTGCTGGCCCTGCGCGTGGCGAACGCCCTGCTGTCGATCAGCATCGACGGCGAGCGCCCCCAGCTGGCCCTGCCCAAGCAGGTGCAGCGCAACCCGGTCAAGGGCACCATCGAGCACGTCGACCTGGTCATCGTGAAGAAGGGCGAGAAGGTCACCGTCGAGGTGGCGCTGAACGTGATCGGTGCGGACGCCCGTCCCGACCGGGTCGTGGTCATGGACCAGCAGACCATCACCCTGGAGGCCGAGGCCACCAACATTCCGGTGTCGGTCGACATCGACGTCACCTCGCTCGAGATCGGCGACACGGTCGCCGCCAAGGACCTGACCCTGCCCGAGGGCTCGGTGTTCCCGGGCGAGCCCGACGACCTGATGCTGAGCATCGCGGCGGCCAAGACCCAGGAGCAGATCGACGCCGAGCTCGCGGCGGCGGTCGCCGGTGCCTCCGACGAGGAGGCCGCTCCCGAGCCGGTCGCCGAGGACGAGGGCGAGTAAGCTCCCGCCATGGCTGCATGGCTTGTGGTCGGGCTCGGGAATCCGGGCCCGGCCTACGCCTTTCACCGGCACAACCTGGGTTTCCTGGTGGCCGATGAACTGGCCCAGCGGGCCGGTGCGCGATTCACCGCGCCGCGCGGCATGCGCTCCGACGTGTGCGAGACCCGGATCACCCCGCTCGGCATGGGCGGCATCGGGGCCGACGCGCAGCGGGTGGTGCTGCTCAAGCCCCGCACCTACATGAACGACTCGGGCGCCGCGGTGGCCAAGGCCTGTGCCTACTACGGCGTGAAGCCCGCCCGGGTGGTCGCGATCCACGACGAGCTCGACCTCGACTTCGGACGCCTGCGGCTGAAGCTCGGCGGCGGCGACAACGGCCACAACGGGCTGAAGTCCCTGCGCTCGGCGCTGGGCACCGGCGACTTCCTGCGCGTCCGGATGGGAATCGGACGGCCGCCGGGCCGCCAGGCGCCCTCGGACTTCGTCCTCACGTCCTTCCCGGCGTCGCTGCGCGAGGAGGTGGCGCTCGAGGTCGGACGCGCCGCGGACGCCACCGAGGCGCTGCTGCTGCGCGGCCTGACGGCGGCCCAGAACGACTTCAACGGGTAACGACCGCCGATCCCCGCGCCGGCACGAATTCACAGAAAACCTTGAGAAACTCGTATGAGTTTCTTAGTGTGCCCTATGCGAACCATCACCCTCGGGGTCGCCGTCAGCGTTGTCGCGACCCTCAGCTTCGCGGGAGCCACGGTGGCTCCCGCCCACGCCCACCCCGATCCCGCAGCCGCCTCGGCCCGTCCGGCCCAGGCGGCGAACGCGGCCACCGGCCGGCACAAGCCGGCCGCCAAGGTCACCGTGATCGCCCACCGCGGGGCGTCAGGTTATCGTCCCGAGCACACCATCGCCGCCTACCGGCTCGCCGTGAAGCAGTGCGCCGACGCGATCGAGCCCGACCTGGTCTCGACCAAGGACGGCGTCCTGGTCGATCGCCACGAGAACGAGATCAGCGGCACCACCGACGTCTCCGAACGGCCGGAGTTCGCCAACCGGAAGCGCACCAAGACCATCGACGGCGTCTCGGTGACCGGCTGGTTCACCGAGGACTTCACGCTCGCCGAACTGCGCCGGCTGCGGGCCGTCGAACGGCTGCCCGAGCTGCGGCCCGGCTCGGCCGCCTACGACGGCCGGTACAAGGTGCCCACGTTCGCCGAGGTGCTCGACTTCGCCGCCGGCCAGCGCACCTGCAAGGGCAAGCGCGTGCTGGTGGTGCCGGAGATCAAGCACGGCACCTACTTCGACTCCATCGGGCTCTCGATGGAAGAGAAGGTGGTTCGCGAGCTGCGCCGTCGCGGCCTGGACGGACGCCGCTCCACGGTGATCATCCAGAGCTTCGAGATCCGCAACCTGAAGGAACTCAATCGCAAGCTCGACGTGCCGCTGGTGCAGCTCGTCGACTGCGCGGGCGCGCCCGCCGACCGGGTGGCGATCGGCGATCCGACCACCTACGCCGACATGGTGACCCCCGCCGGCCTGCGGAAGATCGCCCGGTACGCCGACCAGCTGGGGGCCTGCAAGAACCTGATGATCCCGCGGCAGTCGGACGGCACCCTCGGAGAGCCCACGTCGGTGATCCGGGACGCCCACCGCGCCGGGCTCACGGTGACCGGGTGGACGTTCCGTGCCGAGAACGAGTTCCTGCCGATCGAGTTCCGCAGCGGCGACAATCCCGCCGCCTACGGCGACATGGCCGGCGAGATCCGGGCGTTCGTCCGGGCCGGCATGGACGCCTTCTTCACCGATCAGCCCGACCTCGGCGTGGCCGCACTGCGCCGCTGACCGTGACCGCCGGTCGAGTCCGGCCCACAGCGTTGTGGTCCGACGGCTCGACCGGCGGTGCCGGTTCTCACCGGCGCCGGCCCGGTCGGTGGTTAGCCTGACGCCCATGGCAGGAGATGCCCAGGCGGACGACCCGGTCGCCGAGCGCGAGCCGCACTCCGCGGATTTCGCCGCCGTGCCCTCGCCGGCGGTGCCGGAGGATTGGACGGCGGTCGCCACGCCGCCGGCCTGGGCCGGCCCGCCGCCGGCCGATCCGGAGCCGCCCTCGAAACCGCGGAACCTGGTTGCCGCCGTAGCGCTGCTGAGCGTCGGTGTCGCCCTGCTGATCTGGGGTGTCCCGGCGGTGATCGTGCACATCCAGGCCGCGACCGGGGCGTTCGCGGAACTTCCGCCCGACGGCAACTTCGTCCGGGCCGCCGCGGCGTTCGTCGGCTTCTTCGTGACCTTCCTCGGTGTGGGAGCACTGACGCGGACGCTGCGCGGCGGCCGCGACTGAGCCGGGGCGACTAAGGTTGCCCGGTGACTTTGTCGGGACTGGTTGAACTCGTCGCGTCCGACCCCACCATCGCAGCGTCCATCGCCGACGCCCGCGGTGGGCGTCCGCGCTCGCTCGACCTGACCGCGCCCGAGGCGTTGCGGCCCCTGCTGGTCGCCGCGCTGGCGTCCGGTTCCGGACGTTCGGCGCTGCTGATCACCTCCACCTACCGGGAGGCCGAGAACGCGGCCGCCGCCCTGGCGTCGCTGCTGGGCGAGGACGAGGTGGCCTACTACCCGGCCTGGGAGACGCTGCCGCACGAACGGCTCAGCCCGCGCTCGGACACCGTCGGACGGCGGCTGCAGGTGCTGCGCCGACTGGCCGGCACCGACGAACTGCCGGCGCCCCGGGTGATCGTGGCGCCGGTCCGGTCCGCGCTGCAGCCGCAGGTCGTCGGCCTGGGCCAACTGCTGCCGGTGCGGCTGCGCGCCGGTGCCGAGGCCGACCTGGCCGAGGTGGCGAAAGCCCTTGTCGATGCCGCCTACATCAGGGTCGATCTGGTCGAGCGGCGCGGCGAGTTCGCCGTCCGGGGCGGGATCCTGGACGTGTTCCCGCCCACCGAGGAGCACCCCGTCCGGGTGGACTTCTTCGGCGACGAGATCGACGAGATCCGCACCTTCGCGGTCGCCGACCAGCGCTCGTTCGGCGATCCGCTGTCCGAGGTGGTCGCCTCCCCGTGCCGGGAGCTGCTGATCACCGACGACGTGAAGGCCCGGGCCGCGGTGCTCGCCGAGCGGACCAGCAGCGTCGAGGGCAACCTGTCCGAGCTGTTCGAACGGATCTCGCAGGGCCACGCCGTGGACGGCATGGAGGCGTTGTCGCCGGTTCTGGTCGACGGGCTGGAACTGCTGGTCGACGTGCTGCCCGCCGACGCGATGGTGCTGGTGGCCGACCCCGACCGGGTCCGGGCGCGTTCGCACGAACTGGTGGCCACCAGCCAGGAGTTCCTGCAGGCGTCCTGGGCGGCCGCCGCCTCCGGAGGCAGGGCGCCGATCGACCTGGCCGAGGGTGCCTACCGCGAGTTGGCGGACGTCCGGGAACGGGCACTCGACCGTGGCCAGTCGTGGTGGTCGCTGTCGCCCTGGGCGGCCGCGCCGGACGCCCCACCGGTCGCCGACGACCTCGACCCGCAGGAGCGGATCGAACTCGGCATCGGGGACGCCGCCCTGGCCGGCGTCGAATCCCGGACGATCGAGGCCCGCGAGGGCGAGGTGTTCCGCGGCGACGCCGAGGCCGGGGTGGCCGCGGTCCGGGCCAGCGTGGCCGACGGCGCCCGGGTGGTGCTGGTGGCGGACAGCCCCGGCCTGGCCACCCGGATGGGGGAGGTGCTCAAGGAGGCCGAGGTCGCCACCACCGGCAGCCTCGACCTGGCCGACCCGCCGAAACCCGGAATCGCGACCGTGCTGGTCGCGGACCTGCGGCACGGCTTCGTGCTGCCCGCCGTCGGGCTCACCCTCTACACCGCCGCCGATCTGGCCGGCCAGCGGGAGGTGGACAAGTCCGCCCGCCGGATGCCGGCCCGCCGTAAGAACACCATCGACCCGCTCGAACTGTCCTCCGGCGACCCGGTCGTGCACGAGACCCACGGGGTGGGCCGGTACCTCGAGATGGTGCAGCGCACCGTCGGGGGCGCCACCCGCGAATACCTGGTCGTCGAGTACGCGCCGTCCAAGCGCGGTCATCCGGGCGACCGGCTGTTCGTGCCGATGGACCAGCTGCACCTGATCACCCGCTACGTCGGCGGCGAGAGCCCGACGCTGGACAAGATGGGGGGCGCGGACTGGTCGCGGCGCAAGTCCCGGGCCCGCAAGGCCGTCCGCGAGATCGCCGCCGAACTGATCAAGCTGTACGCGGCGCGGCAGGCGACGAAGGGTTTCGCGTTCGGCGACGACACCGTCTGGCAGCGTGAACTCGAGGACGCGTTCAGCTACGTCGAGACCCCCGACCAGCTGGCCGCGATCACCGAGGTCAAGGCCGACATGCAGCAGATCGTCCCGATGGACCGGCTGATCTGCGGCGACGTCGGCTACGGCAAGACCGAGATCGCCGTCCGGGCGGCGTTCAAGGCGGTGATGGACGGCAAGCAGGTGGCGGTGCTGGTGCCCACCACCCTGCTGGTGCAGCAGCATCACGCCACCTTCGCCGACCGCTACGCCGGGTTCCCGGTCACGGTGGCGGCGCTCAGCCGGTTCTCGTCCAAGGCGGAGAAGAAGAAGGTGCTGGCCGGGCTGGCCGACGGCAGCGTCGACGTCGTGGTCGGCACCCACGGACTGTTCGCCGACGACGTCGCCTTCAAGGACGTGGGCCTGGTGGTCATCGACGAGGAGCAGCGGTTCGGCGTCGAGCACAAGGAGGCGCTGAAGCGGCTGCGGCTGAACGTGGACGTGCTGGCGATGAGCGCCACCCCGATCCCACGCACCCTCGAGATGGCGATCACCGGGATCCGCGAGATGAGCGTGATCGCCACCCCGCCCGAGGAGCGGCACCCGGTGCTGACCTTCGCCGGACCCTGGGACGAGGCTCAGGTGCGGGCCGCGATCCGCCGCGAGCTGGCCCGCGAGGGCCAGGTGTTCTACATCCACAACCGGGTCAGCTCGATCGAGAAGACGGCCCGGCGGATCGCCGAGCTGGTCCCGGAGGCGCGGGTCGCGGTGGCCCACGGCAAGATGGGCGAACGGGCCCTGGAACAGGTCATGGTCGACTTCTGGGAACGCCGCGCCGACGTGCTGGTGTGCACCACGATCGTCGAGGCCGGGCTCGACATCTCGACCGCCAACACCCTGCTGATCGAACGCGCCGACCTGCTCGGCCTGTCGCAGTTGCACCAGCTGCGCGGCCGGGTCGGGCGCGGCCGGGAACGCGGCTACGCGTACTTCCTGTATCCGCCGGAGAAGCCGCTCACCGAGACCGCCCACGACCGGCTGGCCACCATGGCCGCGCACACCGACCTGGGCGCCGGCATGGCGATCGCCATGAAGGACCTGGAGATCCGCGGTGCCGGCAACCTGCTCGGCGGCGAACAGTCCGGGCACATCGCCGACGTCGGCTTCGACCTCTACATCCGGCTGGTCGGCGAGGCCGTCGCGGACTTCCGCGGCGAGGACGTCGAACCCGAACCCGAGATGAAGATCGAGCTGCCGGTCGAGGCCCACCTGCCGGTGGACTACGTCGAGTCGGAGCGCCTGCGGCTCGAGATGTACAAGCGGCTCGCCCAGGTGAGCGACACCGCCGGCATCGACGCCGTCCGGGACGAACTGCTCGACCGCTACGGGGCGCTGCCGGAGCCGGTCGAGGCGCTGCTCGGGGTGGCCAGATTCCGGCTGCTGGCCCGCGCCAAGGGGCTCACCGAGATCATCATGGCCGGCACCTTCGTCCGGTTCGCCCCGGCCGACCTGCCCGAGTCCAAACAGCTGCGGCTGGCCCGGTTGTACCCCGGCTCGCAGATCCGCAGGGCGGCCGGCCACGTGCTGATCCCGCGGCCGATGACCCGTCCGATCGCCGGGCGGCCGATCGTCGACACCGAACTGCTCGCCTGGGCCACCACGGTGCTCGACGACATCTTCTGAACCGGCGCGGATGACCGGTTAGGATCGGCTCGGAGAGTTCGGAGGAGCGTTGATGAGGAGCCGTCGGTTGAGGGGCATGCGTTGGTTGCTGGCCGCCCTGGTGGGAGTGTTCGCCCTTGCCGGATGCTCGATCCCGAGCGCGGGCGCGGCCGCCGTGGTGAACGGCGTCACCATTCCCGTGGCCAGCATCGAGGCGCCGGTCGAGGCCCTCGGTGGCGGTGAGACCCAGGTGGCCCAGCCGAACGCGATCGTGGTGACCCAGGCGGTGCGCGGCGTGGTCGCGCGGCAGATCGCCGCCGAGCGCGGCCTTCAGCTCACCGGCGAGCCCCGGACGAGGATGCTGGCCGCCAACCCGGGCCTGACCGAGTTCGCCGGAGATCCCCGGGTGCAGGGCCTGATCGACGACATCCTGGACGCGAACCTGGTGCTCACCGCGGTCGGTGAACAGGAGTTCATGCGGGTGCTGGGGGAGGCGACGGTGAAGGTCAATCCCCGCTACGGCGCCTGGTCCCAGGAGGCCGGCGCGGTCGCCGTGGCGGGCGGGCAACTGGCCCGTCCATGGACCTCGACCGCCTCCTGAGGTGTCCGAGCAACACGCCGGCGTGGCACGCCTGATCGAGGTGATGCACACGCTGCGGAGGGCCTGCCCCTGGGACGCCGAACAGACCCACCGGAGCCTGGTGCCCTACCTGATCGAGGAGACCCTCGAGGTCGTCGAGGCGATCGAGGACGGCACGGACGACGCTCTGGTCGAAGAACTCGGAGACCTGCTGCTGCAGGTTGTGTTCCACGCCGAGATCGCCGCCGGGAACGGTCGCTTCGATATCGACGACGTCGCCTCCGGGATCGCCGACAAGCTCGTCGCCCGGCACCCGTACGTGTTCGCCTCGGCACCGGTGCCGGACGACCTGCGCGCATCCTGGGAGCAGCGCAAGCGCGCCGAGAAGGGCCGCAGTTCGGTGCTGGACGGCATCCCGGAGCGGATGTCGGCCCTCACCCGGGCCGCGAAGGTGATCGCCCGCGCCGGTCACCACGGCGTCCCGGTGCCGCCCAGCGAATCCACCGACGACCTCGGGGAACGAATCCTCGCCCTGGTCGTGCAGGCGCACGCCCAAGGGGTGGATGCCGAACAGGCCACGCGGGCCGTCGTCCGGGCGCTCGAGGGGCGCGTCCTCGCGTCCGAAACCGCCTGACCGGGCCGGAGGAGCGTCCGGCGGGCGACACAACCCGGCGGATAGCGGGCGGGTTTCACAACTGACTGCCGTGGCGAAACCCGCCGGCTAACCGCTTGATCGGGCCGAAAACCACACTCGATCACAGATTCGTGCGGCCCGGCGTCGTCCGCCCACCGGCCAACCCGGCCGAGGGGTGACTATTCCGAGCCGCCGCCCATTCCCTGGACGGCCGGGACCGCTAGGGTGAGACCGACGTTCCCACACCACGCGAAAGGCACTGCATCGTGGCAACCATCGAATTCGTTGACGCCCGGGAGATCCTGGACTCCCGCGGCAACCCGACCATCGAGGTGGAGGTCATCCTCGACGACGGCTCTCAGGGCCGCGCCGCGGTGCCGTCCGGTGCCTCGACCGGCGCCTTCGAGGCCGCCGAACTCCGCGACGAGGACAAGGGCCGCTACGGCGGCAAGGGTGTGCTGAAGGCCGTCGAGAACGTGCAGCAGCAGCTCTCCGCCGAGATCACCAACGTGTTCGAGGCCGACGCGCAGCGGGCCATCGACCAGGCCATGATCGAGCTCGACGGCACCCCGAACAAGTCCAAGCTGGGCGCCAACGCGATCCTCGGCGTCTCGCTCGCCGTCGCGCACGCCGCCGCCGAGTCGGCCGGCCTGCCGCTGTACAAGTACCTGGGTGGCCCGACCGCGAACCTGCTGCCCGTGCCGATGATGAACATCCTCAACGGTGGGTCGCACGCCGACTCCAACGTCGACATCCAGGAGTTCATGATCGCCCCGATCGGCGCCTCGACGTTCGCCGAGGCGCTCGAGGTCGGCGCCGGCGTCTACCACGCGCTCAAGGCGGTGCTGAAGGGCCGCGGCCTGGCCACCGGCCTGGGCGACGAGGGCGGCTTCGCGCCCAACCTGGAGAGCAACCGGGCCGCGCTCGACCTGATCGTCGAGGCGATCGGCAACGCCGGCTACACGCCCGGAAAGGACGTCGCGTTGGCGCTCGACGTGGCCGCCTCCGAGTTCTTCAACGAAGACGGCACCTACCAGTTCGAGGGTGCCGCCAAGTCGTCGGCCGAGATGGTGGCCTACTACGCCGACCTGGTCGCCAACTACCCCCTGGTCTCCATCGAGGATCCGCTGAACGAGGAGGACTGGGACGGCTGGAAGGCGATGACCGACGAGCTGGGCGACAAGGTGCAGCTGGTCGGCGACGACCTGTTCGTCACCAACGTCGAGCGGCTGCAGCGCGGCATCGACACCGGCACCGCCAACGCGCTGCTGGTGAAGGTGAACCAGATCGGTTCGCTGACCGAGACCATCGACGCGGTCAACCTGGCCCACCGGGCCGGCTTCTCCAGCATGATGAGCCACCGGTCCGGCGAGACCGAGGACACCACGATCGCCGACCTGGCCGTTGCGCTCAGCTGTGGCCAGATCAAGTCCGGTGCCCCGGCACGGACCGAGCGGGTCGCCAAGTACAACCAGCTGCTCCGCATCGAGGAGGACCTGGAGGACGCGGCACGCTACGCCGGTGCCGCCGCCTTCCCGAAGTTCAGCGCCAACTGACCGTACGCTTGACCTGATGAGAGGTCAGGTCTGATGGCACGCGACAGGCGGCCACCACGTACATCGCCGGCCGGCCCGGGACGCTCTTCGCGTTCCCGGGCCGGCCAGCGCACGTCCGCGACCCGGCCGGGGGTTCCGGCCGAGGCGGACGTCGACGTCGAGGTGCAGTCCGCGTCCCGCGCGCGGCCCAAGGCGTCCCGGCTCGGCCTGACCCGGCGGGCGCTGGCCGTGCTGAGCGTGTTGGTGATCCTGGCGCTGTCGTACGCCAACTCGCTGCGGATCTATCTCGATCAGCAGCGGGATCTCGCCGAGGCGCAGGCCCAGATCCAGCAGCGCACGGAACGGATCGGCCAGCTGCAGGACGAGCTGACCCGCTGGAACGATCCCGCGTTCGTCAAGGCCCAGGCCCGGGAACGGCTCGGCTGGCTGCTGCCGGGCGAGACCGGCTACCGGGTCGTCGGCCCGGACGGCAAACCCCTCGGCACCGGGGTGGTGCTGGAATCGCGCAACGAACTGCCGCCCGGCGAACACGAACAGATGTGGTTCGACCGGCTGTGGGACTCGATCGACGCCGCCGACAACCCCACCCGCCGGGTCGGCCGCTAGAACGCAGGGGCTTACTCCACGCCTCATCCCGGCCCAACCCGTCGTCCCAACCCCACTCGTCACCCCGGCCCCACTCGTCATCCCGGCGAACGCCGGGATCTCGTCCCGCCCGGCTCACCCAAACCATCGTCCCGGGCCCACCGAACCCCGTCATCCCAGGCTCGCCCCGGGATCTCGTCCACCCTGGCGCCGCACCCTTTCGACACTCGGATGACCGCAGGGCAGAATGGGCGGGTGCCCGCCGACGTCCAGCTCGACCCCGCCGACGTCGAGGCGATCCAGGACCAGCTGGGACGGACGCCGCGCGGACTCGTCCGGGTGG
>JAGPGQ010000156.1 GCA_018055925.1 Micropruina sp.
AGGGCGTCTCGGCGTTCAGCCGTCCGTTGCGCTGGATCACCGTGCGGGTCGGCAGCTGCAGCTCGCGCCACCACTGCACGTCGGTGGCGTCGCCGAAGGTGCAGCACATGGCGATGCCGGCACCCTTATCGGGCTCGGCCGCGGCATGCGCCAGCACCGGGATCTCGACCCCGAACACCGGCGAGGTGACCGTGCTGCCGAACAGCTCCCGGTAGCGCTCGTCGTCCGGATGCGCGATCAGGGCGCACACCGAGGGGATCAGCTCGGGCCGGGTGGTCTCGATGTACACCGGTTCGCCGCCCGGACGGCGGAACGCCACCCGGTGGTAGTGCCCCGGGTAGTCCCGGGCCTCCTGCTCGGCCTGGGCGACGGCGGTCTGGAAGGTCACGTCCCACACCGTCGGCGCCTCGGCCAGGTACGCCTCGCCGCGGGCGCAGTTGCGCAGGAACATCCGCTGCGAGATCCGGATCGCCTCGGGCGAGATGGTGGCGTAGAGGTGGTTCTTCCAGTCCACGCTCAGGCCCAGCGTCCGCCACAACTGCTCGAACGCCTGCTCGTCGACGGCGGTCAGCTCATGGCACAGCTCGATGAAGTTCTTCCGGCTGATCGGCACCTGGCGCTTCGGGTCGGGCTTCGCCGGCGGGGCGAACCCGGGGGCGTAGGCGATGGACGGATCGCAGCGCACGCCGTAGAAATTCTGCACCCGGCGCTCGGTCGGCAGGCCGTTGTCGTCCCAGCCCATCGGGTAGAACACGTGCTTGCCCTGCATGCGCTGGTAACGGGCGATCAGGTCGGTGTGGGTATAGCTGAACACGTGGCCCACGTGCAGCGAACCCGAGACGGTCGGCGGGGGAGTGTCGATGCTGAACACCTGGTCGCGGGAGGCCGGACGGACGAAGGTGTAGGTGTCCTGCTCGTCCCAGCGCAGCGACCACTTGGCCTCCAGCCCCTCCAGGGCGGGACGCTCGGGGACCGATACCACCGCGCCCGGTCCGGGGCTCGAGGCGGGCACGGTCACGCTGGTTGCTGCGGTCATGGGGTGCATCTTACGAGCGCGCCCGGCAGGCCAACCAATCGGACCGCCGGGCAATCCCTTCCCGCTCACCGAACCAGTGAGGGCTCGCTCTACAGAGCGAGCCCTCCCTGGCTGGACGAGTGTGTGGGTGGTCCGGGTGGCGCTAGTGCCCCGGCCACCAACCTTCGCCCGCTGCGCGACGCCCGGACGGCGCCTCGCTGCGTTCTCCTCGGTCGCCATACGACCCGGTATGACTCCCTCGTCGGCCTTGCGAGGCATCCGACCGGACGCCGCTCGCCAGGGCGAACGTCGATGGCCGCGGCACTAGCCGAACGGCGTCCAGATCGTCAGGACGAGGGCGAGCAGCACGCCCACCGCCGTCCCGGCGAGGACCAGGACCCGCGTCCGTCGGCGCCGCTGGACCAACGCCGCCTCACGGCCTGCGCGGTCACTCATCGAAGGCGGCCGGCGTCACTTGGCGGCCAGGATCAGCTGCCGGAAGCCGTCCGCATTGGCCTGCAACAGGGCGTTGTTGTCCTGCACCACCCCGTTGACCTTCAGCGTCGGGGTGGTGTTCACCTGGGCCTTGGCGGCGGCCTCGTTGGTGCCCTCGACGAACGCGCGGGTGGCCCGGGTGTCGTAGCAGTTCTGGAAGGCGGTCAGCTTCTCGCCGGTGATCCCCGCCGTGGCCGCGAACTCGACCCGCAGCTGCTCGGTGGTGAACCCCGAGCCCTCGCCGACTGGCTGACCGGCGAAGACGGCGTTGTGGTAGCCGGTGTAGGCGCCCGCATTGTCGGCGCACGCGGCGGCGATGCCGGCCTTGGTGGAGGAGTCGTTTCTCAGGTTGTTGTCCATGAAGGTCATGGTCTTGTAGATCAGTTCGATCTCACCCTTGGTCGCCATGTCGTCGAGGGTGGCGCCGTGCGCCTGCTCGAGTTGCTTGCAGGCGGGGCACTGGTAGTCGAAGAACAGCTCGACCTTCGGCGCACCCTGCTTGAACGTGCCGGGGTTGACCGCGATGCCGGAGCGATCGGAGGTGGCGTTCACCGGGACGGACGCGGTGCTGCCCTCGCCGCCACGGTTGAGCTGGCTGAAGAAGATGGTCCCGAAGACGCCGGCCACCACCACGGCGAGCACGATGGCCCCGATCAGCACGATGCGCTGGGTGCGCTTCGCCCTGGCCTGCGCCTCCTGCTGGCGGCGAAGGGCTTCGCGGCGACTCTGACTCATGCGGGGGACTCCTCGTGTTGGGGTTCGTTGACGGCTTCTTCGACGCTGCTCGGCGCGACCGCGAACAGCTTGGCATCCAGGGAGAACGGTGAGGCGGGGAACAGCGCGGCCCAGACTCCGCAGGCGGTCAGGCCGATGTTGCCCGCGATGTGCCACGGGTAGCTGGCGATCGCGCCCTCGACCTCACCACCGCCGCCGAAACAGCCGCACTCGATCGAGATGCCCTGCGACCACACCCAGGCGATGCCGATGATGAACGCCACCATGATGCCCGCGCCCAGCCAGGCGGCGACCCGGGTGAACAGCCCGGTGACCAGCAGCAGCCCGAGGACCAGTTCGATCACCGGCAGGGCGTAGCCGACCGGGCGGGTCAGGTCGAACGGCAGCAGTTGGTAGCCGCGGACGGCCTGGACGGACGCCTCCGGCCAGCCCACCTTCAGGGCGCCGGCGACGATCAGGGTGATGCCCAGGATCTGCCGCGCCAGGAACGTCACCCAGTGTGCCCAGGGACGGCCGGCGAAGGTGTGGGGCATGCCGGTCAGTATAGCTGCGGTTAAACGGTCAACTACCTTGCCCGCGTCGGCCGGCCGGGGGCGGTTCGCCGACGGTGGTGTCCCTGGTGCCGGGATCGCCTCGTCGACGGCGCGGCCGCAATGATCTCGCGATCCGTCACCGATGTCGCCCTGGATCACTGCTGTCGGGTTATTTCATGAGATCGGTGGCCGAACCCGACAGCAGTGATCGATCGCGAGATCGACCCCCGGTGCGCCGATAAGCCCTGGACCGCTGGGGACACCCCGGCCGTCCGGTGGGGTGTCATCCAGGTGGGCGTCGGCGCGGCCCGGTCCACCCGCGCGGACTGAGCGCGTGCCTGGCCGGCCCCGGCCGGACGCCCGTCGAGCTCGGCCTGGACGTGGGCCACTTCGTACCACGGCGCGTCGTCCCGGTGCGGATCCACGGCGCGTCGGGTCGGATCCGACTCGCAGTAGGCCTGCCCGCGCCGGCGGGGATCTGCGTATGCCTCGGGATCCCGGGGCAAGCCCGGGATGACGTGGTGGGTGGTGTTCGTCCCCCCGGGCTTGGTGACGTGGGGTGGGTGTTCGTCGTCCGGGCTTGACGGTGGTGGTTCGTCGTCCCGGGCTTGATCCGGGATCTGGGTTGTCTTGGGAGCTCCCGGCGTTCGCCGGGATGACGGAGTGGGGTGGGTGTTCGTCCCCCCGGGCTGGATGGTGGTGACGTGGGGTGGGTGTTCGTCCCCCCGGGCTTGGTGGTGGTTCGTCGTCCCGGGCTTGATCCGGGATCTGGGTTGTATTGGGAGATCCCGGCGTTCGCCGGGATGACGTGGTGGGTGGGTGTTCGTCGTCCGGGCTTGACGGGGTTGTACCCAGCCCGGGGACGGCCGAAGGCCGGGTGCCGAACCACTACGCTGAGCAGCACCATGGCCGAGACACATCAGCAGATCGTCCAGCGGCTCATCGCGCGCTGGCCGGAGCACCGGATCGCCCCGGGAACGGCCCGGGTCGCGGCGTTGTGCGACCTGTTGGGCTCGCCGCAGCGGGCCTGTCCGGTCATCCAGATCGCCGGCACGAACGGCAAGGGCAGCACGGCCATCATGGTCGACGCCCTGCTGCGCGCCCTCGGGCTGCGCACCGGCCGGTACGTCAGCCCGCACCTGGTCGACGTGACCGAACGGATCTGCATCGACGGGCGTCCGATGCCCCGCGACGACTTCGATGCGCTGGTGGAACAGACGCAGCCGCTGGTCGACATGGTCGACGCCCAACGGATCGACGGCGTCGCGATGACCTTCTTCGAGGTGATCACCGCGCTGGCCTACGAGGCGTTCGCGCAGGCACCGGTGGATGTCGCGATCGTCGAGGTCGGCCTCGGCGGCATCACGGACGCCACCAACGTCGCGGACGCCCAGGTCGCCGTCATCTGCCCGATCGACTACGACCACACCCACCTGCTGGGCGACACGCTGACCGACATCGCCGGCGAGAAGGCCGGCATCATCAAGCCCGGTTCGCATGCGGTGCTCGCCGCGCAGCAGCCCGAAGCGGCGGCCGTCCTGCTCGACCGCTGCGCCGAGGTCGGCGCGAAGGTGTACCGCGAAGGCGTCGAGTTCGCGCTCCTGGAACGCACCCCGGCGGTCGGCGGCCAGGTGCTGCGGATCGACGCCGCCGGCGGTCCGGTGGACGACGTGCTGCTGCCGCTGTTCGGCGCCCACATGGCCCGCAACGCGGCCCTGGCGATCACCGCCGTCGAGGCGTTCCTCGGCGGCCAGGCGCTCGCGCCGGACGTGATCGCCGAGGCGTTCGCCGAGGTGACCGCCCCGGCCCGGCTGGAGGTCGTCCGGCGCTCGCCGACGGTGCTGCTGGACAGTTGCCACAATCCGCACGGGGCGCGCGCCACGATGGACGCGCTCAGCGAGGCGTTCGCGTTCACCCCGCTCATCGGGGTGATGGCCGCGATGGCCGACAAGGACGTGACCGGCGTGCTGGAGGTGTTCGAGGAGTCGATGAGCTCCATCGTGTGCACCACCGTCGCCGGCACCTCGCGGGCGCTGAGCCCCGAGGCGCTCGGCGAGCGGGCCGCCGAGGTGTTCGGCGACGACCGGGTGCTGGTGGCCGCCACCATGGCCGACGCGATCGAGGCCGCGGTGACGCTCGCCGACGACGCCGGTCCGGGCGCCGGGGTGCTGATCGCCGGCTCGGTGATCGCCGCCGGGCAGGCGCGGGCGCTGCTGGTGGGGGACGAGCCCGACGAGCCGGACGCCGAGGAGACGCCGTGAGGTTGCAGCCGGGCAACCCGATGACCCGCGTCCTGAGCGCGATCCTGACGTTCGCGGCGATCTGCTGCGGGCTGGCGATTCCCGGCATGATCCAGGTGGCCGGCACCCAGGTCGAGGCCGCCTTCATCTGGGGTGGCCTGGCGATGCTGCTGTGCCTGGCCGCGGCCGGGACGATGCGGCGTCCGATCGGCTGGGTGCTCGCCTGGCTGGCCCAGGTCGCCGGCCTCGCCCTCGGGTTCCTGGTCGACATGATGTTCGTAGTCGGAGGGCTGTTCACGCTGCTGTTCGTGGTCACCTTCGTACTCGGCAAGCGTCTCGAGGCGGCGCGTACCGCGGGCTGACCGGCCCGATAGGGTGGTGGGCCATGAGTGACCGGACGTTCATCATCATCAAACCCGACGCGGTCCGCCGCGGGCTGGTCGGCGCGATCCTCGCCCGGTACGAGACGAAGGGCCTGCGGATCGTCGCCCTGCAGCAACGGACGATCGATGCCGCCCTGGCGGACGAGCACTACGCCGAGCATCGCGAGCAGCCCTGGTACCCGCCGCTGCGCGAATTCATCACCTCGGGCCCACTGGTCGCCCTGGTGCTCGAGGGCCCGTCCGCGATCGACGCCGTCCGGACGATGAACGGGGCGACCAACGGCGCACTGGCCGCGCCCGGTTCGATCCGCGGCGACTACAGCCTGTCGAACCGCGAGAACGTGGTGCACGCGTCCGACTCGCCGGAATCGGCGGCGCGCGAGATCGGGCTGTGGTTCCCGGGGCTGGCGTGAACCGGCCGGAGGGGACGCCGCCCGATCATCCACCCGCCGGCCATCCCGGACAGCTTCCCGGGCCCGGCGCCTGGGGACCGGCCGGTCATGGCCAGTCCTGGGTGCCGGGCGGAGCCTCCGGGCCCGCGACGCCCGGACCCGCGCAGGTGGGCGCACCCGGGTTCCCGCCTCCCCAGGAGTCGCCGGGAACCCACGCCCCACCGGGCTTCCCGCCGCCGGCCGAACCGCCGGCCCAGGGTTGGACGACTCCACCACCGGCACCCGGCTGGACGGCCCCGCCGGCCGGCCAGTGGGGACCACCCGGCCCAGGCGGCCCAGGCCAGTTCGGGCATGGACCGCCGCCCCCGCACCCCTGGGTGCCGATCGCGCCGGCCGCGCCGGTGTCCGCCCTGCCGGTCGAGCCCCGCCAGTACCACGAGTTCCTGCGCACCCCGCGGATGCGGTGGTGGCGTCCGGTCTTGGCGCTGCTGATGGCCGGTGCCCTCTGGTTCGGGGCCAGCATGGTGCTGTCGCTGCCGGCGATCTTCTACGACGTCCAGCAGGGCAACACCACCTGGGACGAGGTGGGCTCGGGCAAGATCACGGTCACCCCGGCCCTCTTCCTGGCCAACAACCTGGCGCTGGCCGCGTCCATCCCGATCGCCGTGCTGACCCAGTGGGCCTGCTTCGGCCAGCGGCCGCGCTGGCTGTCGTCCGTGCTGGGCGGCTTCCGCTGGCGCTGGTTCGGCGAATGCGTGGTCTGGGTGCTGCCGGTCATCGGCGCCCACATCGCCCTCGACCTGGTGATCAGCGACCTGCCCGAGCTGGGGATCAACCCCAACACCGGGTTCATGATCGCCGCGATCCTGCTCACCACGCCCCTGCAGGCCGCCGGCGAGGAGTACCTGCTGCGCGGCCTCGGCCAGCGCGCGATCGCGGCCTGGCTGCCGCGCACCGCCGGGCTGCTGGTCAGCACCGGGGTGACCGCCCTGATCTTCATGTGGATGCACGGCGCCGGCGACCCCTGGCTGAACGCGTTCTACCTGCTGTTCGCGGTGGCGGCGTCCGTGCTGTCGTGGCGCACCGGCGGGCTGGAGGCGGCCTGCGCGGTGCACATCGTCAACAACGTGCTGGCCATGCTGCTGCTGCCGTTCACCGACTTCTCCGGCATGTTCGACCGCGAGGCCGGTGTGGGCAGCCCGGTGGTGCTGCTGCAGATGGCGGTGATGGCCGCGGCCGTCGCCGTGATCTGGTGGCGGGCGAAGCTCCGCGGCGTGGTGACCGAGGCGGCACCCGGGGCGGCACTCCCGGCCGGGTGAGCCGGGCGGCGTTCCAGGGCGGGGTGCAGGTTTCTGGCTGACGGTGCCGACCTATAGACTGACGGACCCCCGACCGCCCGTCCGGCGCGCCCCCGGCGAGAGAGGGAGTTGTGCTCAGCGCCTTAGTCATCACCCACGTGTTGGTGGCCTTGTGCGCACCCCTGCTGGTCCGCGGCATCGGCGCTCGCGGCTACCTGGTGATGGCGCTGGCGCCGGCCGCGGGGTTCGCCTGGCTGCTGACCCTGGGACCGCTGATCACCTCGGGCGGCAGCTACATCGAGTCGCTGGAATGGATCGCCCGGCTCGGGGTGGTGATCGAGTTCCGCGTCGGCCTGCTGCAGTGGCTGCTCGCCCTGATCGTGACCGGCATCGGCGCGCTGGTGCTGTTCTACTGCCGCTGGTACTTCGAGTCCGGGGCCAACCCGCGCACCATGGGCGTGCTGACCGCCTTCGCGGCCGCGATGCTCGGCCTGGTCACCGTGGACGACCTGGTCATGCTGTACGTGTTCTGGGAGCTGACCACTGTCTTCTCCTACCTGCTGATCGGTTACGACCCCACCCGGCGGGCGAACCGATCCGCCGCCATCACGGCCCTGATCGTCACCACCAACGGCGGCCTGGCGATGCTGGTCGGCATCGTCAGCCTGGGCGTCCTCAGCGGCACCTTCAGCCTCTCCGCGATCGTCGCCCAGCCGCCCAGCGGTCCGCTGGCGACCGCCGCGGCCCTGCTGATGCTGGTCGGTGCCCTCAGCAAGTCGGCCCTGGTGCCGTTCCACTTCTGGCTGCCCGGCGCCATGGCCGCCCCGACGCCGATCTCGGCCTACCTGCACGCGGCGGCCATGGTGAAGGCCGGCATCTACCTGGTGGCGGCGCTGGCCCCGGCGTTCGCCGACGTGCCCGGCTGGCGGCTCGCCGTCGGCGTGCTGGGAGCGACCACGATGATCCTGGGCGGCTGGCGGGCCCTGCGGCAGAACGACCTCAAACTGCTGCTCGCCTACGGCACGGTCAGCCAGCTCGGCTTCCTGGTGCTGCTCAACGGGCTGGGCACTGAGTCGGCGGCCCTGGCCGGCATCGCCATGCTGATCGGGCATGCCCTGTTCAAGGCCACCCTGTTCCTGCTGGTCGGCGTGATCGACCACTCGACCGGCACCCGCGACCTGACCCGGCTCACCGGTGTCGGACGATCGATGCCGCTGGTCGCCGTGATCGGTGGACTGGCGGCCGCCTCGATGGCCGGTCTGCCGCCCACCCTGGGCTTCATCGCCAAGGAGTCCGCCTTCGAGGCGCTGACCAACGTGGTGACCTACCACGGTGACGGGATCGCCGGCGCCACGCCCGCCATGGGGGTGCTGCTCACCGGCGCGGTCGTGGCCGGGTCGGTGCTCACGGTGGCCTACTCGCTGCGCTGGTGGTGGGGCGCGTTCGCGGACAAGCGCAACGTGGTCCCGGTCGACATCCACCGGCCCTCGGCCGGCTTCCTCAGCGTCCCCGTGCTGCTGGGCGCGCTGTGCCTGGTCGGCGGCTTCCTGGGCGGCTGGCTGACCCCGCTGATCCAGCCGTTGAGCGTCGGGCTGGCCGGTCATGCCAGTCACGGCCTGGCCCTGTGGCACGGGGTCACGCCGCCGCTGCTGCTCTCGCTGCTCGCCATCGGGCTGGGCGCCCTGATGTTCTGGCAGCGCAGCGCGATCGCCGCCGTGCAGGGAACCTTCCCGCGGGTGATCGGCGCGGACGAGCTGTACACCCGCGCGATGAAGCGGATCGACCTCATCGCCGTCGAGGTGACCGCCCGCACCCAGCGGGGCTCGCTGGCCAGCTACACCTCGATCGTGCTGGCCGTGGTCGTGGTGCTCTCCGGTGGGGCGCTGGTCTACACCGTCCACTGGCCGGAGCACGTGCGGCCGTTCGACAGCCTGCCGCAGGTGGTGATCGGTGCCGGCATGGTGGCCGCCGGCATCCTCGCCGCCACGTCGCGCGGCCGGCTCCGGGCACTGCTGCTGGTCGGCGCGACCGGCTATGGCACGGCGCTGCTGTTCCTGTTGCACGGCGGTCCCGACCTGGCGCTCACCCAGGTGCTGGTCGAGACCGTGTCGCTGGTGGTCTTCGTCCTGGTGCTGG
>JAGPGQ010000157.1 GCA_018055925.1 Micropruina sp.
CTCAGCCTTGCGCCCCGGCGACGGCGGCCGCGAACCAGCCGGTGAGGGTGGTCGGGTGGGTGATCGCGGTGCCCACCACGACGGCCCAGGCGCCCAGCCGGATCGCCTCCGCGGCCTGCGCCGGCGCGTGCACCCGGCCCTCGACGAACACCGGGCGATCGGCCAGCGCGAGCACCTCGCGCACGCACGCCCAGTCCGGCCCGTCGGTCTTCGGCCGCTCCCCGGTGTAGCCGGCCAGCGTGGTGCCGAGGACGTCGGCGCCGGCGCGCTGGGCGGCGTCGGCGTCCGCGGCGGAGCCGCAGTCGGCCATCACCAGCACCCCGGGATGGGTCCGCTTCAGGCCGGCGACCGTCTCCGCCAGGCTCAACCCGTCCGGACGGGGCCGCCGGGTGCCGTCCAGCGCCACGATCGCGCAGCCGGTGTCGGCGACCGCCCGGGCGTCGCTCAGCGTGGGCGTGATGTAGACCCCCTCGGCACCCACCTTGACCAGCCCGATCAGCGGCACGTCGACCACCGGCCGGATCGCCCGCAGGTCGTCCAGCCCCTTGGCCCGGATCGCCACCGCTCCGCCGGCGACCGCGGCCCGCGCCACCTGGGCCATGGTGCGCGGGTCGAGCATCGGTTCGCCCGGGTAGGCCTGGCAGGACACCACGAGGCCGCCCCGGATCCGGTTCAGCAGGTCGTTCACGCCGGCACTCCTTCGTCGTCGAACACTCCGCGGGCCGCGCCGAGCACGGCCGCCGAGACCCCCAATTCGGCCTTGACCAGGGGGGTCGCGAAGGCCGCCACCAGTTCGCTCCGGAACGCCTCCCGCAGTGGACGCCACCACAGCTCACCGGCCTCGGCGACCCCGCCGCCGATCACCACGCAGGCCGGATCGATGGTGGTCACCAGGCCGGCGACGGCCCGGCCCAGCCCGGTGGCGGCCGCGTCCACCACGGCGATCGCCGCGGGGTCACCGTCCCCGGCGAGCGCGAACACGGCCCGGGCATCGGCGGCCGTCCCGCCCGTCGCACGGTAGCCGCGGGCGATCGCCGGGCCGGCGGCCAGCGCCTCCAGGTGGCCGGGCCGCCCGCAGGGGCAGCGGAGTCCCTCGGCGCCGACGGCCGGCAGATGGCCGAGTTCGCCGGCGGCGCTGTGCGCGCCGCGCACCAGCCGGCGGTCGATCAGCAGCGCTCCTCCGACGCCGGTGCCGACCGCGACCATCAGCGCCGAGTCCCGTCCGCGGGCGGCGCCCCGCCAGGCCTCGCCGAGCAGGTGGGCGTCCACGTCGTTGTACACCCGGATCGGCACCGGCCGCGACAGGCGTCCGGCCAGGCCGGCGACCAGGTCGGTGCCGACCCAGCCGGTGAACGTCTCGGTCGCCGAGAGCACCCGGCCGGCGGCGTCCACGATGCCGGCCGTGCCGATGCCGACGCCCCCGATCGGGGTGTCCCCGGCCACCCGCGCGACCAGGCCGGCGACCACGTCCAGGACGGCGCCCGGGCCCTCGGCGGCGGGCGTCGGCGCCGCCACACGGACGCCGAGCGTGCCGTCCGGCGCGACCAGCGCGGCGGCGGTCTTGGTGCCGCCCAGATCGATGCCGACGACGGGTTTCACCGCAGACCGGCCTCCGCCAGAAGCTCCCCGACGGCGTCGTGCTCCGCCGCGTCCAGGCCGCGCAGCGGGGCCGGCATGGTGCCGGACTCGATCACCCCGAGCAGCTCGAGGGCCGCCTTGAAGGCGCCGATGCCGCCGGAATCGGCGGAGCGGCCCCTGGGCACCGAGACGATCCGGAACAGCCGCTCCAGCCTGGCCTGCTCCGCCGCGGCACCCGTCCAGTCGCCGGCCCCCGCGGCCCGCCAGAGCCGGACGTAGCCGGCCGGGTCGACGTTGGCCAGCCCGGGCACGGCGCCGTCGGCGCCGAGCAGGGCCATCGCGTCGCACATCACCTCGTGCCCGGTCAGCACCTTCAGCGGGCTGCCCGCCTCGGCGTTGCGGGCGACCAGTTGCCGGAACGAGGTGTCGTCGCCGGAGGAGTCCTTGACCGCGCTGATCGCACCGTCGGCGGCCAGGGCGAGCAGCAGGTCCGGGGTGAGCTTGGTGCCGACCCGGACGGGAACGTCATAGGCCAGGACGGGCACCGACACGGCCGCGGCGATCGACCGGAAGTGCCGCCGCACCTCGGCCGCGTCGTTCAGCGCGTACAGCGGCGCGGTGACCACCACGCCGTCCACCCCCAGCTCCTCGGCGCGCCGCGCCTGCTCGATGATCCGGTGGGCGGTGAGGTCGACCGTGCCCACCACCACCGGCAGCCGGCCGGCCGTCCGGTCCACCACCCGGGCGGTCACCCGGTCGCGCTCGGCGTCGGTGAGGTAGGCCACCTGGCCGGACGAACCCAGCACGAACAGCCCGTCCACCCCGGCCCCGATCAGGTGGTCCACCAGGCGGTCGAGGCTGGCCAGGTCGAGCCCGCCGTCCGGGGTCATCGGGGTGATCAGGGGCGGAACGACGCCGCTGAGGCTCATCGGGATTCCTTGGGTTGCAGCAGGGAGGGGACGGCGCCGAGCAGGGTCCGGGTGTACTCGTCGGCGGGGTTGGCGAAGAGCTGCCCGACCGGGGCGCTCTCGACGATCCGGCCCCGGTTCATCACGGCGATCCGGTCCGACACGTGCCGGACTGTGGAGATGTCGTGGCTGATGAACACCATGCCGAGGCCGAGCGCCTCCTTGAGGTCGGCGAGCAGGTTCAGCACCTGCGCGCGCACCGACACGTCCAGTGCCGACGTGGGTTCGTCGGCGATGATCACGTCGGGCTCCAGGGCCAGCGCGCGGGCGATCGCCACCCGCTGCCGCTGCCCGCCGGAGATCTGCCGCGGCAGCACGTCCAGCGCCGACATCGGCAGGCCGACCAGCCGCAACAGCTCCCGCACCCGCTCCTGGCGCTGCCCGGGCTCGCCCACGTCGTGCACGTTGAGCGGGTCGAGCAGTTGCTCGCGGACGACCATCCGCGGGTTGAGCGCGGTGGCCGGATCCTGGAACACCACCGACACCGCGCGGCCCAGCCTGCGCCGGGACGCGGCGTCGTAGCGCAGCGGCTCGCCCTTGAACAGCACGCTGCCCGAGGTGGCCGGCTGCAGGCCGACCAGCACCCGCGCCATCGTGGTCTTGCCCGAGCCGGATTCGCCGACGATGCCGACGGTCTCGCCGCGCGAGATGCTGAAGCTCACCCCGTCGACGGCTCGGACGGTGCCGGGCTTGAACAGCCCGCCCGTGCGGGTCTTGTGCACCACGTGCACGTCGACGAGCTCCATCACCGGGGTGGTCATGCGCGCACCTCCTCGAGGCCTTCGATCTGGTCGGGATGCAGGGCGACGACGTGGTCGGTGCCCGGCAGGGTGACCAGCTCGGGCCGGACGTCGCGCCCGATCTCGGGACGCGACGAGCGCGGCGCGAACCGGTCGCCGGCGACGAACTCGCTGGGCGAGGGGACCACGCCGGGCACCTGGTGCAGCCTTCCGGCGCTGGCCTCGATCGATAGCACCGCACCCAGCAGGCCGCGGGTGTATTCGTGCCGTGGGTCGATCAGCAGGTCGCGGGTCGGGCCGGATTCGACCACCTGGCCGGCGTACATCACGGTGATCCGGTGCGCCACGCTGGCCACCAGCGCCAGGTCGTGCGACACGAACACCATGGCGAAGCCGAGCTTCTCGCGCAGCTCGTTGAGCAGCTCGATCACCTGCCGCTGCACCGTGACGTCCAGCGCCGTGGTGGGCTCGTCGGCGATCACCAGCTTCGGGTCGCGGGTGAGCGCCATCGCGATCAGCACCCGCTGCCGCTGCCCGCCGGAAAGCTCGTGCGGGTAGGACGCCAGCGTCCGGACCGGGTCGAGGCCGACCAGCTCGAGCAGCTCCGTGGCGCTGCGGGTGCCGCCGCGGCTGGTCAGCTGCTTGAACTGCGCCTTGATCAGCATGGACGGGTTCAGCGAGCTGAGCGCGTCCTGGTAGATCATCGCGATCTGGTGACCCCGCAGGGCGTTGTGCTGCGCGGGGGTGAGCCGCAACAGGTCGCGTCCCTCGAACAGGATCTGGCCGCGCAGGTCGGCGGTCTTCGGCAGCAGCCCCATGATCGCCATCGACGTGATCGACTTGCCGCAGCCGGACTCGCCGACCAGGCCCATCGTCTCGCCGGGACGGACGCTGAACGACACGTGGTCGACGACGTCCACGTCGCCGTGCGCCTCGGTGAACCTGATGCTGAGGTCCTTCACCTCCAGCAGCGGGGCCGCGTCGCCGGTGTAGATCAGCCGGTCGGTGCGGGTCCGTTCGACCGCGGCCAGGGCCGCCAGCCGTTCGGCCAGCGGGACGCCGGTCTCGGCGGGTGCCACCGCCTCGACCGGGGCCGCCTGCTGCTCCACCGGGTCGGCCAGCTTCACCTTGCGGCGCAGCTTCGGCGACACCATGGCGTCGGTCATGCTCTCGGCGAGCACGTTCAGCGCCAGCACGGTGATCAGGATCATCAGGCCGGGGAAGAAGGTCGCCCACCAGCCGCCGATCAGCAGCAGCTGCTTGCCGTCGGCCAGGACGTTGCCCCAGGACGGCTCGGGCGGCCGGACACCGGCGTTGATGAACGACAGGGACGCCTCGAAGACGATCGCGTCGGCCACCAGCACGGTGGCGAACACCAGGATCGGGGCGATGCAGTTGCGGGCCACCTGCTTGCTCAGGATCCACCACGTCCGGGCACCCATCACCCGGGAGGCGGCCACGTAGTCCTCGCCGAACTGGGCGAGCACGTTGGCCCGCACCACCCGGGTCAGCTGGGGCGTGTACAGGAAGGCGATGGCGAAGATCAGCACCGGCAGCGAGCGTCCCCACACCGCGACGAAGACCGCGGCCAGGGCGATCCCCGGGAAGCTCATCACGATGTCGAGGATGCGCATCAGCACCTCGGCGACCACCTTGTTGCCGGTGGCGGCGACCGAGCCGAGGACGGCGGCGGCGATCAGCGCGACCAGGGTGGCCAGGATGCCGATCATCAGCGAGTAGCGGCCGCCGTACAGCACCCGGGCGAACACGTCGCGGCCGATGGCGTCGGTGCCGAACCAGGCCTCGGCGCCCGGCGGGGTGGCCGGAACCGTGGTCAGGAACGGGTCGTGGGTGGCGATCACCGGGGCCAGCACGCAGGCGAGCACCAGCAGCACCAGCACCCCGAGGGAGATCTGGGCCGGCACCGAGAGCGCCCGCAGTCGAAGGCCGGGCTCGGCGAGTCGTTCGGCAAGGGTCCGTCGCACGTCACACCGTCCTGATCCGGGGGTTCACCAGCACGTACAGCAGGTCGACGACGATGTTGATCACGATGAACGCGATCGCCACGGTCAGCGTGACGCCCTGCACCAGGAAGACGTCGTTGCGCGTGACCCCGTCCAGGATCAGCTGGCCCATCGCCTGGATGTTGAAGATGATCTCGATGATCACCGCGCCGCCCATCATGTAGCCGACCCGCAGGCCGAGCACCGTGATCGGGGTGATCAGCGCGTTGCGCAGCACGTTGCGGCCGACCACCACGGACTTGGGGATGCCGGCGCCGATCGCCGTCCGGACGTAGTCGCGGTCGAGTTCCTCGACCATCGAGGTCCGCACCACGCGGGTGAGCGATCCGGCGACGGGGATGGCCAACGCGATCGCCGGGAGGCTGATGTTGTTGATGTACACCCCGGGGTCGTCGGCGAACGGCACCCACTCCGAGATCACCGCCGGATACAGCCCGGCACCCCCGGGGACGGTCGAGAGCCACTGGATCAGCAGGATCGCCAGCCAGAACGACGGGGTGGCGAGCGCGGCGATGGAGACCACGCGGATCGCCTGGTCCGGCCAGCGGTCGCGGTAGAGGGCGGCCAGCACGCCGAGCACCAGGGCGATGACGATGGCCAGCACCAGGCCGATCAGGGTCAGCTGGAGGGTGATCGGGAAGGCCCGGGCGACGAATTCGGTCACCGGGACGTTGCCGGCGCTGATCCCCAGGTCGCCCTGGATCAGGCCGCCCAGGAACAGGACGTAGCGGACGGGGAGCGGCTGGTCGAGTCCGTGGTCGGCTCGGTACTTCGCCAGGGCCTCCGGCGAGGCCGACTCGCCCAGCGCCAGCTGGGCCGGGTCGACCGGCGAGAAGGCCATCACGAAGAACACCAGCAGCGTCACCCCGAGCACCATGATCGGGAAGGCGACCAGGCGCCGTCCGATCAGGCGGATGAGGGTCGTCATGAGGGCTCCTTACCGGCGGCGTCCGGACCGCTCCCAGGCGGGTCCGGACGCCGCGCAGGCTCACTTGGTGGCGACGTCCAGGAAGGACAGGCCGGTCAACGCGATCGGCTTGAAGCCGGTCAGGGTGTCGCCGTCGAAACCGGTGGTCGACTTGCGGTGGAACAGCGGGTAGAGCGGCACGATCTCGCTGGCCAGGTCGAACACCTTGTTCCAGCTCTCCTGCTGGGCGTTGCCGGTCTGCTTGATCGCGTCGTCCATCAGCGCCTGCATCTCCTTGTAGGAGTCCTGGCCCTTCCAGTGCATCCGCTTGTCGGTCCAGGTGTCGCTGCCGTACCACCAGCGCAGGGCGATGTCGGGGTCGGCGCCGAAGACCGACGGATCGCCGGGCGCGATGACGGCGTCGAACGCCTTCGGGTCGGCATCGATGCTGGTGTAGACGTCGGCCGACTTCTTCTCGGTGAAGTCGACGGTCAACCCGGCCGCCTCGAGGTTCGACTTGATGATCGGCGTCGCCTTCTTCACCCAGGCGTGGTCGGTGCACAGCAGCCTGATCGACTTCAGGCCGGTGTCCGCGAACAGCGCCTTCGCCTTGGCGACATCGAGGGTGTAGACGTTCTTGGCCTTGTGGAAGTTCGGATGGGTGTCCTGCAGGAAGCTGGTGGCCGGGGTCGCGTTGCCCAGGTAGGCGGTCTTGACGATGGTGGCCATGTCGAGCGCCCACAGGAAGCCCTGGCGGTTCTTGACGTTGTTGAACGGCGCCGAGCCGCAGTTGAACATCGCAAACAGCAGCGAGAAGCCCTGCACCGACTCGACGGCCGAGCTGTTCTTCAGGGTCTCGATGGAGAGGTCGGGCACCAGGTCGATCGCCGAGACCGCCTTCGAGGTGAGGGCGTTCATCCGAGTGGCGTCGTCGGGCATGATCTTCCACACCATCGAGTTGGCCTTCGCCGGCCGCGGGCCGGTGTAGCCCTCGAACTTGGTGAACGCCACCTCCTTGGAGGTGGCCGAGTTGTCGGTCATCCGGTACGGACCGGTGCCGACCGGGTTGGCGTCGAACGCCTTCGGGTCGGCGGTGGCGGGCGCCTTGGGCACGATCTTGACCACGGAGATCCGCTCGGCGACCAGCGAGAACCGCTGCTTGAGCTTGATCGTGACGGTGCTGTCGTCCTTCTTCACGACGCCGTCCAGGAACGTGATGAAGCTGGCGTACAGGCTGTTGTTGGCCGGGTCAAGCACCCGCTCGAAGCTGAACACGACGTCGTCGGCGGTGACCGGCGAGCCGTCGTGGAAGGTGGCACCGTCGCGCAGGGTCACCTCGTAGGTCAGGTCGTCGATCTTCTTGGGCAGCTCCTTGCCGAGGGCCGCGTAGACCTGGCGGTCGCCCGAGGGCAGCACCTCGGTCAGCCCCTCCATGGTGTGCCAGTTGACGGCGACCGTGAGTGCCGCCGTGGTGGTCATCGGATCGAATCCGTTGGTGCCCAGCTCGTACGAGATCGCCGCCTTGATGGTCGGTGCCTGAAGGTTCGCGGCCCCGCCGGAGTTGCGCTGGGACGGGCTCGTCCCGCAGGCGGAGAGCGTGCCGGCCACGGCAGCCGCGGCGCTCATCGCTCCGGCTAGCTTGAACAGACTCCGCCGGGACGTCACCGGCGCCAGGTTCGTCATGATATCTCCTATGATGTCGGACGTCTGATGTCTGACGTTGTGCAAATATAAGCACAACTTCGACGCCGAGGAGAACCCCATGGCCAAAGAACGCGAGCCGTTGCGCCTCCGGCAGACCATTCAGGCACTGAAGGACCTCCTCCTCACCGAGGGCCTGCGGCCCGGCGACCCACTGCCCACCGAGACCGCCCTGATGGAACATCTCGGGGTCTCCCGATCGAGTCTTCGCGAGGCGATCCGGACCCTGGTGACCCTGGACATCCTCGAGGTCCGCCACGGCACCGGCACCTTCGTCGGCCAGCTCTCGCTGCGGCCGCTGGTCGAGGGACTGACGTTCAAGGGCGTCCTGCTGCCCGGCGACGACTTCGAATCGCTGCGCCAGGTGGTCGAGGTGCGGATCGCGCTGGACCTGGCGCTGGCCCCCGGCATCGTGGACCGGCTGGCCCGGGAGGGCGCTCCCGAGCTGAGCGCGCTGTGCGACGAGATGACGCTGGCGGGGGCGCGCAACGCCGAGTTCGGCAGCGCCGACCGCGGCTTCCACCTGGGCCTCGCCGAGCGCGCCGACAACGATCTCTACAGCCAGCTCGTGGCCGCGTTCTGGGACGTCCACACGATCGTGGCGCCCCGGCTGGGCGTGCCCAGCTCGCGTGACCTCTCCGAGACCGCCCGGGCGCACCGGAACATGCTTGACGCGGCGCTGCGCGGCGATCTCGAGGCGTACCGGAAGGCCGTCCAGTCGCACTACCAGCCCCTGCTGCGGTCGTTGCGCTCGGCCGAGCTGTCGCAGGGCGCCCGGCCGGCCTGACGCCGGACTCGAGATCAAGCGTCTGCTCGGCCTCGGCCGGTCGGACGTCCTGGACGCGCGCCACCAGTGGCGGCCTCAGACCTCCCGGCGGACCCGGCGGCGCTTGGCGGCCGGGGCCTCGACCGGCCAGGGCATGCCGGTGATCTCGGGCACCCGTAGGCCCCGTGACCGCACCAGTTCCTGCAGCGCCAGGTGGCCGGACGCCTGCGCGCGCTCCGGACGCACGGCCAGGCGCAGGCAGCCGTCCGCTCGCTGAACCAGCCGGAAGTCCGCCACGCCAGGTGCCCCCAGCACGGCCGCCCGGACGAAGTCCGCGAACAGCGGCCGGGTCTCTCCGGTCTCGCCGGCGAACCGCAGGACGTCGTCCGCGCGGCCCTCGATGCGGCCCACGGTGGCGAACACCGAACCGCACGGGCAGTCCGCCGGGCCGGGCAGCAGCACGTCGCCCAGCCGGTACCGGACGATCGCCTGGCTGCGCCGGTACAGGTCGGTGATCACCGGCACGAACCGGCCGC
>JAGPGQ010000388.1 GCA_018055925.1 Micropruina sp.
TGCGGAACGCGACCGCGTTCGGCGCCTCGCCGCGGCAGCGGTTCGACATCGTGCTGAACAACCTGGCCGGCCTGGCCTGGGTCGAGAAGGTCATCGCGATGAACTCCGACGGCACGCCGTGGCGTCCGATGGTGCATGCGCTCGACATCGCCAAGGCGATCCGGACGGTGCTCGACGCGCCCCTGGACAAGGTGCATTCCACCTACTACAACGTGGGTTCGTTCGACAACAACTACACCGTGCGGGAGATCGCCCAGACGGTTGCCGACGAGTTCCCCGGCTGCCAGCTGTCGTTCGGCCCGCCGAGCGCCGACAACCGCTCGTACAAGGTCAACTTCGACCGCATCGAGGAGACCCTCGGCTTCAGCTGCGACTGGAACCTGGCGATGGGCGCCAAGCAGCTGCACGCCGTGTTCGAGACCATCCAGCTCGACGCCGAGACCTTCTACGGTCGCGGTCACACCCGGCTCAAGCAGATCGAGCACCTGCTGAACACCGGCCAGATCGACAGGGAACTGTTCTGGAAGCAGGTGGCGACGGTATGAAATTCACCCCCACCGCGGTGGAGGGCTGCTTCATCGTCGACCTGCAACTGCATTCCGACGATCGCGGCTTCTTCGCCCGCTCCTACTGCACCGACGAGTTCGCCGCCCAGGGCATCGACTTCACGATCGCCCAGGCCAACACGTCGTTCAACCACGCCGCCGGCACGATGCGCGGCATGCACCGCCAGATCGCCCCGGCCGCCGAGGGCAAGCTGGTGCGCTGCACGGCCGGTGCGATCACCGACTGCTGCCTCGACCTGCGTGAGGACAGCCCGACCTACGGTGCCTCGGTGATGGTCGAGCTGACCGCCGAGAACCACCGGGCGCTATGGGTGCCGCCGTACTGCGGCCACGGGTACCTGACCCACGCCGACGGCACCGAGGTGACCTACCTGGTCTCGGGCAAGTACTCGCCCGAGCACGAGCGCGGCCAGCGCTGGAACGACCCGGCCTTCGGGCTGGAGTGGCCCGGCGAGGTCGCGGTGGTCTCCGACAAGGACGCCTCCTGGCCCGACTGGGACGGGAAGCCGCTGCGATGATCATCACCGACACCCTGCTGCAGCAGCGCCGGCGTGACGGCCGGCCGGTGCGGGTGGGTGTGGTCGGCCCCGGGTTCATGGCCCGGGGCATGATGAACCACATCCACAACACCGTGCCCGGCATGGAGATCGCGGCCGTCTTCGCCCGCACTCCCGCGAAGGCGCACAGCGCCCTCGAGTACGCCGGCTACGACGCCGCCGAGGTGACCGACGCGGGCAACTCGTCCGGCATCGACACCGCGGTGGCCGCCGGCAAGGTCGCCGTCACCGACGACTTCGCCGCGCTCACCGCCGCCGACTCGGTCGACGTGGTGGTGGACGCCACCGGCTCGGTCGAGTTCGGCGCCCACCTGGCGCTCTCGGCGATCGCCAACGGCAAGCACCTGGTGCTGATGAACGCCGAGGTGGACGCCACCCTGGGCACCGTGCTGGCCAGCCGGGCCAAGGCGGCCGGCGTGGTCTACACCGGCATGGACGGCGACCAGCCGGGCGTGCAGATGAACCTGATCCGGTTCGTCCGGGGCCTCGGCCTGCGACCGATGGTCGCCGGCAACATCAAGGGCCTGCAGGACCGGTTCCGCAACCCCACCACGCAGGAGGGCTTCGCCAAGCAGTGGGGCCAGGACGTGCACATGGTGACCAGCTTCGCCGACGGCACCAAGGTGTCGGTCGAGCAGGCGCTGGTGGCCAACGCCGCCGACCTGTCGGTGCACCGGCGGGGCTGCCTGGGCCGCGAGTTCGAGGGCCACGTCGACGACCTGACCACGCAGTACGACATCGACGAGCTGCGTGAGCTGGGCGGCGCGGTCGACTACGTGGTGAAGACCCGTCCGGGTCCCGGCGTCTACGTGCTCGCCGAGCACGACGACCCCAAGCAGCACCACTACCTGAACCTGTACAAGCTCGGCGCCGGCCCGCTGTACAGCTTCTACACGCCCTACCACCTGTGCCACTTCGAGGTGCCGGCCACGATCGCCCGCGCCGCCCTGCTGGGCGACGCCACGATCGCGCCGCTGCTCGACGGCAAGGGCACCCGGGTCGAGGTCGTGACGCTGGCCAAGAAGCCGCTCAAGGCGGGCGAGACCCTGGACGCCAAGGGTGGCTACTGCTACTACGGCGAGTGCGAGAAGGGCGAGGTGCAGCGCGCCGAGCGACTGCTCCCGGTCGGCCTGGCCGAGGGCTGCGTGCTGAAGCGCGACATCGCCGTGGACGAGGTCATCGGCATCGACGACGTCGTGTTCCCGGACGGCCGGCTGGCCGACCAACTGCGCGCCGAGCAGGACGCGATGGCCCCGCAGCTCGAGGGAGCCCGCGCATGAGCACGAAGGTCCACGACTTCTGCGTGGTCGGCGGCGGCATCGTCGGGCTGGCGACGGCCCTGACGCTGCTGCAGCGCCGGCCGGGCTCGTCCGTGGTCGTGATCGAGAAGGAGCACGACGTCGCCGCCCA
>JAGPGQ010000158.1 GCA_018055925.1 Micropruina sp.
AACCGCTCACCGATCCGGGGCGCCAGCACCATGGCCTCCACCAGGTCGACGATGCCCCGGGCGTAGCTGCCGGCCCGGCGGGACGACGCGGTCATCTCCGCCGGCAGTTGTTCGAGCGCCTCCAACGCCCAGGACGGCGGCGTCCGGCCGTCCGAGACGGCCACGCAGACCTCGGCGGCGTAACGGTCGACCAGCCGCCGCAAGGGCGCGGTGACATGGGCGTACGGTGCCGCGATGGCGGCGTGCCGGGCGCCGTCGGCCGGGACGCCGGCGGCGAACGCCAGGTAGCCGGCACCGCGGAACAGGGTCGTGCAGGCGTTCAGCATCGCCGCATGTCGCGGCTGGGCGGCGTCCAGGCTGCGGACGAAGTCGGGATAGGGCACCCGCTGCGGCCACGAGATCCCGAGCGCCTGGGCGCGGCGCCGCAGCCGGGTGATCGCCCCGTCGTCGGCCGGCGGCAGGGTGCGCAGGATGCCCACCCCGGCCGACAGCATCAGGCCGGCCGCGGCCATGCCGGTGAGCAGCGAGATCTGGGCGTTCCAGCCCTCGCAGGGCAGGGTCGTCCGGTACTCCAGGCTCCACCGATCGCCCTCGGCGCGCACCTGCTGCTGCGGCACCCCCAGGCTGACACCGCCCCGGGCCCGTTCGGCGGCCTCGCGCAGCCGGCCGACCTCGCGCAGCAGGCCGAGCACCTCGGGCGCGGCACCCGCGTCGAGCAGCTGTTGCACCTCGTCGTAGGAGTATCGCCGGCGGCTGCGGACGCTCGCCCGGACGACGCGGGTCCCGGTCGGTTCGCCGGCGGCGTCCAGGCGCAGGTGCCACACCAGGGCGGGCCGGACCTGGCCCGGCAGCAGGCTGGCCGCCCCCTCGCTCAGCACCTCCGGATGCAGCGGCGTCCGGCGGTTCGGGGCGTACAGGGTCTCGCCGCGTTCGTGGCAGGACGCGTCCAGCGCGCCACCGGGTTCGACGAAACCGGCCACGTCGGCGATCGCGTAGCGCACCAGGTAACCGTCGCCGTCGCGGTCGATGTGCACCGCCTGGTCAAGGTCCACCGAACCGGCCGGATCGATCGTGACGAACTCGACCCCGGTCAGGTCGGCCTCGGGCAGCCGGACGTTCCGGGCCGCGTTCTCCGCCTGGGCCAGCACCTCGGGCGCGAACCCGTCCGGCACGGCGAGCGTGCTGCGCAGCTGCGCCAGTCCGGCGCGCAGGGGCGCCGGCGCGTCGTCGACGACGGTGACGGTGGGTGTGGGCATCGTGGACCTTCCGCTACGTGACCGAGCCGGCCGAGCCGGTGGCGGACGCCCCGGGCGCCTTGATGGTGGCCAGCGACCCGTGGATCGCGGCGGCGATGTCGTCGATCGGGGCGTCCTCCCGGTGCAGCACCGCCGCCCACAGCGGCACCAGTTCGTCCTCGTAGATGTGGCCGTGGCCGGCCGGGGTGTCCAGGCTGGTCAGCATGTCGACGCTGGTCTGGAACCAGGTCACCAGGGGCCACCAGCGCAGCGACGCGTTGACGTCGGTGCCGGCGCGTTCCCGCATCCAGGACGGCTCCCGCCAGGCGAGTCCGCTGGTGAACCGGCACATCGGGTCGGACGCGTGCTGGCTGTACACCACCCGCGGGCTCTCCCAGCGTTCGGAGAGCTCCCGGCCGTAGGCGTCCGCGGCCAGTTCCGCCGGCTCGGTGACGAACCGGATGTGCCGTCCGTTGTCGATCACCGGGGTGATCTCGGGCGATCCACGCATCCGCGACTGGGTGAGGGTGTGCGCGATGTCGGTGAAGCCCGGCGTCCCGATCCACAGCGCACCGTCCACCCGGGCGAGCATGTCGTCGGCGTCGGTGAACGCGCCGTGGCCGCCGTAGGAGCCCAGGGACTCGCCGCTCACGTACACCTTGGGACGCTCCTCGGCCGGCAGGTCGGCGATCGCCTCCTCGAGTGCGGTGAACAGGGCCCGCGCACAGGCCCGGGGGGTCTCGGGATCGGCGACGTAGACGAAGGCGCTGGCCAGCTTCGAGTACTGCACCGACACGGTGGCGCAGTCGCCGCCGGTCAGGTATTCGACGGCCTGGACGGAGAACTCGTCCACCCAGCCTCGACCCGCCGGGGTGTCCACCACCAGGGTCCCCCGCCGGAGCGCCCCCGTCCGGCGCACCTCGGCCATGGCGATCGCGACCGCCTCGTCCACCCCGCCGGTGCCGAGGGTCGCGTACACCCGGATGGGCTCCCTCGCGGGTTCGCCGACCACCGCCGCGATCTGCTCGGCGGTGGGTCCACAGGCGGTGAAGATCTGTCCGCGCCGGCCCAGCTCCTCCCACGACTGGGTGGCGCCGGGCGATCCGCTGCGGGTGGGCGACTGGGGTGCGCGCAGGCCGCGGGGACGGCGCCGGTCCATCGTGGCGGCCTGCCGCGAGATCCGCTCCAGTGCCTGGTGGAGCACCATCCGGTTCACCGTGCGCAGCAACACGATCGCCACCACGATGGCGCCCGAGATCGACAACAGCGACGGCAGGAACAGGTCCAGTCCCTGCGTGACCCAGCTGGTGAACAGCTGCAGGCCCTTGAGCATCAGCATCAGCACGACCAGGAACGCCATCGCGACGGCGGTGGCGGCGACGTCGTGCCACACCGGGCGTTCGTGCATGCCGACCAGCCGGGCGGTCTCGCGATGCTCCCGGACGGACCACCACCAGCCGACGCCCACCGCCAGCACGGCGAGCGCGCCGAGCACCCAGTAGCCGCCCGGTGGATGCCAGCTGACCTGGACGTCGATGCCGAGCAGCCGCATGACGGCGTCCACCGACATCTCGAGCAGGTAGCCGACCAGGTAGCCGACGGCGGCGCTGGCTCCGCCGATGAGGCCCTGACCGAGCCATTGCCGCGGCAGCAGGCTGGGCGCGAACGAGACCAGGAACATGCAGACCCCGAGCACCAGACCGACGCCCGACCAGGCACCCATCGGAACTCCTCTCGCGCGAAGCTGGCTTCACCCTAACCCTGTGGGTCCAGGACCGACGGGCCCGGAACAGCCTCGGCCACTCGAAGGCAGGGAGAAGCCGCAGAGTCGGCTTGCTCCAGGGCGCGGGTCGCGGGCCATGAGGTGTGTTCGACCAATAAGTGCGCTGGTAGGCGTACTCGATGCCGTCCGCATCACGTTGCGGTGAGCATGAGCTTGTCGAATCAAGCGGGGACGTCAGACATCACCCACCTCGAACAGACTCAGTGCGGGAGCGTCAGCGAAGATGCCATCTCTCGACAGGAGCGGCACGGATTTGGCAATGGCGCAAGCAGCGATCCAACGGTCAGCCGTATGCAGCCTCTGGCCGATGCCATTGCCCCGAGCACGCGCATCGACTGTTAGCGTCACGTAGGCCTCGAAGACGTCCTCATCGAGTTGGACGGTCGGCGTCGCGTTGAGTCGCTCGTTAAGGGCCTTCATGCGCGACTCACCCCATTTCGCGCTTCTTGCGCCTACGAGCACTTCGGCACGAGTCTGGAAGGCGATCACAACACGGTGACCCTGGAGCGCAACTCGCCATTCATCGAGCGGAAAGCCCTGCTTTCGAGCTGTCTCCTCTGGCGTTACGTAGAGCGCGCCGTATGCGTTCGTGTCCAGCAGGACGACCTGTTCGCCTCCCATGCACTACCCGATCGCCTCTAGGAACGCCTGGGCTTCGGCATGAGTGAGGCCCGCGATCCCTCCGGGAGTTGGACCGGGCGAGCTGGCGAGGATCTCCTCCATGGAAACGCTCAGGCGAACATGCTGACCGCCGAGTGGGTCAGGAGCCAACTCTACGGATGCGTCGCTGATATGGGTGAGCCTGCCCGTGAGGTCGGCCCTTGGCGTTCCCGCGACCGTTACGTATGCTCCGACGAGTTTGCCGACCTCGGCGTCATTCAGCACCTTGGGCAACGCGACTTGGTTGCCCACGTCGTCCTGAACCTGCAGACGGTGGGTATTGAGGTTCACTGCGAAGAGCCGTCCAGTGAAGGTGACTTTCTCCCCCGGCTGGCCGGACACCGAAGCCCTCCACGTCTCGCGGTGAATGGCCCGAGTCTCGAAGGCCTTCTTGCTCACTCCGTCGACTTTCAGTTCAACCTTGGGTGCCGTCCTCTGGAGAGCAGCCACGAGGTCGCCTGCCGTGCTTGCGAGTGAATCAGTAACCCAGTCCGGACGCTGGTCAGCGCCGATGCTCTCGATCAACTCAGCGAACCTGTGGTCAACGGCCTCTTCATCGGGCAGGTCGAGTTCGAGGGTCCCCTGAACGACGTCTCGCTCGGCGATGATCGTCGTGCTGCCCTTCTCCAATCCGATGCGAAGGCTGGCTACACGGTCGAGGGTCTTGGACGGGCGGCCCTTCAGGGCCGAGCCTGTCTCGATCCTGCCGAGCCGGGTGGCCATCTCCTGGAGGCTCTTAACGATCTCGACGAGACGACCTGCGTCGATCAGCCCCTCGGGTGCGTCCATACCCTCAAGATGCAGTTCGAATCGCTTGGTCATGGAACCACCGCCTCTCGTGTCGGGCACTGCTGGGACTGGCAGCGGACTCCATTCTGTCGCAGACCACTGACAGAAGCGCGATCCACTCGGCAGCAACGGCCCGCACCAGGAGGTGATCCGGATCCTCCTGCGCGGCTGACCCACCCGCCTACCGCGGACCGTCCGCGCGGATCGACGCGCGGCCTACGCTGGGCACCATGAGACCCGCCAAGGACGTGAACACCGCCGCGGTCACCGCCGTCGGCCTGATCGGCGGCTGGCTGGCCGCCCGCGAATCCGGGATCCGGCCGTTGGGCGGGGTCCTGCTCGGCGTGGCCGGGGTGTGGGCCGCGCGCACCTGGTACGCCCGGCACGGCCTCGGCCGGACGGCCGCGCTGGCGGCGTTGTACGTGGGCGCGATGGGCGCGTCGCACCCGCTGGCGAAGCGGATCGGCGCGTGGCCGGCGGTGCTCTCGGTCACGGCCGTCGCCGCCGGGGCCGCACACCTCTGCTCGGACGCCGAGAAGTAGCCCGCGGGCGCGCCGGCTCAACGAGGCTGATCGTCGCCGGCCGAGCGGCTGAAGATCCTTCCGGCAAGGGGTTTCCCCGGGCTCAAACCCACCCGGAACCGGTGTGCCCGCTCGGTCAGAGCCCGGACTCGGCGGTACGCACCAGGATCCGGTTGCACTCCTCGCAGCGGAGCACCTCGTCCGCCGGGGCCGCCCGGTACCGGGTCAGGTCGGCCGCCGTGGCCTCCAGCTGGCAGCCCGCGCAGCGGCGGCGGACCAGGGCGGCCGCGCCGACCCCGCCCAGGCGTCCCCGGATCTGGTCGTACAGGGCGAGCAGATCGGACGGCACCAGTTCGGCGAGCGCGTTCCGCTGGGCGCGGCTGCGCTCGAGTTCGGCGTCCAGTTCGGCGAACCGCTCGTCGCGGGTGGCCAGCAGCGCGCGCAACTCGTCCGTCCCGGCCTCGCGGGCGGCGGCCAGCGCGTCGCGGGCGGCGCCGGCCTCCTCCTGCCGCTCCATCACCTCCAGCTGGACGTCCTCGAGGTCGCCGATCCGGCGCTTCAGGTGTTCGATCTCGTCGAGCAGGGCGTTCAACTGCTTGGGGTCGGTGACCGAACCGGAGTCGACGCGCTGCCGGTCCCGCTCCAGTCGTTCCCGCACCGGCACCAGATCCGACTCGGCCTTGGCGAGTTCGAGGTCGACGTCGCTGACGGCGGTGTCGAGCGCGATCAGGTCGGACGCCTGCCGGCGCCGGGCCTGTTGCCGCTCGGCGATCTCGGCCAATTCGGGCAGCGACCGGCGGCGGTGCTCCAGCTGAGCGATCACGGTGTCGACCGACTGCAGTTCCAGCAGCCTCGTTTGCGCGGTGGCGGCAGCCTGCATCAGCCCTCCTGGAGTTGTGGATCCCGACTCTAGTGGACGGGCCCTCCGGCGGCCCATCGCCCGGTTCGCAGACTGGGCTCACGAGCGCGGAGGCGGTTAGATGGGCCCCATGACTCTCCTGTATCTCGTCCGCCACGGCCAGACCCCGTGGACCGTGTCCGGCCAGCACACGTCCTACACCGACCTCGATCTGACTCCGCAGGGTGAGGAGCAGGCCCGCGCCCTGCGCGCGAAGATCGACCCGAGCGAGTTCGGCCTGGTGCTGACCAGCCCACGGACGCGCGCCCGGCGGACCGCCGAGCTGGCCGGCTTCACCGACTACGAGGTGACCGACGATCTGCAGGAGTGGAACTACGGCGACTACGAGGGCAAGACCTCGCTCGAGATCCGCGAGCACCATCACCCCGGCTGGCGGCTCTGGTTCAACGGCGTCCCCAACGGCGAGAGCGCCGAGCAGGTGCGCGAACGGCTCAGCCGGGTGGTCCGCCGCGTCCGGGAATCGGGTGTCGAGAAGGCCATCTGCTTCGGCCACGGGCACGCCTCCCGGGTGCTGGCGCTGTGCTGGCTGGACTTCCCGCTGATCTTCGGCCAGGCGTTCCCGGTCGAGGTGGCCAGCCTGTCGATCCTGGGCCGCGAGAAGGAGTCCTGGGCCGTCCTGCGCTGGAACAGCTGAGCCGGTGTCCGAGCAGCCGAAGCTGCCGAACCGGCAGACCCCGTTCTCGGAGGCGTTCCGGGAGTTTATTCCGACGGGTTGGGCACCCTATTCGGAGGAGCTGCCGGAGCCGCTGCCGGCGACCGCCTTCGCCGGTGCCCGGCGCTCGGCGATCGGGGCGCAGTTCCCCGGCGTCCGGCTGGTGATCCCGGCGGGTGAGCTGAAGGTGCGCTCCAACGACACCGACTACCGGTACCGGCCGCATTCGGCCTTCGCCCACCTGACCGGGCTCGGCACCGACCGGGAGCCGGGGGCGGTGCTCGTCCTGGAACCGACCGACGACGGCCACGACGCCACGCTGTACTTCAAGCCGCGGGCGGCCCGCACCGATCCGGAGTTCTACGCGGACGCCCGGTACGGCGAGATGTGGGTCGGCCAGCGGGAGTCGCTGGCCGAGATGGAGGCGCTCACCGGGCTGTCCTGTGCCCCGATCGGACGGCTGCCGGACGCGTTGGCCAAGGACGCCGACAGCACCCGGGTGCTGATCGTGGCGGACGCGGACGAGCAGCTCACCGCCGCCCTGACCGCGCAGCGGGCCACCCTGGGCACCGAGAGCCAGGCCGCCGGGGACGAGCAGTTGGGCGTCGCGCTGAGCGAATTGCGGCTGGTCAAGGACGCCTTCGAGGCCGACCAGTTGCGGGCCGCCTGCGACGCCACCGCGGACGCCTTCGAGGCGGTGGTCGCCGCGCTGCCCGAGGCCGTCCGCCGGGGACGCGGCGAACGCTGGGTCGAGGGGGTCTTCGGGCTGCACGCCCGGCACGCCGGCAACGCGGTCGGCTACGACACCATCGCCGCCGGGGGCGACCACGCCAACACGCTGCACTGGATCGACAACGACGGCGACCTGCGTCCCGGCGACCTGCTGCTGATCGATGCCGGCATCGAACTCGACACCCTGTACACCGCCGACATCACCCGCACCCTGCCGGTGTCGGGACGGTTCTCGCCCGTTCAGCGGCGGGTGTACGACGCGGTGCTCGAGGCCCAGCGGGCGGGGATCGAGGCGGCCCGCCCGGGGGCCCGGTTCGCCGACGTGCACGCCGCCGCGATCCGGGTGATCGCGCAGTACCTGCACGACTGGGGCGTGCTGCCGGTGAGCGTCGAACAGTCGCTCGACCCGGCCACCGGCGGCCACCACCGCCGCTGGATGGTGCACGGCACCTCGCACCACCTGGGCATCGACGTGCACGACTGCGCCCGCGCCCGGCAGGAGAACTACCGCGAGGGCGTGCTGCGTCCCGGCATGGTGATCACCGTCGAGCCCGGGCTGTACTTCAAGTCGACCGACCTGCTGGTGCCCGAGGAACTGCGCGGCATCGGCGTCCGGATCGAGGACGACGTGCTGATCACCGACGACGGCTGCGAGGTGCTGTCGGCCCGGCTGCCGCGTTCCGCCGACGAGGTCGAGGCCTGGATGGCCGGCATTCTCGGGCCGAACTGAACCGGGTCGTCGCCTCGGCGGGGCAGCAGGCCCGGATACCGCCGGACCGGGGTGTCCGGCGAACCCGGGTGGGGTTGGCGATGTCGAGATCGCTGGCCGATGCCGGGCAAGCACCACCGGTTTCGAGTCAGGACCCGAAAGCGGCGACGTCAACCCGAAATCCGGTTGCGATGTCGAGATCGCGACGGGCCAGCGATCCCGTCCGGAAGAGCGGCTGACCGTGCGTTGTGTCGCACGGGGTGCCGAGCCGATCCGGAGGCACTAGCCTCTGCCTGGTGACCGCACCCGAGAAGACGAAGGTGGTCCTCGACGAGTCGAAGATCCCCACCCACTGGTACAACATCGTCGCCGACCTGCCCGAGCCGCCTCCGCCGCCGCTGCATCCGGCGACCAAGGAGCCGCTGACCCCGGCCGACCTGGAGCCGCTGTTCCCGATGGGCCTGATCGCCCAGGAGGCCAGCACCGAGCGCTGGGTCGAGATCCCGCAGGAGATCCGCGACATCTACCGGCTGTGGCGGCCGTCGCCGATGATCCGCGCCTGGCGGCTGGAGCGGGAGCTGGGCACCACCGCCCGGATCTACTACAAGTACGAGGGCGCCTCGCCGGTGGGCTCGCACAAGACCAACTCCGCGGTCGCCCAGGCCTACTTCAACAAGCTGGCCGGACGCACCAAGCTGACCACCGAGACCGGCGCCGGGCAGTGGGGGTCGGCGCTGGCCTTCGCCTGCGACGTGTTCGACCTGGAGTGCGAGGTCTGGCAGGTGCGGTCGTCCTACGAGGGCAAGCCGTACCGGCACGTGCTGATGGAGACGTTCGGCGCGACGGTGCATTCCTCGCCGTCGGAGCTGACCGCCGTCGGACGGTCGCTGCGCGAACGATTCCCGGACACCAGCGGTTCGCTGGGCATGGCGATCTCGGAGGCGATCGAGGTGGCCGCCGGCGACCAGAACGCGTCCTATTCGCTGGGCTCGGTGCTGAACCACGTGCTGCTTCACCAGACGGTGATCGGCCAGGAGGCGCTGCTGCAGCTGGCCGAGTTCGGCGAAACCCAGGCGGACGTCGTCTACGGCTGCGCCGGCGGCGGCTCGAACCTGGCCGGGCTGGCGCTGCCGTTCCTGCGCGAGAACCTGGACGGCCGGACGTCCA
>JAGPGQ010000389.1 GCA_018055925.1 Micropruina sp.
CGTGGTTCAACTACACCGACCGGCCGCAGTTCTTCTTCTACGCGATCACCATGGTGCCGTTCACGGTGATCGGCCTGGCGATGGTGATGGGGCTGATCCTCGGCCCGGCCGACAGTCCCGGACGCCGTCGCGGCGCCGTCATCGTCGGGGTCGCGGTCGCCCTGGTGGCGATGAACTTCGCCTGGATCTACCCGGTGCTCACCGATGAGCTGCTGCCCTACTCGCAGTGGTTGAGCCGGATGTGGCTGCGCTCCTGGATCTAGCTGTGCTCCGTCGTCCCGGACCTTGCCCTCGTCATCCCGGACTTGCCCTCGTCATCCCGGACTCGCCCTGGTCATCCCGGACTTGCTCCGGGATCTCGACACCCTGTGCCACGCAGGTCCCCGGCATTCCCGGGATGATGACGGGGTCGCTCCCCGGGTCCGCGCGACGCTCGGCGTCCGGCCCTGCGACTAGAACGCTCCTCGCGCCCACACCGCTCCGGACGGGGCCACCAGTTCGACGGCGACCGGTGGGTCACCGGCGATCGGCACCAGCCAGGCACCGGATGCCGTGCCGCGTCCGGATTCGTCGGCCAGCGTCCAGCTGCCGCCGTTGTGCCGGCTGCCGTCGGGCTTGACCAGGATGCAGTCGTAGCGCGCCCCGTCGCGGCCCGCGGTGACGTTGAGCAGCAGGTACGCCTTGCCGTCCCGGCGGGTGAGTCCCACCGAGCCGACCTCGGCGCCGTCCGCGGTGAGCAGCCGGGTGGCGGTCGGCGCGGGCAGGGCGCTGGTCGCCGGTGGACGGCTCAGCCAGGCACTGACCCCGACCGCTCCGCCGGCGCCGAGCAGCAGCCCGGCCAGCACGCAGGCCACCATCAGCAGCCGCATTCGCGGCGGGCGTCCGGCGGCGGGCGCATCGAAGCCCGAGTCCATGGCGGCGAGCACCCGGCCGGAGAACCCGGCCGGCGGGGCGATGGACACCGCGGCGGTCAGGGTCTGCTGCAGGCCGTCGGAGAGCTGCGCATACTCGTCGCGGCAGGCCGAGCAGCCGGCCAGATGCGCGACCAGCCGCTCCTGCTCGTCGCCCTCGACGTCGGCCAGGGCCAGCGCCACCAGCTGGTCGGGATCGGGATGCCACTCGGTCATGTCTCCGCCTCCATCGCCTGCCGCATCCTCAGCAGCCCCGCGCGAATCCTGGTCTTGGCGGTGCCTAGCGGAATACCCTCGTGCTCGGCGACCTCGCTGGCCGTCCGCCCAGCGATCACGGCCAGCACGACCGCGCGGGCCTGGTCGACGGGCAGCCGTCCGAGTCGTTCCACCGCGGCCAGGGTTTCCACCCGGCCGCCGGCGCCGTCCGGCACCGTTCCCTTCAGCGTCGTCGCCAACAACAGCTCCAGTTCCCCCGACTCCACCGGCGCCGCCCGCCGCGCCCGGATCGCGTCGATGGCCACGTTGCGGGCGATGGTGAGCAGCCAGGTGAGCACCGACCCACGCCGCCGGTCGTAGCTGGCCGCCGCCCGCCAGGCCCGCAGGAAGGCCTCCTGCGCGACGTCCTCGGCCAGCACCCGGTCGCGGGTGATCGACACCGCCAGGCCGAAGACCGGTCCCTGAAAACGCCGGACGAAGGCCGTCGCGGACGACTCGTCGTTCAGCGCCAGGCCGGCCACCAGCGCGGCGTCGGACGCCCGGTCGGACAGCGAGAACAGACCCACATCCCTAGGGAAGCGCTGATTTTCTGTCGATCGGTGGCGGTGGGTCTGCCGGGTGGTCGGGGGGTGGCGTGGTCGAATTGCTTATGGCTGATGAGCAGTTGAGCTTCACTGATGTCGAGTACGGGATGCGGCGGCGTCAGACTCGTCGGGAGCGGTTCCTGGACACGATGGATTGTGTGGTGCCGTGGCAGGAGTGGGTCGCGTTGATCGAGCCGTTCTACTACAACCATCCGCGGGGTCGGAAGGCGGTGCCGTTGGAGACGATCTTGCGGATGTATCTGTTGCAAGCATGGTTCTCGTTGTCGGATGAGGGTGTGGAGGACGCGGTCAACGATTCGTATGCGATGCGTCGGTTCATGCGGTTGGACTTCACCCGGCAGCAGGTGCCGGATGCGACCACGTTGCTGCACTTTCGGCATCTGTTGGAGAAGCATCGGTTGGGTGAGGCGATGTTCCGGGCGCAGCAGGAGTTGTTCGACGCGAACGGTTGGGTGATGCGGGGTGGCACGGTGGTGGATGCCACGATCATCGCTGCACCGCCGTCGGTGAAGAACCGGGACAAGGGGCGTGATCCCGAGATGCACCAGACCCGCAAGGGCAGTCAGTGGTACTTCGGGATGAAGGCTCACATCGGTGCGGACGCGGGCACTGGCTATGTGCACTCGGTGAGCGTGACTGCGGCGAACGTGGCCGATGTCACCGAGGCTGCCAGTCTGGTCCGTGACGATGACGAGGTGGTGTGGGCCGATGCCGGCTACCAGGGCATCGGTAAGCGTGACGAGGTCACCGTCGATGACCATCTGTCGAAGGTCGAGTTC
>JAGPGQ010000390.1 GCA_018055925.1 Micropruina sp.
GGCAGGACACCCGCACGACCGACCTGGTGGACGCGGTGAAGCCGGAATGGGGCGAACGGTTCAACCAGGTCACCGGCCTGTCGCTCGGACCCGCGAACGTCGCCCTGCATCTGGGCTGGCTGCTCGGGCAGGACGCCGAACTCAAGCGGCGCGCCGAGGCCGGCGAGATCCTGGCGGGCACCCCAGACAGCTGGTTGATCTGGAAACTCACCGGTGGCCCGGACGGCGGCCGGTTCGTCACCTCCGCGTCCTGCGCCGGTTCGTCCGGCGCCCTGGAACTCGTCCGTCAGGTGTGGTGGGAGGAGTTCCTGACCGCGCTCGGAGTGCCGGCGACGATGCTGCCCGAGATCATCAGCGACGACGGCGACTTCGGTACCACCAGGGAGGACCTGGTGGGTGCGGCCCTGCCGATCACGGGAATCATCGGCGATCAGCAGTCCGCCCTGTACGGCCAGGGCGGCTTCGAGCCCGGCTCGGTGAAGTGCACCCACGGCACCGGCAGCTTCGTCGACTTCAACATCGGCCCGGAGCCGCACATCCCCGGCGGCGGACTCGACTGCCGGATCGCCTGGCGGGTCGGCGCCGACACCACCTACCTGATCGAGGGCGGCTCGTTCGTCACCGGCAGCGGAGTCGACTGGCTGGTCGGCGGGCTCGGCGTACTGGAGCGGGCCAGCGCGCTGGACGCCACCTACGCCGAGGGCGACCCCGCCTCGGGCCTCATCTGCGTGCCGGCGCTGGCCGGCTTCGCCGCCCCGTTCATGGACGGCAACGCCCGCGGCATGATCATCGGGCTCAACCGGGGCACCACCCAGGCCGACGTCGTCCGGGCCACCGTGGACGGCATCGCCCACACCGTGGCCGACCTTTTGGGGGCGGTCACCGCGGCCTCGGGGGTGCGCCCGCAACGGGTGGGTGTCGACGGCGGCCTCGGCCGTTCGGACGCCCTGTTGCAGGCCCAGGCCGACATGATGCAGGTGACGGTGGAGCGCGCCGCGCAGGCGGAGTTCATCACCGCCCGGGGAGCCGCCTGGATGGCCGGCGTCACCGGTGGGGTGTGGCCCGACCGGGAGGCCGCCGCGGCCACCAAGGCCGACGGGGTGCTGTTCACCCCGGCCATCGACCGTGCGGAGTTCGAGGTTCGCCGGGCCGCGTGGGGCGACGCCGTGCAACGGGCGCTCGGCTGGCGGCGCGCCGACCTGCCCGGAGCGTGACCGGAGCCGTGGCCGACCCGCTCACGTTCGACCCGGCCGACCTGCCCGGCTTCTACGCCCGGGCCGGCCGGCTCTCGGGCCGGGACTGCACGCTCTCGCTGCGCACGATCCTGCTCGGCCCGGACGTCCTGGAGCGGCTGCCCGAGGTCCTATCGGCCCCGATCGCCTCGGATCGTCACCCTGAACTCAACCCGGGCTTCGAGATCCCGGCGTACGCCGGGATGACGGAGTCGATGCGTCATCCCGGACTTGATCCGGGATCTCACGCCGGCGCCGACGTCCTGCTGGTGATGGACGACCGGCCCATGGAGCGTGCCGGCGAGAGCCTGAAACCCCTGGTCGAGGGCATCCTGGCCGAGGCCGGGCGGAGCGTCCGACGGGTCGTCCTGGCCGACCCGCACGGCCTCCACACGACGCCGGCCATGATCGACCGGGTCCGCGAGGAGCTGTCCCCGGGCACGGTCGTGGTCTCGGTCGGATCCGGCACGATCACCGACATCGCCAAGCACGCCGTCCACGGCTGGGAAGAGGCGCATCCGGGCCGGCGACTGACCCACGTCGCGGTGGCCACCGCCAACTCGGTCGGCGCCTACACCTCGCAACTCGCGGTGGTGACCGTCCAGGGGGTGAAGCGGACGGAGCCCTCCCGGCTGCCGGACGCCCTGGTGCTGGACACCCGCACGCTGGCGGACACGCCCGAGCAGTACGCGCTCGGCGGGATAGGCGACGCCGCCGTCGGCTGGTGCTCGCTGGCCGACTACCGGCTGGCCGCCTGGTGCGGGCTGGGCAGCTGGGAGCCGCTGTCCAAGGCGGCGTTCCTGCCCGGCCTGACCGCCTTCCTCGACCAGGACCCGGCGTTCGCCACCGGCGGCACCGCCACCGCGGACGCGATGGCCCGCACCCTGTGCGCGGCCGGGTTCGCGATGAGCTTCGCCGGCGAGTCCGCGCCCGCGTCCGGCCTGGAGCACGTCACCAGCCACATGCTCGACATGGCCGCGCCGGCGCACCGGCGTCCGATCGGCAACCACGGCGAGCAGTGCGGGCTGGCGACCGCGCTCGTCCTGATCGCCTACGAGTACCTGCTCACCGAGTTCGATCCGTCCGGCTTCGCCGGCGGGCTTCCGCCGGTCGACCTCGACCGGGAACGGCGGAGTGTGGACGAGGTGTTCGCGCCGCTCGACCCGAGCGGTGCCATGGCCGCCGAGTGCTGGCGCGACTACGCGGCCAAGTGCGCCGCCTGGGAGGCGCACCGCGACGACGTCGTGCGGCTGCTGGAGACCTGGGACGAGCG
>JAGPGQ010000016.1 GCA_018055925.1 Micropruina sp.
GAGTTCGACATCGGACGGCTCCGCCAGGTCCGGATCGGTCCGGCGGGCCAGGATCCGCCGCATCGCCTGCGCCGCGGCCCGGCCCTTGGCGTCCGGGTCCTGCGCCACGGTGGTCAGCCCCAGGCCGGCCGCCACGGGGTGGTCGTCGAAGCCGACCACCGACAGTTCGTCGGGCACCCGCAGCTCCAGTTCCCCCGCGGCCGCCAGCACCTGCGCGGCCACCAGGTCCGAGACGCAGAGCACCGCGGTCGGTCGGTGCCGGCGCAGCAGGTCGAGGATCGCGGCCCGGTCGTCCTGGTACATCCGGACGAACCGGATCACCGGCTTGATGCCGTCCAGGCCCTCCAGCCAGCCGGCCGTCCGCTCGGCGAGCACACGGTGCGGGCCCTGGTCGTCGTCCGGTCGCGGGATGAGCATCGCGACCCGGCTGTGGCCCAGGCCGGCCACGTGTTCGGCGGCCCGGCGCGCCCCGCCGCGGTCGTCGATGGTCACCCGGACGCCGTCGCCCTCCCAGAGCATGTCGACGGCCACCACCGGGACGCCGCGGCGCCGCAGCCACTCCACCGGCGCGGCCTCGGCGGCGCAGGAATAGGCGATCGCCCCGTCCATCGCGACGTCGTGGGCGGGCACGCCCGGCGGCAGCATGGTGAGCGCCAGCCCGTCGGCGCTGAGTTCGTCGGCGACCGCGCCGAGGAAGCGGGCGGTCACGGCGTCCGACATGGCCAGGCGCAGCGGCAGGGTCCACAACACCCCGATGGCGCCGCTGGTGCCGGTGGCGAGCGAACGGGCGGCCGGGTCGGGGCCGGTGTAGCCGAGTTCGGCCGCCACCGCCAGAATGCTCGCCCGCAACTCGGCCGAGAGCTGGTCGGGCCGCGAGAAGGCGTTCGAGACCGTCATCCGGCTGACTCCGACCCGGTCCGCGATCGACTGCAGGGTGACCCTGGCCATCTCCACCTCCCGTCCGGTACTGTACCGCTACAGCACTTTACCGGTAAAGGGGATTCATGAACGGGCGCAACGCACGCGACGACTGGTGGCGCAACGCCGTGGTGTATCAGATCTATCCGCGCAGCTTCGCCGACGCCAACGGTGACGGCGTGGGTGACATCGCGGGCATCCGGGCGCGGTTGCCGCACCTGGCGGCGCTGGGCGTCGACGCCGTCTGGATCAGCCCGTGGTATCCGTCCCCGATGGTCGACGCCGGCTACGACGTCAGCGACTACCGCGACATCGAGCCGGTCTTCGGCACGCTGGCCGAGGCCGACGCGCTGATCGCCGAGGCGCACGCCGCCGGCATCAAGATGATCATCGACATCGTGCCCAACCACACCTCCGATCAGCACGCCCTCTTCCGGGCCGCCCTGGCGGCCGGGCCGGGCTCGCCCGAGCGGGAGCTCTACATCTTCCGCGACGGCCGCGGCGACGCGGGCGAGTTGCCGCCGAACGACTGGCAGAGCAACTTCGGCGGCCCGGCCTGGACGCGGGTGCCGGACGGCCAGTGGTACCTGCACCTGTTCGCCCCCGGGCAGCCGGACGTCGATTGGCGGCACCCGGAGGTCCGGGCCGAGTTCGACCAGACCCTCCGGTTCTGGTTCGATCGCGGCATCGACGGCTTCCGGATCGATGTGGCGCACGGCATGGCCAAGGATTGGAGCCTGCCGGACCTGGCCGGCCTGGAGTTCCCGCTGGCCGAGGACGCCGAGCACGAGCATCCGCACTGGGACCAGCCGGGCGTGCACGACATCTTCCGCGAGTGGCGCCGGGTGGCGGACGAGTACACCCCGGCCCGGGCGTTCTGCGGCGAGATCTGGGTCGGCCGGGCCCACCGGCTGGCCGCCTACCTGCGTCCCGACGAACTGCACACCGCGTTCAACTTCGACTTCCTGATGGCCCCGTGGCTGCCCGGCCGGCTGCGGCAGGTGATCGACGCCACGATCGCCTCGCACGCCGCGGTCGGCGCGCCGCCGACCTGGGTGCTGGGCAACCACGACGTCTGCCGTCCGGTGTCGCGCTACGCCCGCGAGCAGGAGGGGCTGGATCCGATGGCCCGTGCGCTGGTCCACTACCAGGACCGTCCGGCCGACTACGAGGTGGGACGCCGGCGGGCCCGGGCGGCGGCGCTGCTGATGTTCGCGCTGCCCGGCAGCGCCTACGTCTACCAGGGCGAGGAGCTGGGCCTGCCCGAGGCCGAGGAGATTCCCGCCGAGGCGCTGCAGGATCCGGTGTGGCTGCAGTCCGGCGGAGCCGAGAAGGGCCGCGACGGCTGCCGCGTCCCGCTGCCCTGGACGTCCGCGGGCGACAGCTACGGCTTCTCCCCCGCGGGATCCGCGGCGCCGTGGCTGCCGCAGCCGGCGGACTGGGCGCCGCTGGCCGCCGATGCCCAGGACGGGGTCGCCGGCTCGACCCTCGAGCTGTACCGGGCCGCGCTGCGGCTGCGGCGCGGCCTGGACGCCCTCGGCGACGGACCGCTGGCGTGGCTGGACGCGCCCGCCGGCGTGCTGGCCTTCGCCCGCCCGGGCGGCGACGGCTCGTCCCGGCTGGAGTGCTGGACGAACCTGGGCACGGATCCCGTCCGGCTGCCGGCGGGCGAGTTGCTGCTGGTCTCCGGCGAACTGGACGAGGGGCTGCTGCCGGCCGACACCACCGCCTGGCTGCGCCGCTGAAGAACGCCGTAAAAAGTTCTTCGCGATCGGTGTATCAACCCCGGGGAGTCCTGCCCTTGATGCATGTGAGTGGCCGATCCCGGCGATTCGGGGGACGCCGGGCCGGCACTCGCAACGGGAGGAAAAGGTAACGGGGGGACATCGCAGTGCGCGACGTTCGGCGGTCCGACTCTTTCGGGGGAACGAGTCAGGCCGTCGAGCGTCGCGCACAGGTGTGCGCACCTTCAACCTCGATCCACCGAGGTTCAATCGCCCGATGCCTTGCCCCTACACTCGTGCCCACCGTTCGGGGCCGAAGGGAGCACCATGAGAATCGCCATTCCTACCGAGGTCAAGAACGGGGAATACCGGGTGGCGATCACGCCGGTCGGCGTCCACGAGTTGGTGCGCCGAGGGCACGAGGTGTTCATCCAGGCCGGCGCGGGCGAGGGTTCGTCCATCACCGATGACGAGTACGCGGCGCAGGGCGCGGCGATCCTGCCGGACGCGGACGCCACCTGGGCGGCCGGCGAGCTGGTGATGAAGGTCAAGGAGCCGATCGAGTCCGAGTACGGCTACCTGCGCGACGACCTGCTGCTGTTCACCTATCTGCACCTGGCCGCGGACCGGCCGCTGACCGAGCGACTGCTCGCCTCCGGCACGACGTCGCTGGCCTACGAGACCGTGCAACTGCCCAGCGGCATGCTGCCGCTGCTGTACCCGATGTCCGAGGTGGCCGGCTGCCTGGCGCCGCAGGTCGGCGCACACGCCATGATGAAGGCCCAGGGCGGCCCGGGCGTGCTGATGGGCGCCGTCGGTGGCGTGCCGAACGCCAAGGTGGTGGTGCTTGGCGGCGGCGTCGCGGGACAGAACGCCGCCAACATCGCGCTCGGCATGGGCGCCAACGTCACCGTGCTGGACACCGACCTGGAGAAGCTCCGGATGACCTTCTGGCGCTACGCCAACCGCATCCAGGGCATCATGTCGAACGCGCTCAGCGTGCGCGAGCAGGTGCTGGGCGCCGACCTGGTGATCGGCACCGTGCTGATCCCGGGGGCCAAGGCGCCCAAGCTGGTCACCAACGAGATGGTGGCGGCGATGAAGCCCGGCTCGGTGCTGGTCGACGTGGCGATCGACCAGGGCGGCTGCTTCGAGGACTCCCGGCCGACCACCCACGACGACCCGACGTTCCGGGTGCACAACTCGATCTTCTACTGCGTGGCGAACATCCCCGGGGCGGTGCCGAACACGTCCACCTGGGCGTTGACCAACGCGACCCTGCCGTACGTCGTCCAGCTGGCCGGCAAGGGCTGGCGGCAGGCCTGCCGGGATTCGGACGCGCTCGCGCTCGGGTTGAACACGGTGAGCGGCGCGATCACCTGCCCCGGGGTCGCGGGCGAGTTCGGCGACCTGGCGTCGGCCCGGCCGGCCGACGTCATGGGGTGAGCTGCGCCGGCCTACGAACTCTCGCCCCACGGGTTGAGGCAGGAAACCCCCAGTGGCTCGAAGTGCCGGGTGTTGCGCGTCACGACGGTCATTCCCGAGGCCTGCGCCACCGCAGCGATGAGCGCGTCGTCGAGCGGGGCGTGCTCGGGCACGCGATAGCGGGCGAGCGTCCGCGCGGCGGGCAGGTCGAACGAGAGAATCCGGCCGTCGAACGCGGGTAGGACGCGGTCCTCGAACCAGCGCCGCAACACCTCGCCCTGGCGCGGATCCGCACGCTCCTTGGCGACCACGCCGCGCTCGATCTCCGCGATCGTCGTCGCGGTGACGAACTGATCCACGACGGGCACCGCGGAGACCCACGCCTCGACCAGTGGATTGCGCCCGCGAACCCTCAGCGCGGACAGGACGTTCGAGTCCAGGACATACATCGCCCTCACTCACCGTCCGATCCGAGGTCGGGCATGCGCGCGGTCAAGCCGAGGCGCTCCGGCTCGAACTCGATGTCGGCACCCTCATCGGTGCCCAGTAGATCGACCAGCGTGGGAGGCTCCTGCGCCAGCGCGTCGGCCAAGATCTCCCGCACTTCGGCCTCAACCGATCGATGGTGCCGCGCGGCACGCCGCTTGAGCTCAAGCTTCGTCCCTGCGGGCAGGTTGCGAATCAGTATCCGCTCCACGTCGCTCACCTCCCCGATATCAATCCGATGATATCAAGTCTGCTCCGGCTCGACCGCCGTGGCCTCGACCAGACCGACGGGACCACCGGTGTCAGACGTCGGCGCGGTGGAATTTCTGGAAGCTCCGGCTGGCTGTCGGGCCGCGCTGATCCTGGTAGTGGGAGCCGTACTTCGCCGAACCGTAGGGGTGTTCGGCGGGGCTGGAGAGCTGGAAGAAGGCCAGCTGGCCGATCTTCATGCCCGGCCAGAGCATGATCGGCAGGGTGGCCACGTTCGAGAGCTCCAGGGTCACGTGGCCGCGAAAGCCGGGATCGACGAAGCCGGCCGTGGCATGCGTGAGCAGTCCGAGCCGTCCGAGGCTCGACTTGCCCTCGACCCGGGCGGCCAGGTCGTCGGGCAACTGGACGAGCTCCAGGGTGCTGCCCAGCACGAACTCACCGGGATGCAGCACGAAGCCCTCGCCGGGGTCGACCTCGACCAACCGGGTCAGTTCGGGCTGGTCCTGGGCCGGGTCGATCACCGGATACTTGTGGTTGTCGAACAGCCGGAAGAACTTGTCGAGCCGCACGTCGACGCTGCTCGGCTGGATCATCGAGGGATCCCACGGCTCGAACTGGACGCGGCCGGCGTCCACCTGGGCACGGATGTCTCGGTCACAGAGCAGCACGGCCCGAGGCTACCGCGCTGACGGCCGGGCCGTCCCCGCGCTCGCCGAGCGGTTGGCGGAGACGGGCGGACGGGACCACCTACAGTGGGTCGGACACGTCGCGACCTCAGGAGGCACCGATGCCGGAATCAGATCCGAACGCCGACACCAAGGCCGCTTTCAAGGCCGCCCTGGAACGCAAGCGGCAGGGCCAGCACGCCGGCGCCGACCACACCGACGCCGTCCGTGGCAACGCGAAGAACACCCACGCGCAGGGCGGCAAGCGGCAGTTCCGGCGTAAGTCCGGCGGCTAGCCTGTCATTGGTTGAGCTTGTCGAGACCGGACGTGGTTTCGACAAGCTCACCAGCGAGGGAACTCAGACGGTGTCGTCGCCGACGACGTACAGCATCACCAGTTCCGAGGCGCGATCCTTCAGCAGGATGACCTCCGGGGGGAACTCCGTCAGGTTGGTCTGATCGACCACCACACCCAACCGCCAGTTGTCCTTGCGCACCTTCTTGAATGCCTTCAGAAAGGTGTCGGAGAAGTCCCGGTGCTTGGTCAGGTAGTGCTGGATGTGTTCCGGCACCTGCGTGTTCTTCGCCCGCGCGACGGCCCTGATGAAGGCGAGCGCCGATCGGCCGCGCCGCGCCTCCCAAGCGTCCTGATAGAGTTCCTGTCGGTTCTCGGCGGTCGACCAGTCGTTCCATTGCAGGACGAACTGGGTGGTGTCGTCGCCCTCATAGTCCTCGAGCGTTCCCTTGGGCATTCCTCACTCCATTTCTGTGAACCGCACCCACGCGGGCGCGAACCTATGGGCGACGGATGTCGCCACCTCCCGGTGGTGTGCTGCGGCGCCCACCTCGCCGCGACGTCGGCACAGGCGTGCCAGATAGGCGTCGGCTGGACCCACGCCCGCCGAACCGCCTATCGGAATCCAACAGCCGCTGAGGGCGACCAACTCTGCGCGCAGATCGTCGGCCAGCGGCTCCGAAGGCGTCGCGTCACCGAGCGCCAGCACGATCAATCCCGCTCCCGCCCCGGCTCGGAAAGTACCTCGCACCGTTTCCCACAGCGAGCGCAAGTAGTCCTCCGGCTGCTCGGCGCCGACCGCGGTCAGAATGGCCGCTCCTGCGATCAGGTAGAGCGGGTCGAAGCTGGAGATGTCGTCGTCGAGTCCGTCCAACGCGGCGGCCAAACCGGCCAACTGGCCATCGCGGATCGCCTCGCTGAGCCGTCGTTCGTCGGTGGCGACCTGGACCGTCTCGGGGTCGACGCCGGCCTGCAGCGCTGCGGCACGGGCGGCGTGCCGCGCAGCGACCGCGGCCCGTCCGCCACCGGACGCCAATGCCTCGGCGCGCAAGGCGGCCCACCACTGGTGCAGCACCGAACCCGCCTGTTCGGCTCGCTGAGCGTAGTGCTGCGCGGCCGCGGCCGCTCCCACCCGGTCCGCCAGCTCCATGTGTGCGGTGACCACCAGCCTCATGGCGTCGAGTTCTGCCTCGACACTGCCCGCGCGCGCCGCGGCCACCACGAGCCGTTGCGCGAAGTCGAGTCGCCGGCCGGGCGGCTCCCGGTTCGACCAGGCCAGTGAGTGCAACGCGCGGATGGCGTTCATGGCGGCGACGGGATCCTCGCCTTCGGACTGTTCGATCAGGTGTGGCATGACATCGCCGAGCCGCGCCAGCATGGTGGGATCACCGACGCGTCCGGCCCGCAGGTAGCCCTCGACCAGGCGGACACGGAGCGCTCCCGCATCGACCGGCACTTGGTCCAGGGCTTCGCTGAGCAGCAACTGGGCCCGACGGGCGTCGGCGCCGAGCGGCGTCCAGGGGCTGGCCGATGCCAGTGCCGCCTCGGCGAAGAGGGTGGTGGCACCGGCGCGCCTCGCTTCCGAGGCGAGGTCGGCCGCCCGGCTCATCGCCTGCTCGATCCGCCCGCCCAGAGTGAGCGCCGCGGCACCCTCCAGCGCCCAGGGCAGCCACCGCGTGGGCGCCAGCCGGGCGCCCTGGGCCAAGGTCACTGCCTCGGAGTAGCGGTCGGCGGCGGCCAGCGGCGAACCCGCCGCCACCAGCCCAGCAGCCTCGGCCGCGGTGTATTCGGCGGCATCCGCCACGTCGGGAAGCTGCCGCGCATGGTGCGCGATCCGCGGAATATCGGGGTCGGGGCGAGCCGCCAGCAACTCGATCATCCGTCGATGTGCCGGCGGCGGCGCACCCAGTCGGGCCAACGCCTCGCGAAAGCCCGCATGCCGGAACGCGATCCCACGCGGCGACTCGATCAGAAGGCCCGCGGCCAGTGCGGCCTCGGCGAGGCGGACGGAGTCGCCGCCCGACAACCCCAGCGCCTCGCGCAGCACCGGCAGGTCTAGCTCTGACGGCGGGTCGAGCGCGGCCAGCGCCAACAGGTCGGCACATCCGGCCGGCAGCCCCACCAGACTCCGCCGGACGAACTCCTCCAGGCTGGCCGGGGCGTCGGCCCAACCGCCGGTCGCCTCGGTCTCGCGGGCCAGGGCCGCCAGCAGGAAGGGGTCGCCGCCCGCCGAGGCGACCACCCGTTCGACCAGCGCCTCCCGCGCCGGGTTGGCACCGGAGACCATGGACGCCGCCAGCGCACGGGCCGATGCGTCGTCCAATGGGCGCACCTCGAGGGCGACGCAATCGGTGGCGGCGATCCAGCCGTCGCTGAGCAGCGGGTGCTCGGCCAGCGGACGTGATCTGCCGCCGGTGACGAAGGGGCAGATGCCGGGGAAGCGGGCCAGCGCCAGCAGGAAGTCGACGGTGTCGGGCGCCAGGGTGTCGAGGTCGTCGATCAAAAGCACCCGTCCGCGACCGCCGAGGTGCCCGGCCAGGGCGGTGGCGTGATCGCCGGCCGACCGGCCGGTCAGGGCGACGCCGAGGGTCGCGGCCAGGTCGGCGATCGCCGAGGCGCCGGACGGCAGCAGCACGGCGCCGGGCACCGCGCGGGCCAGATGCGTCAGCACCGTGCTCACCCCGATCCCGGGACGCCCGCCCAGTGCGATCAGGGCCGGCGGCCTCGGAGCCGCCAGCAGCCGGGTGATGGCGTCCACTAGGTGTTGCCGGCCGATCGGAGCGGGCGGCGGGGCGACCGTGGCGTCCATCGGCGGGTCCAGCCGCGGATGCTGGTTGAGCAGGTCGTTCTCCAGCCGGCGGAACTCGCGCCCGGCGTCCAGGCCGTACTCGTCGGAGAACCGGTCGCTGAAGGCCCGGCACTCGTCCAGTGCGGCGACCGGGTCGCCACTGCGGTACAGCGCGATCACCAGCTGGGACGCCAGCGCCTCGGATTCGGGGTATTCGGCGCACCAGCGGCGCAGGTCGGCGACCGCGGCCACGTGCCGGCCGGCGGCCAGTTCGACCGTGGCCAGCTCCACCAGCAGCTCGGCGCGCCGGAGCTCCAGGTAGGTCCGGGTCATGGCGATCGACTCGATCCCGTCGATCGACTCGAAGGGTGTGCCGCGCCATTCGTCCAGGGCGCGCCGCAGCAGGACGGCCGCGGCCGCCGGGTCGTCCCGGGCCAGGTCGCGTCCGCGGCGCAGCGCGTCCTCGAAACGCAGGCTGTCCAGTTCGTCCGGCTCGACCAGCAGGCGGTAGCCACCCGCGGCCGACACCAGCCGGGACACGTCCTGGCGGCGCATCGCGGTGCGCAGCCGGTCGACATGGACGCGAATGGCGGTGGCCGCGGTCCGGGGCGGCTCACCGCGCCACACCCGATCGATCAGGGCGTCCAGGCTCACCGGTCGATTCGGCTCGGCCAGCAACACCGCCAATACGGTGGTTTCCATGGGCCGCAGGCGCTGGGGTTGATCCGCCACCGTGACGCTCACCGGCCCGAGCACGTGGAAGTCCACGGCGGCCATTGAGCCTCCAGCGTTCGGGGGTTTTTTCGCGGGCGGGTCTATCTACCCGGCACCCTACTATCGAGGCGGCGGTTTGCATCGGACTCCGTTCAAAGTGGTCCGTTTCGACGCTTCCACCACACGGTAAAAGCCCGATAAACGCACTATCGGAGGCGGAACGGGCGGCCCATCCGGTGCCATACATAGGCCGCGGCCGACAGCGCGGCCAGCCCGGTGCCGATGGCGCCGACCAGCAGCGTCCAGCGCGGACCCCAGGCGTCGCCCACCCAGCCGATCAACGGGGCGCCCAGGGGCGTGCCGCCGGCGAAGATCGCCATGTACAGGCTCATCACCCGGCCGCGCATCTGTGGTGCGGTGGTGAGCTGGACGGTGGTGTTCGCGGCGGTCATCACGGTCAGCGAGGCCAGGCCGACCGGCACCAGCAGCAGGGCGTAGACCCAGTACGCCGGCGCCAGGGCGAGGACGGTCGTCATCACCGCGAAGCCGGCCAGGGCGCCCACCACGAGCCGCAGCCGGGGACGCCGCCGGCGGGCCGCCAGCAGCGCCGCGGCCAGCGTCCCCGCGGCCATCGCGGAGCCGAGCAGGCCGTAGCCCTCGGGCCCCACCCCGAACACCTGGGTCGCCATCAGCGCGTTGGTGATCTGGAAGTTCAGCCCGAAGGTGCCCAGCATGAACACGCAGAACAACAGCAGCTGCAGGTCGGGACGACCGCGCACGTAGGCCAGGCCCTCGCGGATCGCACCCCGTCCGCGGTACACCGGAGCGGGACGCAGTTGGTCGGAACGCATCGCGAACAGCCCCAGCAGCACCGCCAGGTAGCTCAGGGTGTTGACCGCGAACACCGGCCAGATGTCCACCCAGGCGATCATCAGCCCGGCGAGTCCGGGACCGAGCAGGCGGGCGCCGTTGAACGAGGCGCTGTTCAGGCCGACCGCATTGCCGAGCAGATCGTCCGAGACCACCTCCGAGACGAACGCCTGCCGGGCTGGGGCGTCGAACGCCCAGAGCGCGCCCGCGATCGCGGCGCTGGCGTACACCTGCCACAGCCGCACCGCCCCGGTGGCGACCAGCAGCGTCAGCACGGCGAAGACCGCGGCCGACCCCGACTGGGTGATCATCATGATCCGGCGCTTGCTGAACCGGTCGGCGGCCGCACCGGCCAGTGGCGACAGCAGCAGGCCCGGGGCGAACTGCAGCGCGGTGATCAACCCGAGATCGGTGGCGGAGTGGTCGGTCAGCCGGGTCAACACCAGCCAGTCCTGGGCGACCCGGGCCATCCAGGTGCCCACGTTGGAGGTCAGCGATCCGAAGAACAGCAGGCGATAGTTGCGTACCGCGAACGACGCGAACGTCCTAGTCATCGTGATCCGGCAGCCACATCGCGGCCCATGCTACGCGCCGCGAACACCACGATGGCGGGAAGGAGAGCCCCCCGATCTCCTCCCCGCCATCGCACACACACCGATCAGTTCAGTTCCGGGTCTCCGACTCCCCCTGCCGGATCCCCCTCGCCTCTCTGGGATTGGTCACAGACTCTCGCCCGGCGGTAAACGCCCTGTAAACGGGGCGGGCCGACGTCCACGCCTTGACAACATACAACCGTTTGGTTGTAGATTGATTCCATGATCGAGGACGACGAGGACCGGGCGGACGCCCTGTTCCACGCGCTCGCCGACCGCACCCGCCGGGACATCCTGCGCCGGGTCCTGGCCGGCGAACACTCGATCAGCACGCTGGCGACCAGCTACGACATGAGCTTCGCCGCCGTGCAGAAGCACGTCGCCGTGCTCGAGCGGGCGGGCCTGCTGACCAAGCGGCGGCAGGGCCGCGAGGCGCTGGCCAGCGGCAACGTGCAGGTGGTGCGCTCGGCGGGCCACCTGCTCACCCAGCTCGAAGGGGTCTGGCGCGGCCGGATCTCCCGCATCGACGACCTACTCGACCAACTAGAGGAGTGACCATGCCTGTTGTCGACGTCCGCAAGGACCTGGACGCACTGACCCTGACGATCGTGGCCGATTTCGCCGCGGACCTGGAGCGGGTCTGGCGCATCTACGCCGACCCGCGCCAGCTGGAGAAGGTCTGGGGGCCGCCCGGCTACCCGGCCACCGTGGTCGACCACGACCTCACCCCGGGCGGACGCGTGACCTACTACATGACCGGCCCCGACGGCGACAAGTACTGCGGCTACTGGCGGGTGCTCGAGGTCGACGAACCGGAGCGGTTCAGCTTCGCGGACGGCTTCGCGCACGAGGACTTCACGCCCAACACGGATCTGCCCGAGTCGCGCAACGAGTACGGCTTCGCCCCGGAGGGCGACGGCACCCGTGCCACCTTCGTGGCCACCTACGCGACGCTCGAGGGCCTGCGGCAGGTGCTCGACATGGGCATGGTGGAGGGCGCCACCGCGGCCCTCGGCCAGATCGACGACCTGTTGGCCGCCTGACCGCCGCGTCCGTCCCGGCCGGGCCTGTCCGCCTGCGACGGGTCCGGCTAGGGTGGGGATTCCGGGTGGACGACGACCGTCCGCCCTCCCCGAACACGATCGAAGGAGCGGTTCATGGCAACCCAGAGCAAGGCGCAGGCACACTGGGAAGGCAGCCTCATGGAGGGCGCGGGCAGCGTCGAGCTGGCCACCTCCGGTGCGGCACGGTTCGACCTGACGTGGGCCAAGCGCGCCGAATCGGGCGCCGGCACGACCAACCCTGAAGAGCTGATCGCCGCGGCCCACGCGGCCTGCTACTCGATGGCGCTCTCGCACGCGCTCGCCGGCAACGGCACCCCGGCCGCGTCGGTGGACACCACCGCCGTGGTGGGCTTCCAGCCCGGCGAGGGGGTCACCGGCAGCGACCTGACCGTGGTGGCCAAGGTCCCCGGCCTGACCGAGGAGCAGTTCCTCGCGTTCGCCGAGGACGCCAAGAAGGGCTGCCCGGTCTCCCAGGCGCTCTCGGTGCCGATCACGCTGAACGCGACGTTCGTCGCCTGACCATGACGGTGCTGCCCGGCGCGGAGCCGATCGCGATCGACGGCTCCGCGGTGGGCGTGCTGCTGTGCCACGGCTACCCCAGCACCCCGCAGTCGATGCGCGGCTGGGCCGACCACCTGGCGCGGGCCGGCTACACCGTCCGGGTTCCCCTGCTGCCCGGGATGGGGACGCACTGGCGCGACCTGAACGACACCCGCTGGCAGGACTGGTACGGCGAACTCGAACGGGCCTACACCGAACTGTCCGCACGTTGCACGACCGTGGTCGCCTGTGGACAGTCGATGGGTGGGCTGCTGGTCACCAAGCTGGCGCAGGAGAAGCCGGCGCTGGCCGGGCTGGTGCTGGTCAACCCGATCTTCGCCCACAACGACCCGCGGCTGACGATCCTGCCGGTGCTGCGGCACCTCGTCCCCGCCCTGGGTGGCCTCGCCGGCGACATCAAGAAGCCCGGCGTCACCGAGTTGGCCTACGACCGCAACCCGCTGCAGGCGATGTACAGCCAGACCCTGCTGTGGCGGATCGTGGTCGAGGACCTGCCCCACCTGCGGCTGCCGGTGCTGCTGTTCACCTCGCGCACCGACCACGTGATCCCGCCGATCTCGTGGCGGACCTTCCTGAAACGCGTCGGTTCGGCCGACGTCACCCAGGTGATGCTCGAAGACTCCTATCACGTGGCCACCCTGGACAATGACGCCGAGGCGATCTTCGCCCGGTCGCGGGAGTTCATCGAACGGGTGGCGCCGCCCGCCGCCTGATGCCCCGAGGACGGGCCACTGCTTTCTCCGGCCGCCAGATTTCGTCCATTCGGTTGGTCGAAAGCCTTTGTTTCACTAAGCTGCGGAGCAGAACCACCCCCCAAGAAGGATCCGATGGACAGAAACGCCATCGGCGGCACCTCCGCCAAGCTTCGCGAGCTCTTGATGGACCCCCCATACGCGCACCGCTGGCAGACGCGTATCGGCCGCCGCCAGAATCATGACCTGCATCAGAGTGCCATCTGCCTGGTACTCGCCGACTACCTGTGGAACAACGGGCTGCAACCCGTCGACGACCAGGCGCTGCCCCGCAAGCTGAAGGACCGGGTGTACCGGGCGCTGAACGGACGCTCGTTGAGCCTGGGCACGCTGCGCTGGTTCATCGAGGCGTTCGAGATGTCCCCGCAGCACACCGCCTCCCTGCTGCGGCTGGCGTCCACGTCCGGCGCCGACGCCGTGATCGGCTGCGACCAGGTCAACGGCGGCACCCTCCCACCGCGGCGCTACCGCACGGTGTCGGTGCGCGACGTGCACCGGGTGGGACCGGACGGGCTGCCCGAGTCACATCGCACCCGGCAGGTGATCCGGGCCATCGAGCCGATGGACCGCTACCCGTACGTGTTCGACACCGACACCGCCACCGTCCGGGTGCTCCGGGGCGGCCGGGCCGGCCGCCTCTACGCGGTCGGCAAGGGCCTGTTCGCGGTCGACGTCGAGTTGGACGAGCCGCTCCGGCCGGGCGGCACCACCTGCCTGGAGCTCGAGACCACGTTCTGGTACCGCACTCCCCCGCCTCCGGTGTTCCGGCGGGCCGCCACCGGACGGGTGCAGGACCTGCAGGTGCGCGTCCAGTTCCACCACCTCCGGCTACCGGCCCGGGTGTGGTGGCACGAGTGGCCCAACGCGGACGCCCCGCCGTCGACGTCCGAGCCGCTCACGCTGGACAACGACAAGGGCGCCCAGCGGCTGCTGGAGACCGTCCACCAGGGACTGGTCGGCTTCCGCTGGCAGATCGCGCGACGCGGCTGAGCCGCGCGGTGGCCGGGCTCAGGGACGTCCCAGGATCGTCTCGACCCGGTCGGCCAGCACCATCTCGATGCGTTCGGCGTAGTTCCGGGGCATGTCCGGCAGCCGGTCGACGGCGAAGAAGCGCGCCTCCGTGGTCTCGTCCCCGTCCGGCTCGGGCTCGCCGCTGACCCACCGGCAGCGGAAGGTGTGGTCGATGTACTGGGTGACGTCGCCGTTGTCGTAGATCACCGGATCGGTGACGCTGAGCCACGCGAGCCGCTCCACCTCGATCAGCACGCCGGCCTCCTCGGCCGTCTCTCGGACGGCCGCCAGGTGCGGATCCTCGCCGGGATCGACGATGCCGCACACCGGCGACCAGCTCCCGTCGTCCCCGCGCCGGACCAGCAGGACCTCCTCGCCGGCCGCTCCCGGCCGCAGGATCACCGCGGTCGAACCGGACAGCCAGAGCATGGCGTGTCCCACCTTGGCGCGCAGTTCGGCGACGAAGTCTGGCATGGGCATCCACCCAGCCTAATCTGACACCGTGATCGAACGGCTGGCCGGGCTGCTGCGCGGACGACGATGGACGGTGCTGACCGGCGCCGGGATGAGCACCGATTCGGGGATCCCCGACTATCGCGGGCCGGACGCCCGGCCGGCCAACCCCATCCAGTACGACGACTTCATCGGCTCCGCGTCGGTGCGCCAGCGTTACTGGGCCCGCTCGCTGCTCGGCTTCCGCAGCTTCGGCGCCGCCCGGCCCAACCCCGGGCACCACGCCCTGGCCGCGCTCAGCGGCAGCGGCCTGGACACCGTGATCACCCAGAACGTCGACGGCCTGCACAGTGCCGGCGGTAGCCCGCGGGTGATCGACCTGCACGGCCGGATCGACCGGGTGAGCTGCCTCGACTGCGGGGCGGTCTCGTCGCGGACCGGCCTGCAGCACCGGTTGGAACGCGCCAACCCCGGTCTCGAGGGCACCGTGGCTGCCGGCCGCGCCGAACTGGACGATCGGCTGCGCCCCGACGGGGACGCCGTGGTGGATCGCTGGGACGACTTCGTCGTGCTGCCCTGCGACCGGTGCGGCGGCCTGCTGAAGCCGGACGTGGTGTTCTTCGGCGAGACCGTGCCGGCCGACCGGGTGCGGGCGAGCTATGCGGCCGTCGACTCCACCGACGCCCTGCTGGTCGCCGGATCGTCGCTCACGGTGATGTCCGGGCTGCGGTTCGTCCGGCACGCGGCGAAGGCCGGCAAGCCGGTCGCGATCGTCAACCGCGGGTCCACCCGGGGCGATCCGATGGCCACCCTGAAGCTGGACGCCGGGTGCTCCGAGACATTGATTGCCCTTGCGGCAGCCATCTGAACTACAGTGGGCGACACCGCTGGCCTTGAATGGGGAGGGAGGCCGTGGGTATGACGTCGTCGGTCCGTCCGCGGACCGCTCCGATCAGGGGACTGGCGTCCGGTATCGGACTGCTGGTCACCGGAGCCGGTCTGGTGCTGCGGCGCGCCCGCTTGTTCGGACTTGGCCTGATCCCGCCGCTGATCACGTCGGTGCTGTTCCTGGTGCTGTTCGTCAGCGCCAGTTTCGTGGCACCCCGGATCGCCGTCTGGGCCACCCCGTTCGCCGAGGGCTGGACGGGCGTGGAGGCACTGCGCGCCCTGGTATCGGCACTGGTGGTCGGGCTGAGCGGGCTGTTGCTGGTCCTGGTGTTCACCGCCACCACCCTGGCGCTGGGCGCTCCCCTGTACGACCGGATCTCCGAGGAGATCGACGCCCGCGCGGGCTCGTTCGACCGGCAGCCGGACGAGGGTCCGCTGCGCGCCATCTGGTCGGCGATCACCCACCTGGCCGGCGTGATCGCGGTCAGCGTCCCGGTCGGCCTCGGGCTGCTGGTCATCGGCCTGATCCCCGGGATCGGCGGCTTCCTGACCGCCGTCGGCTCGGCCGTCTTCGGCGGCTGGATGATCGGCATCGAGATGATCGGGTCGGCCGCCGGCCGGCGCGGCATCCGGACCCTGGCTCAGCGCAGCGAACTGCTCGCCCGGGACCCCTGGGTGGTGCTCGGCTTCGCCGTCCCCGCGTTCCTGCTGCTGTCGGTGCCGGCCCTGGGCCTGATCGTCTTCCCGATGGCGACCGCGGGCGGCACGCTGCTCACCCGCAGGCTCGTCGCGCGCTGACGAACGCGGCCACGCAGGTCTCGATGTCGGACGGGCTGTGGCCCGCCGACACCTGCACTCGGATCCGGGCCCGTCCCCGCGGCACCACGGGGAAGCTGAACGCGATCACGTACACGCCGGCGCCGAGCATGTGGTCGGCGATCCGGACGGCCCGGCGGGCGCCGTCCTCGCCGGGGAACATCACCGGCACGATCGGGTGGCTGCCGGGCAGCAGCTCGAAGCCCTCGGCGGCCATCAGTTCCCGGAACCGGGCGGCGTTGGCGGCCAGCCGCTGCCGGGCCGCGGACGAACCCGCGACGAGTTCGAGCGCCCGCCGGGAGCCGGCGACCACGCTGGGGGCCACCGAGTTGCTGAACAGGTACGGCCGGGACCGCTGCCGCAGCAGGTCGACGATCTCGGCGTGCGCGGCGATGTAGCCGCCGGACGCCCCGCCCAGCGCCTTGCCGAGGGTTCCGGAGAGGATGTCGACCCGGTCGGCGACGCCGAACAGCTCCGGGGTGCCTCGGCCGTTGTCGCCGACGAATCCGACCGCGTGCGAGTCGTCCACGAACACCAGGGCGCCGTAGGCCTCGGCCAGGTCGCAGATGCCCGGCAGCGGGGCGTAGGAGCCGTCCATCGAGAACACGCCGTCGGTCACGATCACCCGCCGACGGGCGCCGGCGGTCGCCCGCAGTTGCGCCTCCAGGTCGTCCAGGTCGGCGTTGCGGTACCGGTGGCGGGCGGCCTTGCTCAACCGGACGCCGTCGATGATGGACGCGTGGTTGAGTTCGTCGGAGATGATCGCGTCACCGGCCTCGAACAGGGCCTCGAAGACGCCCCCGTTGGCGTCGAAGCAGGACGGGTACAGGATCGCGTCCGCGGTGCCGAGGAAGCCGGCCAGCTCGCGCTCCAGCGCCCGGTGCTGGGTCTGGGTGCCGCAGATGAACCGCACCGACGCCATGCCGAAGCCCCAGGTGTCGAGCCCCTCGCGGGCGGCGGCGAGCACCTCGGGATGATCGGCCAGGCCCAGGTAGTTGTTGGCGCAGAAGTTGAGCGCCGGACCGTCTCCGGTGGCGATCCGGGCGGCCTGCGGAGTGCCCAGCTCGCGTTCGGTCTTGTACAGGCCGGCGGCCCGGATCTCGTCCAGGGTCGCGGTCAGCTCGTCGCGCAACGCTCCGTACATGCCCCGAACGTACTACTCAGCTCCAGTCCAGCAGCACCTTGCCGCACTGGCCCGAGCGGGCGACGTCGAACGCCTCCGCCCAGCGTTCAGCCGGGAACGTGTGGGTGATCACCGAGGTGACCGCGTCGACGAGCCGCGGGGACGTCGACAGCATCGAGGTCATCAGGTACCAGGTCTCGAACATCTCGCGGCCGTAGATGCCCTTGACCGTCAGCATGTGGGTGATCACCTTGCCCCAGTCGATCGGGTAGGGGCTCTTCGGCAGCCCGAGCATGGCCACCCGGCCGCCGTGGGTCAGGTTGTCGATCACCTCGCCGACCGCCACGGGCGAACCGGACATCTCCAGCGCCACATCGAACCCCTCGCGCATGTCGAGCATCCGCTGCGCCTCGGCGATCCGGGTGCGGGTGGTGTTCACCACCAGGTCGGCGCCGGCCCGCTCGGCCAGCGCGAGCCGGAAGTCGGTCACGTCGGTGACCACCACGTGCCGGGCGCCGGCGTGCCGGGCGATCGCGGCGGCCATCACCCCGATCGGCCCGGCGCCGGTGATCAGCACGTCCTCGCCGACCAGGGGCCACTGCAGGGCGGTGTGCGTCGCGTTGCCGAGCGGGTCGAACAGCGCGCCCAGGTCGGGCCCCACCCAGTCGGGGTGCCGCCAGACGTTCTCCACCGGTACCACCACGTAGTCGGCGAACGCGCCGTCGGTGTTCACTCCCAGGCCGACCGTGCGGATGCACTGGTGGCGGCGGCCGGCGCGACAGTTGCGGCAGTAGCCGCACACGATGTGCCCCTCGGCCGAGCAGGTGTCGCCGGGCTTGAGTTCCTTGACCTCGGCGCCCACCTCGACGATCTCGCCGAAGAACTCGTGCCCGATGGTCTGCGGCACCCGCACCTGGCCGGCGGCCCACTCGTCCCAATCCTGCAGGTGCAGGTCGGTGCCGCACAGTCCGGCCCGGAGCACCCGGATCTTGACCTGCCAGGGTCCGCAGGCCGGTTCGGCCCGCTCGATCAGCTCCAGGCCGGACCCGGTCGTCGTCTTCGCCAGCGCACGCACCGCCGCCCCTCTCCTCGTGGGCCGAGGTTACCCCTTGCCAGCGGGGCGGCGGCGGTCGATAGTCGGGCACATGCCGTTTGCATTGCCCCCCGGCTCGAACACCAGCACCACCGGCGTCCGGTTGCAGGTGGACTCGCCCCGCGGGTTCACCGTGACCACGCCGTTCTGGTACGGCCCGCCCGCCCCGCTGCCCGGTGAACTGGACGCCCTGCTGCCGCAGCCACCCGCCGATCAACCCCCACCGGACTACGTCCATCGTTGGGTGTCGGTGCCGGTCGGCGGCACCGATCTGGGCAGTGTGCCGGGGGCGCTGTGGGGACTGGTCGCGAGCTATGGACGACATACCCTCGCCGTGGTGCTGCACGACCATCTGGCGGGACTGGCCCGGGAGGCGCCGGCGGCCGAACGGTTCCCCCGCTGCGCCGCGGCCGACGAGGTCTTCCGACAGGCGCTCCGCGACCCGGATCCGCAGACGGCCCGGTTCCGGGCGCCCGCCTTCCGGGCGCTGGTGCTCTGGACGGGCGCGTCGCTGGCCCGCTACTGGCAGTTCCACCGGGTGGGGTTCGCGGCGCTGGTCGCCGCCGTGCTGGGCGCCTGGCTGGCGGCCGCCTGGTGCCTGCAGAACCTGGGTGGGCGGGCGGCACCGGTGGCCGGCTGGGTGCTGTTGCTGGTGGCCGCGGTGGCGCTGGCCGTCGGCGCCTGGTTCGATCGGCGGCTCGGCCCGCTGCAGCGCGAGGGGGCGGCGCGGGCCAGTGACGTGTGGCTGGTGCGGGCGCTGGTCTGCACGTCCGTCGTGGTCGGGCTGGCGGGGTTGTGGACGCTGATGCCGCTGCCGGGACCGGACGTCCCGGGGTGGCTGGCGATTCTCGGCGCCGCCGCCTTCGTGGCCGGGTCGTTGTTCCTGCTGCGCTCACCGGTGCGCCGCGACGCGCTGCTCCCGCTGCTGGTGGCGCTCACCGGGTTGCCGGTGGGCCTGGTGGGCGCGGCAACCCTGGGCGCGCTCTACCTCTTGTGGGTGCCGGACGCCTTCGGGGACACCGGCGGCGGCCCGGTCAACACCGTCCGCTCGTCATCGGAGGGGAACTGAACCGGGGGCGCGGAGCCCTTCCAGAACCAGGGAAGCATCGACGGGTGCCGGCGGCGCCGGCGGATGATCGCCTGACGTGTCACGAATATGATTCCCAGGAGGGCCGCTCCGGCGACGGAACTGAGAACCACTCCGATGACAGTCACCGCACTCCTCACGGGCCTCGCGAACAACGTGTCGAGGAACTATTACACCCTGTGGGGTCAAATTTCTGTAGCCCCCGGCGTTAAAGCATGGTGAACTCACAGCTGTCGGTATCGTCCCCGGACGTAGGCGACGGGGGCGACCGACTCGTCGATCTCCACCCGTTCGACGATACCCCGGACCAGCATCGACCAGCCGGCCCCGACCGGCGAACCCTCCAGCCGGACGCCCAGCCAGCCGGGTGAGGTGGCCAGCACCGGGCCCCAATCGGTGGCCCGCCAGCGGGCCAGCCGGAACGGGCCGCCGGGTGCGGGCGCCAGGCCGGCCATGGCGTCGGAGAGCTGCCGGTCCTCGTAGGAGAGCAGGCTGACCGCCCAGGCGCGGGTCTCGAGCAGCGCGTCGTACAGGTCGGACGCCGGGTCGATCAGGCCGACCACCTCACCCGGCTCCCCGTCGGCGACCAGCACCGACGAGACGGTCAACCCGGCCGGCGCCTCCGGGCGAGCGGCCCAGATGGTCACCGGCGCGGGCAGCCGTCCACGGAACCGCCGCAGCGGCCGCCGCGGCGTTCCGCCCTCGAACGGATGGCTGTCGTGGATCGTCACTCGACCGTGGCCGGGCCCGTCTCGGTGGCCGACGCCCGCGCGGTCGGGGTGGCCTCGGCCGTCGGCGATGCCGTCGGTTCCGGGGTCGAGGTGGACGTCGCGGTCGCCGTCGGCGTGGCCGAGGCGGTCGGATCCTCACTGGCCTCGGTGGCGGACGGGGTCGGCGTCGCGCTGGCGGACGGATCCACCGGCGTGGCGGACGCCCGGGGCTTGCTCACCTGGCCGATGGTAGTGCCCTTCCGGCCGTCCAGGGTCTCGCCGCGGCCGAACTCCCAGCCGGTCACCACGCCCATGGCCAGCACGAACGTGACCGCCGAGGTGACCACCATGCCGCCGATCAGCAGCAGCGGCCGGCGCCAGCGCGCCGGGCCGGACTCGACGGTCTTCTTGGACACGGCCACGGTGCGGCCGCCCTTGGAGCCGTTCCGCGAGCCCACGATGGTCTTGACCCGGACGGAGGTCCGCTCCAGCCCCCGGGTGTACAGGGTGCTGATCGTGGCCGACATGACGCTGGCCAGGCCCGCGCCCAGGATGGTGCCGGCCGCGCCGAAGCGCGAGCCGACCACGGCCATGGTGATCGCGGTCAGGGCACCGCCGCCGATCTGCGGCAGGTTGAACAGCTTCTTCTTCTCGGGGGTGGACTTCTCTTCGGGGGTGGCGTCGCTCGGTTGCTCGGTCTTCTTCTCGGTGATCTCTAGGGTCTCGGTCGGGCTCACTTGGTCTACTCGTCTGCGTTCGCTGGTCTGTGTCGTCATAGCTCGAACATCCAGAATAGTCATGGTGACCAATAATCCCAACCCGCGGCGTGTCGGGGTGCCGGGGGCCTATCGTGAGGCCATGCAGAGCGCCGGTGACACCCTCTACGACCGGGTGGGCGGGCACCCGACCTTCGTGGCGCTGGTGGACGCCTTCTACGCCGGCGTGGCCGGTGATCCGCCGCTGCGGGCGATGTACCCCGAGGAGGACCTCGGACCGGCCGCCGACCGGCTGCGGATGTTCCTGGAACAGTACTGGGGCGGGCCAAAGACCTACGGCGAGCAGCGCGGGCATCCCCGGCTGCGGATCCGGCACGCGCCGTTCGCGGTCACCCCGACCCAGCGGGACCGCTGGCTGAAGCACATGCTGGCCGCGGTGGACGGGTTGGCGCTCGAGCCGGACGACGACGCCGAGTTGCGCGACTACCTCGTCCGGGCCGCCCAGTTCATGGTGAACAGCTTCGATGACGAGGGCCCGGCTCAGACATCCTCGCGGGTGCTGTAGACCCCGACCCGGTCGGCGATGATCCGGGCGATCTGCCGGGCGGCGTTCGGCTTCGCCACTCGCCGGCTGGCCTCGGCCGCCCGGGCCAGCGCCTGCGGGTCCTCCACCCACCGCCGGACGGCCTCCACCACCTGGTGCGGGCGCGGCGCCCACGCCCCGGCCCGCTTGTCGACCACGTAGCTGACGTTGCCGTCCTCCTGGCCGGGCAGCCGGGCGTACAGCACCAGCGGCAGGCCGGCGATGAACCCCTCGCTGATGGTGCCGGGGCCCGCCTTGGTGACCAGCATGTCGGCGGCCGCCATGAACTCGGGCATCTGGCTGGTGAACCCGTAGATGTGGTGCGGCATGTGCCACGCCAGTGCCCGCAGCCGCTCCTGCAGGGCCTCGTTGCGGCCGCAGATGGCGACCAGGGTGGCCTTCAGCCGGGCCTCGTTGATCGCCTTGACCACGGCCTCCATCGGGCCCATGCCGTCGCCCCCGCCGACCACCAGGATCACCGGCAGGTCGCGCCGCCAGCCCTGGGCGTCGCGGAACGCCAGCGGGTCGGCCGGCGGCACTCGGAACCGTTCGGCGACCGGCAGTCCGACGATCCGGACGTTGCCGGCCGGGATGCCGTACTCCACGGCGACGTCGTGGGCCTCCTCGGTGGGCACCACCACCAGGTCGGCCCGGCGGTCGAACCAGAACGCGTGCGTGGTGACCATGTCAGTGACCACGGTCATGAACGGCGTCGGACTCGACTTCATGGTGCGCAGCATCCCGGTGTTCACCAGCGGGTGCACCGACACGATGATGTCGGCCGGGTGCTCCCGGTAGAGCCGCCGGATCGCCCGGGCGACGTACGGGAAGAGCACCCGGATCACGGCCCGCGACCGGCGCTTCCCGTTGGTCGCCTTGTACGAGATCGCCCAGGTTTCCGGGAACTTCGTCATCGGCGGATAGATCTCGGGCGCGTAGCGCAGCGGCGCCGGCAGGTAGTCCCGGAAGACGTCCACCATCGAGCAGTCGAAGGTGTCCGGGAACTCCAGGCCGAGCGCCTCGATCAGGGCCAGGGTGGCCGAGCGGTGTCCGCCCCCGGTGTCGGAGAAGAGGAACAGCACACGCTTGCGCGTCCCTGGATCGGCCTGCATGTCAGGCACCCTACCGTCGCACGACCTCCACGGGCCGGACGACGGGGCTCACTCGGCCCCGGCCGCCTTCTTCGCCTCGTCCGCGGCGTGCCGCCGCCGGTACGCCTCGTCCTCCTCGCCGGCGTCGACGTGGGTGGGGTCGAGCACCCGCTTGAGGAAGGTGCGGGTGCGCTCCTCCTGCGGGTTGCCGATGACGTCGTCGGGATGACCCTCCTCGACGATCACGCCGCCGTCCATGAAGATCACCCGGTCGGCCACGTCGCGGGCGAAGGCCATCTCGTGGGTCACCACCATCATGGTCATGCCGGTCTTCGCCAGGTCGCGCATGACCGACAGCACGTCGCCGACCAGTTCGGGGTCGAGGGCCGAGGTGGGCTCGTCGAACAGCATCAACTCGGGGTTCATCGACAGCGCCCGCGCGATCGCCACCCGCTGCTGCTGGCCACCGGACAGCTGCGCCGGGTAGGCGTCCCCGCGTTCGCCCAGGCCGACGATGGTGAGGTTTTTCAGCGCGTTCCGCTCGGCCTCGGCCTTGCCCTTCTTCAGGACGTTGATCGGCGCGATGGTGCAGTTCTCCAGCACCGTCAGGTGTGGGAAGAGGTTGAACTGCTGGAACACCATGCCCATCTTGGTGCGCATCGCGTCGACGTCGGCGTCCGGATCGGTGATCTCCTCGTTCAGGATGAACACCCGTCCCTGCGTGGGCTGCTCGAGCAGGTTCACGCAGCGCAGCAGGGTCGACTTACCGGAACCGGACGGGCCGATCACGCAGACCACCTCGCCGCGCCGGATGATCGTGGAGATGCCCTTGAGCACCTCGATCTGGCCGAAGCTCTTGTGCAGGCCGTAGATCTGGATCTCGTCCTCGCGGTTGCCGGAGGGGATCGTGGTGGTGGTCATCGGGTCACCGGGCCTTCTGGGACTTGGCTTCCATCCGCCGGACGACGAATGAGAGAGGCAGAGTGATCACCAGGTAGCACAGGCCGGCAATCACCAGCGGGGTCAGGTTGGAGTGGGTGGTGGCCAAGTCGCGACCGTACTTGGTCAGTTCGAAGGCCGACTTCGTCAGGCCCAGCACGTAGACCAGAGACGAGTCCTTGGTGAGCAGGATCAACTCGTTGGTCATCGGCGGCGTGACGATCCGGAAGGCTTGTGGGAGGACGATCTTGCTCAACGCCATGCCGGACGGCATGCCGAGCGAGCGGGCCGCCTCCACCTGGCCCTTGGGCACCGCCTGGACGCCGGCCCGGATGGTCTCGGCCATGTAGGCGGCGGCGACCAGGCCCAACGCCGCCCAGACGGTGCCGTAGGGATCGAAGGGGAAGATGAGACCCGGGAAGGCCAGCGCCAGCGAGCCGAAGGCGATGAACACGATGATCGCCGGGACGCCACGGAAGAACTCGATGTAGATGCTGGCCAGCCAACGGTAGGGCGCCACCTGGGACAGCCGCATCAGGGCCAGCACGGTGCCCAACAGCAACCCGACCACGAAGGCGCCGGCGGTGTAGGCCAGCGTGTTGAGGAAGGCGTACAGCAGTTGCGGGCCGAAGGTGAGCGCAATGATGTCCGGGCGGAAGAAGGCGCGCTGGATCTGGCCGCCGTCGGCGAACATGACCAGGGCGAGGAAGACCAACGCCAGGACGATGTACTGAGCGATCCGGATTCGCTGCGCCCGTTTGCGTGGTGACAGCTTCCTCTTGCGAACCGGCGGGTCGGAGGTTGTGGCAGACATGAGGGCTCCTCGAGTTCGGGGCAGCTACGAGTCCGTTCCCGGCCGACACATACCCGGGCCGGAAAGCGGACTCACGATCTGCCGTCAGGGATCAGTTGGGCGCGTCGACCCCGAACCACTTCTTGTAGATGTCGTTGTAGCTGCCGTCCGACTTTGCGGTGGCGATGACCTCGTTGATCACCGCCATCAGTGCGGTGTTGTCCTTCGCGACGTTGATGCCGTAGTGCTCGTTGGTGGCGAACTCGGCCACGACCTTGGTGGTCGGGTTCTCCTTGGCGAAGTCGTAAAGCACGCCGTTGTCGTTGATGGCACCCGCGACGGTACCGCCGAGGACGGCGTTGGCGCCCTTCGGCATGTCGTCGAACTCCTTCGTCGTGTAGCCGTAGGTGTCCGCGTTCTTGTCGGCGTACTGCATGCCGGTCGTGCCGGTCTGGACGGCCAGCAGCTTGCCCTTGAGCCCCTCGAGCCCGGTGATCCCCGAGTCGGCCTTCACCAGCAGCGCCTGCGTGGCCGCGAAGTAGCCGTCGGAGTACAGGGTGGCCTGCTGACGCTTCTCGTTGATCGTCGTCGCCGCGGCGCCCAGGTCGCACTTCTTGGTGGTGAACACGGTGCCGGCCGTGATCTGCTCGAACTCGATGTCGACGATCTCGGTCGTCACGCCCAGCTTCTTGGCGATCAGGTCGACCAGGTCGACGTCGAAGCCCACCACGTTGCCGGCATCGTCCTTGAATTCGAAGGGCTTGTACGACAGGTGGGTGCACATGGTCAGCTTGCCGGGCGACACCAGCGCGGGCGCGGCGGCGGGCCCGGCGTCGGTGACGCTGGGCGATGGCTGCGAATAGTTGGCGCACGCCGACAGCGCGGTGACGCTGAGCGTCGCCATGGCCGCCAGAGCCACCCGAATCCGCTTGTGAGTGGGGCTCACGGTTACTCCTCCAAGAGACGACAGGGATGGCCGCATCCTGACGCATGAGAAAACCGTGGACAACCGACCCGGCGGATTGAAACCGGGCTGTGACCTTGCCTACCGCAACGGGCGATGTGTGCCGGCGGTGCTGCCGGAGCCTCCGCCGGCGAGCACGTAGCCGCGCACGGCGATCGTCCGGGTGTACCGGCGCTGCTGGCTCGGCTCGGCCTGGACCTGCTGGATTGTGCCGTCGAGAATCGCTGCGGAAATGGCAGCGCGATCGTTGGTGAACATGTTTCCCCCCTGGTTGATGTTCACCCTAAGGAAACCATAACTGTCAGGTCAGATACTAGGCAGAAGTGCGTATTCGTTACCGAATCGTACGGATCAGGCCTGCTCGGGCTCGTCGAGCAGATGCATCTCGCGTTCGAGCCGCGCCTCCTGGTCCACCTTGTGCGCCCGCACCCGCGACCAGATCACGCCACCCACGGCGATCACGGCCGCCAGCGTGCCGATCGCGATCCGCAGCACCGGGTTGGCGCCCTCGCCGACCGAGATCGCGACGACGGCGGGCGCGATCAGCACGGCGACCAGGTTCATCACCTTGATCAGCGGGTTGATCGCAGGCCCGGCGGTGTCCTTGAACGGGTCGCCGACGGTGTCGCCGATCACGGTGGCGTCATGGGCGGGCGAGTTCTTGCCGCCGTAGTGGCCGTCCTCGACGAGCTTCTTGGCGTTGTCCCAGGCGCCGCCCGAGTTGGCCAGGAACACCGCCATCAGCACGCCGGCGACGATCGCGCCGGCGAGGAAGCCGGCCAGCGGCCCGACCCCCAGCCCGAAGCCGACGGCGACCGGGGCCGAGGCGGCCAGCAGGCCGGGCGTGGCCAGTTCGCGCAGCGAGTCCCGGGTGCAGATGTCGACCACCCGGCCGTACTCGGGACGGGCCTCGCCGGTCATGATGCCGGGGATCTCGGCGAACTGCCGGCGGACCTCGAAGACGATCGCGCCGGCCGCCCGGGTGACCGCGTCGATCGCCAGCCCGGAGAACAGGAAGACGGTGGCCGCGCCCAGGATCACGCCGACCAGGGTGATCGGCGAGACCAGTTCGTAGCTCAGCATGGACGCCACGATGGCGTCGCCGGCGGCTTCGGTGAGCGATCCGAGCGAGTGGTTGACGGCGTCGGTGTAGGAGCCGAACAGCGCGGTGGCGGCGAGCACCGCGGTGGCGATCGCGATCCCCTTGGTGATCGCCTTGGTGGTGTTGCCGTCGGCGTCCAACGCGGTCAGCGTGGCCTCGCCGTCGGCGTCCACGTCGTGGCTCATCACGGCGATGCCCTGCGCGTTGTCCGAGACCGGGCCGAAGGTGTCCATGGCCACGATCACGCCGACCGTGGTGAGCAGGCCGCAGCCGGCCAGCGCGATCATGAACAGCGACAGGATCATCGAGCCGCCCGAGATCAGGAAGACCCCGCAGATCGCCGCGGCGATGATGCCGGCGGTGTACACCGCGGACTCGAAGCCGACCCCGATGCCCGACAGCACCACGGTCGCCGGGCCGGTCAGCGAGGTGCGCGCCACGTGCCGGGTGGGTGCCGAGTCGGTGCCGGTGAAGTAGCCGGTGAGCCACAGGATCACGCCGGCCAGCACGATGCCGATCGCCACCGAGGCGGCGGCCATCAGCCGCGGGTCGCCGGGCAGCGTCCGGACGAGGTCGGGCACACCGGGCAGGTCGGCGAACCGCGCCGGCAGGTAGACGAAGGCGGCGACGGCGGCCAGCACGGCGCCGGCCGCGGCCGAGATGTAGAAGCCGCGGTTGATCGCGGTCAGGCCGGACTCCTCGCCCCGGATCCGGGTGATCGCGATGCCCATCACCGCGGTCAGCGCGCCCAGGGCGGGCACGATCAGCGGGAACACCAGGCCCTGCTCGCCGAAGGCGGCCCGGCCCAGGATCAGCGCGGCCACCAGCGTGACGGCGTAGGACTCGAACAGGTCGGCTGCCATGCCGGCGCAGTCGCCGACGTTGTCGCCCACATTGTCGGCGATCGTGGCGGCGTTGCGCGGATCGTCCTCGGGGATCGACTGCTCGACCTTGCCGACCAGGTCGGCGCCGACGTCGGCGGCCTTGGTGAAGATGCCGCCGCCGACCCGCATGAACATGGCCAGCAGGGCCGCGCCGAAACCGAAGCCTTCGAGCACCGACGGAGCCTGGTCGCGGAACAGCAGCACGACCGCGGCCGCTCCGAGCAGGCCCAGGCCGACGACGCTCATGCCCACCACGCCGCCGGTGCGGAACGCGATGGTGGCGCCCTGGTGCCGTCCGTTCGGGCGCATCGCGGCGGCGGCCACGCGGACGTTGGCCCGCACCGCCAGCCACATGCCGAGGTAGCCGATGGCGGCCGAGAAACCTGCGCCGACCAGGAAGAACAGTGACCGTCCGAGCTTCACCGTCAGGTCGCCGGGCAGCAGGAAGAGCAGGCCGAACGCGATCACGACGAAGATGCCGAGGGTGCGGAACTGGCGGTTGAGGTACGCGGCGGCGCCCTCCTGCACGGCCTTGGCGATCTCTCGCATGCGAGGGGTACCCTCGTCCTCGGCGAGCCCCTTGCGACGCAACCAGACCGCATACAGCAGGCTGACCGCCGCGACGCCCGCGATTGTCCAGACAATAGCCAGGCT